>NZ_BJXB01000003.1 GCF_007990775.1 Deinococcus cellulosilyticus NBRC 106333 = KACC 11606 | reverse complement strand
GTTCACTTCGGACAACCGTACGGTGCCGGTGGTGATTGCGAACTACTCTGGAGCCAGTCAGTTTGAGTTGCCGTGGGCGAACATCATGGCGGCGTCCATTCTGGTGACGGTGCCCCTGATCATCCTGGTGCTGATCTTCCAGAGAAACATCATCTCCGGTCTCACCTCCGGTGCCGTCAAAGGTTAAAGGCAGCATGCTCAGAGGGTGCTCAGGCACCCTTTTTTGTTTGCAGTCTGGCACTTCCTGATGCGGTTGTCCTGCAAAACTTACAAGTTTCTTGCCTGCTTTTTCTGTGCTGCGGCCTGAGAATCAAGCCCATGAACCCCACCATCGTTACAGTCAAAAAATCCACCTGGCGGGTTTCTTGCTGCTGTGGCAAAAAAAGCCAGTCAACCAGAAGAAACATGTAAAGGGCATGTTCTGAAACAGGAGCTTTTTTCAGGGCCATGTCAGTGCGAAAGCTGTCACACACTGCCACCTACAGTAAATGCATGGTCATGCCACATTATGCAAAACTCTCTGAAGTCCCAGCAGGACTGGCCACAAAAGCACAATTGCAGGCCCTCGGGCTGAGCAAAATTGGTTTGAAAGCTGTGGCCACTGTGGAATCCTTTGGCAAAGTGGTCAACCTCTACCGTGTTCAGGAAGCAAGGCAGAAGTCACATCTGTAAAGAAAACATAAATTGTTACCACCCTGGTTGTTACTTTATGTCTCAGGTTGTGGGATTAAAGTGGAAAACGAAAGACGCCACAGCGTCCACCTTCAAGGCACACGTTCTCTTGAAAGGAGCCCCCATGCCTCTGATGAACCTTTCCCCCCTGATCAACAGCGACCTGCAGGGTGCAGAACAGGCACTCGCTTTTGCCGAAATGCACCCAGACCTCCACAGCAAAGCAGCTTTTCTGGAACGTGCCCAGTTGCGCCTTCAGGCTGCAGAAAAAGAATCTCTGCGTCTGGGCCTGATCGAATTTCAACCCCGCATTGCAGAACTTAAAGCACGCCTGAAGGTCTCCAGGCACCTGCCCAGAGCTGGATGAAACCACCCCCCATCAAAAACCAAAAGCAAAATCCCCGGTTTCCCGGGGATTTTCTCAGCAGTAAAGCCTGAAGGTGAATTCAGGGGTTTACTTCTTCTTGTTGCGGTAGCTGTCACCAAAGCGCTTGGTGAACTTGTCCACACGACCTTCGGTATCGACGAAGCGGTCTTCGCCAGTCCAGAAGGGGTGCACACCACTCCACACGTCCACGTGAATTTCGGGCTTGGTGGAGTAGGTTTCCATCACAACTTGACCCTGGTAGATGATCTTGCAGGGAACGACTTTGGGGTGAATGTTCTTCTTCATTGGGACTCCTCCAGCACTGCGTTCTGCCTGTTAACGCATGACGTTTATCGGCTTATGGCGCAGTCAACTTTGCGATTATATCACAGGAGGACAATTTTCGGGAGGCGCAACCCGCAGCCAAGCCCCCGTGCGAAGCGGCGACCCAGCGCGAAGCGACGCTGTACGACTCTTGGCCCCCAGCAAACAGATGCATACGCAAAATTCTTTACTCCCCTCCCCTGTCCCGTACAATGACAGCTGTGATTACGAAGCGCATCATCCCGTGTCTGGATGTTCAAAATGGTCGGGTGGTCAAGAACGTCAAGTTCTTTGAAAACCACCGAGATGCCGGAAACCCTTTGCTGCTCGCCCAGAAGTACGAACACGAACAGGCCGACGAACTGGTCTTCTATGACATCACCGCCAGCCATGAAGGCCGTAAACTGATGCTGGAAGTGGCGAAAGACGTGGCAGAAAGCGTGATGATGCCCCTCACCATCGGAGGTGGCGTGAACAGCGTGGAGGATTTCAGGAACCTGCTGCTCTCGGGGGCAGACAAGATTTCTGTGAATTCCAGTGCCATCCGCAACCCGGACCTGATCCGGGCTGCCAGCGACCACTTTGGAGCCCAGTGTGTGGTGCTCTCGATTGATGCCAAACGCAGACCGGATGGTTCGGGCTGGAATGTGCACCTGAATGGGGGCCGTGTGGACACCGGCATCGACCTGATCGAGTGGGTCCACAAGGGTCAGGAACTGGGTGCAGGCGAAATTGTGCTGAACGTGATGGATGCAGACGGTACCCAGTCCGGGTTTGATCTGCTGGCCACCCGCACCGTGAAAGAGAATGTGGATGTGCCCGTGGTGGCCTCGGGTGGTGCGGGCAAGCTGGAAGATTTTTATGATGTTCTGACCGCAGGGAAGGCCGATGCTGCCCTTGCCGCCAGTGTGTTTCACTTCGGGATGCTCACGGTGCGTCAGGTGAAGGATTACCTGACGGGTCGCGGCATTCAGGTGAGAGGGTTTGTGGAATGAATCTGAGTGAACTGAAGTACAACGAGGACGGTCTGGTCCCGGTGGTGACGCAGGATGCCCGCAGTGGTGAAGTCCTGATGCTCGCCTGGGCCAACCAGGAAGCCCTGGAACACACCCTGAGCACCCTGGAAGGCACCTATTATTCCCGCAGCCGTCAGGAACTGTGGATCAAGGGCAAAACCAGTGGCAACACGCAGAAGGTTCTGGGTGTCCGTTACGACTGTGACAGCGACGCTGTACTGTATCTGGTGGAGCAGCAGGGTCCAGCGTGCCACACGGGCAAGCAGTCCTGTTTCCACAATCCCCTCATGGAAGAAGCAGGGCACACCCAGCTTGGCTTTGTGGTCAGTGAGGTGTACAAAACCATTCTGGACCGCATCGAGCATCAGCCTGAGGGGTCTTACGTGACCACCATGCACAAAGCGGGCCTGGACCGCATCCTCAAGAAAATACCTGAAGAGGCCGGAGAGGTTTTGCTGGCCGCCAAGAACAGCGACCCAAAAGAGCTTGCCACAGAAACCGCCGATCTGCTGTTCCACACCCTCTTTGTGATGGCAGAACTGGGTGTGAAGCCCGAGGACATCGCTGGTGTGCTGTCCAGTCGCATGGGCAAAAGTGGTTTACGTGGACCGAAACCGGTGGGATAAACCCCCATTTGTGTTGGCTCTGAACAAAGAAACACCCATCCAGACAGGTAAAACCATCTGTACCGGGTCCAGGTTTGTCCCCTGGGCCATTTTTCATGGTTCAGCAACCAAAAACGGGGTTGTATACCTTTAGCGGCTTCATGCAGGTAAACCAAATCAGGGGTAAAACAGTGTAGTACACACCTACACCGTAAACCAATTGAACCCCTTCCAAATGTTAAAACGCCTTCTATGGAACGTGCTCTCGTTTTGGATACTGTGCGTGTGACCGAACAGGCCGCCCTTGCCGCCAGCAGACTCATTGGCAAGGGGGACAAGAATGCTGTGGATGCTGCAGGCACCGATGCCATGCGCAAGGTGCTCAACGAACTCGACATTGATGGAACCGTGGTGATCGGTGAAGGGGAAATGGATGAGGCCCCGATGCTCTACATCGGAGAAAACCTCGGGCAGAAAACCAAACACTCCCATAAGGTGGACATTGCTGTGGACCCGGTGGAAGGCACCAGCGCAGCAGCAAAAGGGCTTCCCAATGTCATTGCCGTGATCGCCATGAGCGAAAAAGGGGGCCTGCTCCATGCCCCGGACATCTACATGGACAAACTGGTGGTGCCACCACCTGCAGTGGGTCATGTGAACCTGGACTGGCCCGTGGAAGCCAACCTCAAAGCCCTGGCCATGAGCCTGCAGCGCAGTGTGGAAGACCTGCTGATCGTGGTGCTGGACCGCGAGCGCCACATCCCCCTGATCCAGCAGATCCGTCAGGCCGGAGCACGCGTCAAGCTGATCAATGCTGGAGATGTGATTGCAGGTCTGGCCGCAGCCATCCGTGGCACTGGCGTACACGCCCTGATGGGCTGGGGGGGAGCACCGGAGGGCGTGGTCACCGCTGCAGCCATGAAGTGCCTGGGGGCAGAGTTCCAGGGTCGCTTCATTGCAGAGGACGATGAGCAGCGGGCCAGACTCAAACAGATGGGCGTCTCCTCCGAGAAGATCTACAGAACCAATGATCTGGCTCCTGGTGACAACATTGTTTTCAGCGCAACGGGCATCACCGATGGTGACCTGCTGGAAGGGGTGCGTCCCTTCGGCGGGGGAGCCAGAACCCATTCGATTGTGATGGGCCACTCCACCCGCGTGGTGCGTTTCATTGACTCTATCCACCTGCAGGAGAGCAAAGCCCGGGTGGTGGTGCGGGTTTAACGCTTCATCTGCTGGAGCATCTTCAGGCGGTCTTGCACGCCCGGATGGGTGGAGAGCAGACTGGTGGTCTCTGAACCCTCATGGTCTTCAACGAGCTTCTGCAGCATGGTTTGCAGGGGCTCGGTTCCCCATCCCTGAGCAAGCATGTATTTCCCAGCCACCTGATCGGCCTCTGCCTCAAAGGCTCTGGAGTACCCGTTCTGGATCAGCAATGCAGGCACAGAGGCTGCCAGAGAAGTGGGAGACACCACATCTCCAAAAGCCACCGAGATCATGAAAAACACCCCCAGGCTCTGGTAAATGCTCTTCAGGCCGTGCCGCTCTGTCACGTGCCCGATCTCGTGGGCCAGCACCCCGAGGATCTCACGGTCATTTTTGGCCAGTTTGATCAGGTTGTCTGTCACCACAATGTCTCCAGAAGGCAGGGCAAAGGCATTGGCACCCAGCAGGGAACTGCGGTAGAAGTGCAGTTTGTAAGGGTAATCCCCTCCAATCGACTGCACGATCTTCTGGAACCCTGATTCAATCTTTTGCTGTCTGGCTGCTGGAATGCGGGTGGATTGCAAATACTGGCGCTCCAGCAGCTTCAAGGCATTGTCACTCATGGCAACCAGCACCGAGACAGGGGTGACTTCTGCAGCTTTCTGGGCCACCACAGGAAGACCAAAACGGAAAAAGCTGAACAGAAAACCACCAAGCACCACAAACCCCAGCAGCACCCATTTCCAGTTGTGCTCAATGGCATGGACCCAGCGCATCCCTGAATTGAGTCCAAGGGCCTGCTCCACCGTCTCTATGGCCTGCAGGTCATCCGTTTCCAGCCTGGCCCCACTTTTGAGCCTGAACACCCTGCGGGTGCGACCCAGTGGAGGCTGAAGTTCCCATTCCTGCTCAGAAAACAGCAGGTCCAATCCCTCCCCTGTCACCTGCAAGTCGACCCCATTCCATCTGGCCTGCATGGTGTGGGCTTTCGCAGAACGCCCATCGTAGTAAGTGGATGTGAATTCGACCAGCATCTTTTACAGCCCGATTTCCAGATCCAGAAAGTCCACTGCTGCGTCGCCCAGAGCATTGTCCTCACTGGACTGTGCAGCAGAAATGTTTTCCAGTGCATCAGGAGCCGCAATCACCCCGACGCGGCTCAGGACGTATTTCAGGTAACGGATTTTGGCCCAGGGGCTCATCAGGCCCAGGGTCACTGCAATCACCAGCACATTCACCAGCTGGATCTTGATCAGCGTCCAGTGGTTGAGTTTTCCCCGGAAGCGGATCTGACCATCGTTCAGGGTGGTGTGCTCCAGGCTGTAGTTCATGATCTGGGCATAAATGTACTGCTGCAGGGCAACTCCGGCAACAATGGCAACCACATAGACGAGGCCCAGCAGCACCGAAACTCCAGCCAGACCTGAAGCTTCTCCTCCCCCTCCCAGCATCACGCCGAAAGTCGACACAAAGATCAACAGCATGGCCACCACATACAGTGCGAAACCAATGCCATAAGCTGTCAGATACACCGTGTAAAAACGGGAGGAATTGCCAGTGAAACGTCCCTGCGCTTCTCCCCAGGACACATTGTCCAGCAGGTATTTGCGCTGGTAAAACTGAATCAGGGGAAAAATAAAGCCAAAGGTGACAGGCACCAGCAGCATCCAGAACAGGTAATACTTGTAGGCATCTGTTGAGCTGCCCCAGAATTTGAAGCGCACATTGCGGTACGCAGAGTTGCTGGCCATGAACCGCAGGGACTTGTAGATCAGGTAAGGGTAGATCATGGCAAACACCGTCAGCAGGGCATAAAGCCACCAGTATTCATACTGCTGGGCCAGGAAATAAACGGCCACACCGACGCCCACCAGAATGTTTCCTTTCAGAATGGAGGTGGGGTTCCCAAGGTACTCAAAAGCATGCCCATCCAGGTGGGTGTTGGAATACAGGTACTGTCTGGCCCGCACCTTCGCCCAGGCAGCATAAATCCCAAGCGTGATGATGCTCAGGAACAGGTTCACAATCCAGATGCGGAAATATTCGTTGGCATTTCCGGTGAACTCAAACCTGTGAAGTTTGCTGGCAGGCTGGGGCTGAGGATTTTTTTCGAGTGTCAATTCATTCATTTCATGCTCCCCTCATTCAATGGTAACAAAACGGTATGGAGTCAGTGTAAAAAATTCCTCACAGCTGCCCGAACTTCAGCTTGCAGTATAGTCAGGCCATGATTGTTGCCATCGGAACCGACCTGATCGAAATCCACCGCATTCGCAAAGTGCTGGAACGTGAGGGCGACCATTTCCTGCACAAAATTTTCACTCCAGAGGAACTCACGTACTGCCTGAAGATGGCAGACCCCGTCCCTTCCCTGGCAGCCCGTTTTGCTGCCAAGGAGGCCTTTCAGAAGACCTGGGCAGAGGGCCACAGCTGGCAGGACGTGTGGGTGGTCCGCGATGAAACCCCACAAGGCCCTTTTCCCTTCTCAAGGCCCTACCTGAAATTCAGTCCTGCCCTTCAAAGCATCATGCAGGAGCATCGCTGGGTGGCCCACCTGTCCCTCACGCACACCAAAGAGCATGCCCAGGCCGTGGTGGTTCTGGAAGACATCAGGTCCTGATCCTTTTCCATGCTGCAAGAAAACCAGCCCACAATGGGCTGGTGTCAGAGGACCTCAATCCCACCCTCAGCGGAGTCCAAGCCAGCTCTTCTGCATGACGGCCAGCAGCAGCATGCCTGCTGCACAGGCCAGAGCCACCACACTGACAGGCACATGGTCAATCACAGCACTGACCAGCAAAAGCACCACAGGCATGCTGAGTGCTGCAACTGCTGCATAAAGACTGAACACCCGTCCACGAAAATCTTCAGGGATGCTCTGGGCTTCCAGAACCGTGGCCGCGGTCTGGGCCACAGCAATCCCCAGACCGAGCACGCCTGCTGAAGCGTAGACCATGGGCAGCACACTGGAGAAAGAGAGCAACACAAAAGCCAGCACCATCCCAAGCAGTCCCCAGAACATCATCGCTCTGGGACTGGCCTTCAGGACGCCCGTTGCCACCAGTGCACTTCCCAGCAGCATGGCTCCCATCATGGTCCCGAAAAACAGACCGTATCCCCTGGAGCCCTGTCCTGCAGCCAGCATGATTTTGGGCACCATCAGTTCAAGGGGAGCAAATACCCCTGCTGCCACAAAAGTCAGCAGCATCAGGAAACGCAGAGGAGCACTCTGCTTCACCAGTTGCAGGGCTGCCCTGGTGTCTTGCAGAAGGTGGGTTTTCTCTGTCCTGGGTGCACGGACAGGCAAGGCCACAAAGAGCAGCAGCAGGCTCATCACCAGCAGGGCCACTGCGTTCCAGGCAATGGCGAATCCCGATCCCAGCACACCAACCAGAAAACCACCTCCAACCAGGCCCACAAGTTGCATGCCCTGACTGGCCATCCCCATGTATCCCGAAGCCCTCTGCAGTTCCTCTGGGGGCACCAGTGTTGGAAAAACACTCTGGGAGGCTGGCGTGTAAAACATGTCCACCAGGCCGTTGATCAGGGAAATCAGGTAGACCACTCCCAGAGAGAACTGGTCAGTGAAGGCCATGTAGGCGACCACACCCATCAGGCCCGCACGAAGCAGGTTGCCCAGAATCAGCGGGGGTTTGAGGGGAAGCCGGTCAATCCATGCCCCCATCAGGGGAGCGAAAATGCTGGGCAGCAGGCTCAGGGCCAGGGTGATGCCCATGCTGCTGGCTTTGCCCGTCTGTTCCAGCACCAGAAAAGAAAACGCCACCCCTGCCACTGCCGTGGCGAGTTCCGATTGCATGCTTCCCAGCCAGAAAAGCAGGAAATCCCTGTTCCAAAAGGTTCTTCGATTCAGTGCATTTTGCACGTCTGATCCCTCCTCTGGCCCAAGGGTGCATGATAGGCTACTTGCAATGACAGAGGCAGATTCTAATAGTGTCCAGCTCAGCAGTGAAGCGCAAGCGAGACTGTTGATGGACCCCATCAACCAAAAGATTCTGGATGTGCTCCTCACCCGTGATGCCAGTGCTCAGCAACTGGTCGACCTCACCCACCTCCCCATGCACCGTGTCCACTACCGGCTCAAATTGCTGCTGGAGCACGGTTTTGTTGCCATCAAAGAGACCCTGAAACGCACAGGCAGACCCATCCGGGTGTACGGAACCACCGCCCAGAGCTGGGTGCTGCCATTCGAACTCACCCCATCCAGCAATCTGGCAGAGTTTTTCGAGCAGTCCTCTGAACAGTGGCTGAAGCAGGTCTTTCAGCCCATCGCAGAAAAAATCGGACAGCCCGTTCATTTTCTGTTTGCCCGACATGGCCCAGGCCCCGCCTACCTCGATCCCAAAATGTCTCCCCAGGACCAGAAACAGATGGACCGTTTTCTGATCCACGCTCAGGATTTCCTGGTCGACCCTGAGAAAGTTGAAGCCCTGAAAGCTGCGGTCCTTCAGGTGATCAAAGACCACCAGACCGACACAGGGAAACCGGTCAGTCTGGGCATTTTTGCTCTGGATGAAGGCTTTTGAGGTTCAGCGTTGCAGAAGGCTGAGCACTTCCACATGGGAAGTGTGGGGGTAAAAATCCCAGGGAATGGCTTCCTGAAGTTTAAATCCCCACCCGGACAGCTGTTTCACATCCCTGGCCCAGGTTGCTGGATCACAGGACACGTAAACCAGCGTATCGGCCTGACTGCGGCCCAGCATCTCAATGACTTCAGGGGTGAGGCCTGCTCTGGGGGGGTCCAGGGTGATGGTGCCGTAAGCGAGGTTCATGCGTCTGGCGTCCCCACGCTGGAAGCGGATGTTTTTGATGTTCAGGCGTTCTGCGTCTTTCCTGCCCCGATCCAGGCTTTCCTGATTGATGTCCAGAACAGTGACTTTTCCATAATTTGCTGCAAGGTGCAGGCCCAGCGCACCACTGCCTCCATAGAGGTCCAGAGCGGTCTCTCCTGCACCTGCCAGTTCAGCGGCTTTCAGGAAGAGTTCGCTGGCCGCTTCCGGATTCACCTGGGCAAAACTGCTGACCATCACGGAAAGTGCAAATCTGCCGTACTGCTCCAGGGTCACAGGTTCTCCCCAGACCAGTTTCGCTCCATGCTGAAAACGGTATTTCCCGGGTCTGGCATGTGACACGCCATGAATCCCCAGATCAGCAAGGTAGAGGGCTGGCTTCTGGTAATCCTGCGGATTTCCTTCCCCAATCAGGGCAGCAAGGGTTTCTCCGGTCAGGATGCTGGTGCGGAACACCACCTCATAAGCCCCTCCCAGTTTCCCCGGGTCCACCGCGCGCAAAAGGACGTCAATGCGGTCATGGGCAATCGGGTCTGCCCTGAGGGTGCGCTTCTCATGGCTTCCCCGCTCACGGTAGAAAAAGCGCCCGGAGTCAATGCCATACTGGGCCACCGTGCGGTAATGCCACTGGCTTGGGCTGGCCTGGGTGGATGACACCTCAAACGGCAGCTTGCCAATCCGGGTCAGGGCATCTTGCACAATGCCCTGTTTGTATTTCAACTGGGCCTCATAGGTGGCATGGGCCAGGTTGAGGGTTGGGGGTGCATCCAGACGGTCTGTGCGGTCTGGAGACTCTTCCTGAATGCTCACAATGTGGGCCGTGCGCACAGGTTTCTCCTGCACAACCTGCACATCCAGCACCTCACCAGGCAGGCCCCCCTCCACCAGAACCACGCCGCTCTCGTGACGGGCAAGGCCAAGCCCACCCGCAATGATTTTCTCCACTTTGACGATCAACTTCACTCCTTGTAGAAAGAGGGACCGGTGGCAGCCAGGATCTTCCGTCCGGATTCGCTCTGCTCTCCCTCGATGCCTTTCACGCCGTACTGCTCAAGCTGCTTGCGGCTGGGAATCAGGAAGATGTAGGTCTTGCCATCTCCTGCGCCCTTGTCTTTCTTCTGGCTGTATTCAAACAGTTTCTGGCTGATGCCCTGGCTTTTGAAGAACGCCGCTTCCTCTTTGACCATCTGCATGAACCGTTTATAGGCGGTTTCGAGCTGTTCGGGGGTTCCACGGGTGCCTGTGGTGGACTTGAATTCCTTTTCCAGGTTCTCGCGGATCTGGGCATCGGTCATGTCTGCAATCACAGCGTTGTAATTGCCCTGAAAACCGACCACTCCCCCATCCAGAATTTTACGCTGTCCAGCCAGAAACCAGTAATTTGCACACGCCGACATGCAGAACCCATCCACCTGAACGGTGACGTTTTGCGCTTTCAGCAGTTTCCCGATCTGGAACGCCGCCTGATAATCCCCTTTGATGGAGTTCACCACCACCTTCTTGATGGCCGGGGTGAAGAAACGCTTGAATTCAGAGAGGTTGTCTGGCTGGATCTCCCCCTCAAATTTCAGGGTCTGGTCGTCCACCTTCTGCCACTGGGGGGTCAGGCGGTACACCGGAGTGCAGTAGGAACTTCTGAGGCTGGCATCGATGCTGCGGTAAATCAGCTGACAGCTGGCCGCTTTCAGATCGAACGCAGAAAAAATGGCGATCAGGGCGATGATGCTCACGAAGATGATCCAGAATCTCCGGCCCGAGAAGAATTCCAGAATGCGCGAAAAGTCCATGTGGCCTGATTCTACCGGATTTTGATGAAGCGATCAGCAATCAGCGTTCAGCAGTCAACAAAAGCTCCAGTGTTGTTTAAGCAACAGCTTTTTTGCCTTCTGCCTTCTGCCGGCTCAAACAAAAAACTGCCCCCGAAAGGGCAGCTTCACATCCTGTGAGTTACTCGAGGTACGTGTAACCGAGCAGTTCCTCGGTGTAAGTGGTCCCGAGTTCCTTGGCTTCGGACTGGGTGAAGTGGCCTTTTTTGCGGGCCGTTTCGATCTGCGCTTCGATGGAGTCGCGCAGGTCGTCTTCTTCATACCCCATGTTCTCGATCATGCGGCGTGCCTTCTGGCCCCGCACGAAGAGTTCAATGCGGTAACCTTCTTCCTTGTCAGCGACCACGTGGGCTTCATTGACCTTGCCGAACAGGTTGTGGCCGCTGCCCAGCACATCCTGGTAGGCCCCAGCGAGGAAAATCCCCAGGTAATAGGGTTTGCCATCTGGGACGTGCAGGGGCAGGGTGCGTTTCACGTCGCGCAGGTCAATGAACTTGTCGATCTTGCCGTCACTGTCGCAGGTGATGTCCACCAGGGTGGCTTCCCGGGTGGGCCTTTCATCCAGACGGTGGATGGGAATGATCGGGAACAGGGTGTCGATGGCCCAGTTGTCTGGCAGGGACTGGAACAGGGAGAAGTTGCAGACATACTTGTCTGCGAGCACCCGGGGCAGGTCTTCCAGCTCATCGGGAACGTACTTCATGTCCTGCACAGCCTTGGCAATCTTGCGGATGATGCCGTTGAACAGGGCCTCACCACGGGCCCGGTCGTGCAGGCTCAGGTACCCGAGGTTGAACAGGTTGTTCATGGTCTCTTTGTCCGCAACCGCATCGTTGTACACTTCGCGGGCATTGCGCACGGTGATGTTCTCAGAAAGCTGCTCAAGGTCGGTGACGATCTGGTGCTGGTCTTCCTTGCGGTCTGGAATGAAAGGCTGGTCCACGGTGGGGCCCGTCACATCCAGCACTGGAATCACCAGCACAGAGTGGTGTGCCGTCAGGGCACGTCCAGACTCGGAGACGATGATGGGTTCCTGCACTTCCATGCGCTGGCAGACTTCCTGAATGGTGTAAACCACGTCTGCGGCGTACTCGGCCATGGTGTAGTTCATGCTGGCGTAGAAGGTGGTTTTGGAACCGTCGTAATCGACACCCAGACCGCCCCCGACGTTCAGGTACTTGACTGGAACGCCAGCTTTCACCAGGTTGGCATACACGTTGGTGGCTTCACGCACGGCCACCTTGATGCGGCGGATGTCGGTGATCTGTGAGCCGATGTGGCAGTGAATCATGCTGAGGGCGTCCAGCATGTCTTCTTCACGCAGGCGCTCCACCACGTGCAGGAGTTCAGCAGCGTTCAGGCCGAATTTGGCGTTGTCACCACCGGACTCTTCCCATTGCCCACTGCCTTTGGCGTTCAGTTTGAAACGCACACCCACGGCGGGTTTCACATTGAGTTCCTTGGAAAGGCGCAGCACCCGGTCCAGTTCGCTCATTTTTTCGAGGGTGATCACCACGTTCTTGCCAAGCTTGCGTCCCCACAGGGCCAGGCTGACAAAACCGTCGTCTTTGAAGCCGTTGCAGCAAAGCAACGCTTCCGGGTGAATGTTCTGTGCGAGGCACAGCGCAAGCTCTGCTTTGGAGCCTGCTTCCAGACCGGTGTGATAGGAGTAACCTGCCTTGGCGATGGTTTCCACAACCACGCGTCTCTGGTTCACCTTGATCGGGAAAACACCCTGATACTTCCCCTGGTAATCGTATTCCTTGATGGCTTTTCTGAAAGCCTCGGAAAGACTCTTTACACGTTCAGCCAGCACCTGCGGAAACCGCAAGATGATCGGCATGCTCTTGCCTCGTGCCACGAGTTCTTCAATGACTTCCTCCAGAACGATGGAAAGTCCACCGGGCAGGTCCACTTCGAGCTTGCCCTCGTCATTGACACGAAAATAACCGCTGGACCAGTAGGGAACCCCATAAAGTTCAGCGGCGTCCTGGGGCTTGAATCGGGTGTTTTTCAACGCTAGGTTTCCTCCTTGGCTACAGGGTTGATCCTGATTGCAGAGTTGAGTTTATCACCTTTTGACAACCATGATGTCATGATGCTGACAATCGATTCAGACGGGATTTAGGAAGGGTTAAGCCCTCTGGTGTCAGCCCTCAACTTTCAGCAAAAAACCAGCAGGTTGCTGGTCTCTTGCCTCCATATGCATTCCATCACAAGCCTCAACCTGATGCAGTGACGGCAGACGGACCTTCAGTACTTCATCTTGAAGGTGACTTTGTCTCCAGCCTTGATGCTGTTCTTTTTGAACCAGCCAAGGTTCATTTCGATGGCTCCAACGACAGGTTTGCTGGAGGGGTATGTGGGGCAGTTGGCTTCTGTGGCTTTGCAGGGTTTCATTTGCAGGATGTCCACGATGGTCCCCTGTGAGTTGAAGTAGGCAATGTCCAGAGGAATCAGGGTGTTTTTCATCCAGAACGCCACCCGGCGGTCCTGTACACCCAGCAGAAAGAGCATTCCCGCGTCTTTTGGCATGCTGGTGCGGTACATCAGGCCTCGCTCGGATTGTTCCGGGGTGATGGCTGCCTCCAGCGAAAGGGTTTTGGTGACTTTGCCCGTGAACGTCACTTCTGCACTGGCAAATTCGATGGGTGACACACCAGCAGGAAGTTTGATCTGGGCGGAAGCTGCTCCCAGGAGCAGTGCAGCGGCGAGGAGGAATGTTTTCATGCTGCTTTTATGCTACCGAATCTTCAGGTGAAAAAAGATGAAAAGCCCGCCTCCGATCAGGGAAGCGACTTGAGCAAGTGTTGGGTCTTTCCTCAGGCCAGAAACCTATGCACCTGCATCAGTCCGCACAGCAGAACCGATATAACAGAGGAGAAGGAGAAAAAATGCAACATCTGCCCAACACCCTCCAGCTTTTTTTCAATGATCTGGCCGCCATTCCCGAAGTGGAAGCCTTGCTGCTTGCAGGTTCCCAGACGGCAGCCACCACCGATCAGCATTCAGATTATGACGTTTATGTGTATTCCAGTCAGCCTGTACCAGAGGCTTCCAGACGTGCAGTGTTCGAAAAGCATGGCGCAAAGATGGAAGTGAGCAACACCTTCTGGGAACTTGAGGACGATGGCCACATTGGAAGCGCTCCCATTGAACTGATCTACCGCTCCTGGGACTGGCTTGAACATGAAATGGAACGCACCGTGGTGCGCTGCGAACCCTGGATTGGTTTCACCACCTGCTTCTGGGACAACTTCATCCGTTCCCGCATCCTGTTTGACCGCACAGGCAGGGCAAGAGCGTTGCAGGAGAAATACAGTGTCCCCTATCCTGAAGCACTCAAAAACAACATCATCCAGAAAAACCTGCCTCTGCTGAGGGCACAAATGCCCAATTACCTTGATCAGGTCAAAAAAGCCATTCAGCGCGACGACGTGGTCAGCATCAACCACCGCATCGCTGCCTTTCTGGCATCCTATTTTGACGTCCTCTTTGCCATCAACCACCTGCCCCACCCAGGAGAGAAGAAACTGGTGCGCATCGTCAAAGAACGGTGCCAGCAGGTTCCAGCGCACTTTGAAGAAGACATCCGTGCAATCACCCTGCTGAATGCGCCCCTGGAGCAGGTGCCCTTTCATCTGGAACGGATGACAGATGAGATTGAGGGGATGGTGGAGGGTTAGATCCTCTCAGCTCAGGGCAGTTGGTTGTTCAAGAGCACTGCCATGTCAGATCCCCCTGCCTCGCGCTTCGCTTGAGACTGTCCCCCTTGTTAAGGGGGACTTGGTGTGCGTCTGGGATGGCTTCCATCTGAGACAAACCCCCATCCCCCTTCGTTAAGCGCCTAAGTGCGACGCGGCGACCCAGCGCGAAACGGGCCGCCCCGTGAGCGCGTGAGTCAAGGTCAAGAAGGCCGCCCCGCAAGCACGTAGTAGAGGCAAGAAGGGGAACAGCTTCGAACGAATGCGAGAAGCAGGGGGATCTGAGCCTCAGCCATCGAAGTCCACACCCAGAAAAGCAGGGGACCCCTCAAGATCCCCTGCAAGTCAGAACCTGTTCAGGCCCGGGTCAAATTCGCAAACTTGGTGAGCAGGGTCTTGTTCCCCACCCCCGGGAAGTTCACCGTGACCTGCTGCTTGTCGCCAAAGCCTGCAACGGCCAGCACGATGCCTGTGCCGAATTTGGGGTGCTTGACCCGTTCTCCCCCTTTGAAACCGTCCGATTCCGAAACTGCTGTGGGGCTCGGTGCAGTGGATTTGGGGACGCTGGGAGCACTGGGGTGAAAGCTGGACCAGTTGCCGCGTTTCTTGGCGGTGGCAGGCTGGCCGTAAAGGTCAACAGGCACAAAGCCACCTTCAATTTCTTCCAGAAAGCGACTGTCCTCGCAGGCGTTGGTTTTGCCGTATTGCATGCGGTTCTCAGCAGCAGTCAGGTACAGGCGGTCCATGGCACGGGTGATCCCCACATAAAACAGACGCCTTTCCTCTTCCAGACCTCCGGGTTCCATCAGGCTGTTGCGGCTCGGCAGAAGGCCCTCCTCCACCCCCACGATGAACACCACCGGAAATTCCAGCCCCTTGGCGTTGTGCAGGGTCATCAGAGTGACGCTTTCATCAGGAACGCCACCATTTTCGCGTTTGACTTTTTCGTCATCCACGCTTGAAAGCAGGGCGGCATCATCGAGAAAGTCTGCAATGGAACCCCCCTCGTGCTGTTCACTCCAGTCGGTGGCGGCGTTCAGCAACTCTTCAAGGTTTTCCCGGCGGTCCAGACCTTCCTGGCCTTCGAGTTTGAGCATCTCCAGGTATCCGGTGGATTCAATGACCAGCCTCAGGAAGTGGTGGGGTTCGTACAGGTCCACGGATTCAGACAGGGACTGCATCAGGAGGGCGAATTCCTGACATTTGCTTGCCCCGCGCTCCAGGATGGTGTCTGCCATGCTTGCCGCTTCCAGCAGGGATTTGCGGTGCAGGCTGCCCCAGTCCAGCAACTTCTGGACAGCCGTGTCCCCGATGCCCCTTTTGGGACGGCCCACAATGCGCCTGAAGGCCACATCGTCGGAGGGGTTGATGGCCAGCCTTGCATACGCCAGGATGTCTTTGATTTCCCGGCGGTCATAAAATCCCACCCCACCCACAATCTTGGCTGGAATCTGGGCCCGTCTGAGGGATTCTTCCACCACGCGGGACTGGGCATTGGTGCGGTACAGCACAGCCATGTCGGTGAGTTTGTATCCCTTGTGGCTCAGGAGGGTGATCTGCTGGGCGATGAAGTCCGACTCAAACTTCTGATCGGTGGCCCGGTAGAACCAGACATCCTCCCCTTCTGGTTTGACAGGCACCAGGGTTTTGTCCAGACGCTCGGCATTGTTTTCAATCAGCTTGTTGGCAATGGTGAGGACCTTGGCACTGGACCGGTAATTCTCCTCAAGTTTGTAGACTTTAGAATCTGGGTAATCCTGCTGAAAGTCCAGAATATTCTTAATGTCTGCTCCACGAAATTTATAGATACTCTGGTCGGGGTCCCCAACGACCAGAAGATTTCTTTCCTTTTTTGCCAGTTGCCTTGCAAATTCATACTGGGCGGTGTTGGTGTCCTGGTACTCGTCGATCATGATGAACCGGGCACGGGCCTGGATTTTCTCCAGCACCTCAGGCACCTCTCTGAAGAGGCGCACGGTTTCAGAGAGCAGGTCCCCGAAATCAATGGCGTTCATGCCCCGCATGCGGGATTCATAGCGGCGGTATCCCTCGACGGCAACGTCTTTGCGCAGGCCCGCCATGAACTCGTCTCCTTTGACGTACAGGTCATCGGGGGTCCAGAGGTTGGATTTGGCCTTGTCGATGATGGCCCGCAGGTACCTGGGATTGGATTCCTGGGGCATGCCTGGAATGTTGCCCATGATCTCTTTCAGAAGGTCAAGTTGATCGTCGTCATCCAGAATCACGAAGCCGCGCTTGAGGCCGATGTTCTCGCCATAGGCACGCAGAATGCGCACCCCTGCGGAGTGAAAAGTGCTCATCCAGAGGTCACTGGCACCATAAACCAGCTTTTCGGCCCGTTCGCGCATCTCGGCGGCGGCCTTGTTGGTGAACGTCACCGCCAGGATTTCTCTGGGTGGGACGTGGTGGTGCATGATCAGGTGGGCGAGGCGGTAAACCAGGGTGCGGGTCTTGCCACTTCCTGCGCCCGCAATCACCAGAGCGGGTCCGGTATAATGGGCAGCAGCCTCGGCCTGGTTGGGGTTTAGCTGTGACAGTAAATCCATGTGCCAATTCAGTTTACAGCAAGACGAATGGCGTGGATGCAGATCCATCTTGCTGGTGTAGACCCCTGATACCCACCCAGTGGTTATACTAGGGGCAAGAAAGTTGGTATTGTATCAAAGGGCGACTGATATCATGAGCAAACAGGAACAACTGCAACACATCATCGATCACCTTCGCAGTGCCATCCCCGAGCTTCAAGGGGTGATGGTGGCCTCTACAGACGGTCTGCCCATCGCATACTCGATGGCTGGCACCGACCCGACACGAGTGGCTGCGATGGCGGCAACGGCCCTAGGTCTGGGGAAACGCATCAGTGAGACACTGAACGCAGGAACCCTTAGTGAAACCAGCGTCACTGGCTCCAGCGCACAGATCCTGATCTATGCCGCCGGAACCAAGGGCGTGCTGGCTGTGGTTGCACCCAGTTGGTCCAGTGTGGGTCTCATTCACCTGGAAGCCCGCGATGCAACCCGTAAAATCGCAGAGATGCTGTAAAAAGTGCTCTGACGTCTCGATCAGACCTGCCTCTTGAAGGCAGGTTTTTTTGATGGGAATTGGGTATTTGCCGAGGGCCGAGAGCAAAAAGCAGAAACCCTTCTGGTGGTTGTTGGGATTGTTCAGACGAGATGGATGTTTGGTTTCAACCAGGGAACTGCTCTAAAACCAGGAGGTTTATCCCATACGGAAGGGCTTCTTGCCCATGAGCCTCTGAGCTTTGATCATTTCCCAATGCAAGACATTTTCACGAACGAGTGAAAGCCAGAAACCTGTCTTTTGCCCTCGGCCCTCGGCTCTCGGCCCTCGGCAGCCTTCCAACCCACCCTTGAAGCACAATCTACAAGTTCCCTAAATTGGTACACTGATCCCATATGCGTCTTTCCACCACCGATATCTACTCATTTCAGGCTCTTGGCTATCTGGGCATGCAGGAGCTGGACCGCTGGGTGAGCAGCGATGAGATCAGCGAACACACCGGCATCGCCCGTCCTTACCTGGTGCGCATTCTGGCCCTGCTGTCGAGCAAGAACATCATCAAGTCCAAAAAAGGCATCGGTGGCGGGTATGCGCTGGCCCGCAAGCCCCATCTGGTGAGCCTGTGTGAGGTGGTGCGTGCTGTGGATGGTCCAGTGGCTCCCCTCTCTTGCATCAGCCTGAACTGGCATGAGGACTGCCCGGAAGAACCCAGATGTTTTGCCCGCAACAGGATCTGGCGTCGCATTCGGGATGCTGTGCTGGAGGTGCTGGGCGAGATGACCGTTGCAGATCTGGTGCAGGATTTCAAGCAGGGGAACAATTATTCGTACTGTCTGGGTCACCTGCTGAGGCCCAACGTCTGAGCTGTACATTTTGATGGTTTTCCGGTCTCCTGTGCAACAGTGCGCAGGGGATTTTTTTCATGCTGGGTTCGGTTTTCTCTTTGCTGCTGCAATTGAGCACTGGCTCGCTTTTAGACAAGTCCCAGACAGGTCTTGACCCGCACAGCAGCATTGTTTACAATCCTTGTAAATTGAGTAGTTTACTATTCTACTCAACTATTCTTCAGGAGGGCTTGCCCCATGGACCACAGACCCAGTTTGGAACACTTTCAGCAAAGCAACATGATCGCACTGACCCTGATCGCAATGGTGCTTCAGGTGCCCGGACTGCTGTTCTGTCTGGCCTTTACCATTCTGGTTGGCGCAGTGCAGCCCGCTTACTCCCCCTTTCGCTGGCTCTACAGCAAGCTCACTGGTCTTCAGATTGAGATCCCCCAGTCCTTTGAAGCCAGCCAGTTTGCCCAGCTTCTCGGGGGTGCATTCCTGCTGGCTTCCAGCCTGGCCCTCTTCAGCCAGAGCCTGATTCTTGCTGCAGTTCTTGCAGGCATTGTGGTGCTGCTGGCCCTGATCAACCTGACCACCGGTTTCTGCCTGGGATGCCAGATCTTCTACCACCTGAAACTGCGCAGCTTCCGCCAGAGCAAACAACACTGACCTTTTCGCCACTTCTGTGATGCTCACACCTGTTGAGCATCACTTTTGACAAGGAGCCCCACACCATGAAAAAGATTCTCCTGACCACCCTGCTCATCCTCGGCGCTGCATCTGCACAGAAGGCCACCACCGTCCGCATCGGCATCTTCCCCAACGTGACCCACGCTGCAGGTCTGGTGGCAGTGAACCAGAAACTGTTCCAGAAGGAACTGGGGGCAGGCATCAAACTGGAAGTCAAAGAGTTTGCCAACGGCTCGCAGATCAATGAAGCTTTCGCTGCCGGAGCCATTGACTTTGCCTACGTTGGACCTGGCCCTGCCATGAACGCCTTCATGCGCGGTGTGCCCATTCAGGTGATCAGCGGTGCAGCCCAGGCTGGAGCCGTTCTGGTCTCCAGAGGTGATGTGAAAATCACCGGTGTGAAGGGCCTCAAAGGCAAGAAAGTTGCGGTGCCCACACGTGGCTCTACGCAGGACATCAGTCTGCGTTATATCCTGAGAGAAGCAGGCCTCAAACCCACCGATCAGGGCGGCGATGTCACCATCGTCCCCATCAACCCCGCTGACATGCCTGCTGCATTTGCCTCCAAACAGGTGGATGCCGCGCTCGTGCAGGAGCCCTGGGGTGCAGTGCTGGAACAGCAGGGTGCCAGACTGGTCCTGAGTGAGCGCCAGATCTGGAAAGGTGGCAACTACACCACCACCGTGCTGGTGGGCAACACCACCTTCATGAAAGAGAACCCCAAGATCACAGAAGCGATCCTCAAGGGCCATCTGGATGGCATCAACTACATCAAAAAATCCAATGTGCTGGCCCAGAAAGCCCTCTCCAACGAGATTTACGACATCACCAAGCAACGCCCTGACCAGAAGGTCCTCTTCAAGGCCCTCTCCCGCACCAGAATCGGCTGGCAGATTCCTTTAGACACCCTGGAAGAATACGCCGAGCTGAACAGAGATGCCGGATTTGCCCGTGCCACCCCAGATTTCTCCCAATTCCTCAATCTCAGTCTGGTTCAGAAACTCGCCAAGTGAGGTTCGACATGAAAAAACTGCTATTCACAACCCTGCTGCTGATTGGCGCAGCATCTGCCCAGAAAGCCACCACCGTCAGATTGGGTTACTTTCCCAACGTGACCCACGCTGCCGCACTGGTCGGGCTTGAAAAAGGTTATTTTCAGAAGGAACTCGGCAACGTCAAACTGAGCGCAAAAGAATTCGTGGCTGGCACCGCCCTCAATGAGGCTTTCGCAGCAGGGGAAATCGACATCGGTTTCATTGGCCCTGGTCCTGCCATCAACGGTGCTGTGCGGGGCTTGCCTGTTCAGATCATCGCCGGGGCGTCAAATGCAGGTGCAGTGCTGGTCGCCCGCAAGGGGACAGGCATCAAGAGCTACAAGGACCTTGCAGGAAAAAAAGTGGCCGTTCCCACGCTGGGCAACACCCAGGACATCAGCCTCAGACACATCCTCAAAGAGGAAGGGCTGACAGGCAAAGTCACCATTCAACCCCTCGCACCTGCAGATGTGGCGGCTGCCTTTGCAGCAAAACAACTGGATGCCGCCCTCGTCCCAGAACCCTGGGGGGCTGTACTGGAAAATCGGGGGGGTACCCTTGTGGGCAACGAGAAAACCGTCTGGCGAAACGGCGATTACCCCACCACCCTGGTCATCGTGAACACCAAATTTGCCCAGGAAAACCCTGAACTGGTCAAAGCCTTCCTGCGTGGGCACATCAAGGCCGTGAATTTCATCAAGAGCAATGGTCCTGCTGCCCAGGCCTCCATCTCCAGAGAGCTTCTGAAGCTCACCAAGGAAAAAGTGGACCCCCGGGTGCTGCAGCGTGCCCTCAAACGCACCGAGATCACCACCAGTTTCAATCTGGATGCCCTCAAGGAATACGCAGACCTCAACAAGGAAGCCGGGTTCATCCGTACCCTGCCTGACTGGAACACCCTGATCAACCCCAGTTACCTGAACGAGGTGAAGTAACGTGCAGCGCACCCTGGCCCCCAAAGCAAAAAGGACCACACCCCTGTGGGTGTGGCAAATTCTTGGCGTTCTCTTCCTGCTTGGCCTGTGGTACCTGCTCACCAGTGTGCTGAAGCTCTGGCCTCCCTATGTGATGCCCACCCCTCAACTGGTGTGGGAGGAGTTGCGTTACGGCTTCGTTCCCAGTGAAAACCCCAACGATGGTCAACTGATCCATGCCGTGACAGGCAGCCTGCGACGGGTGCTGCTGGGCTATGCCATTGCTGTGGGCCTGGGTGTGGTTCTGGGTGTGATTCTCAGCGCGAACCGCACCCTCAGGGACACCGTTGGAACGTGGTTCACAGCCATTCAAAGCATTCCCTCCATTGCGTTTGTGCCTCTGGCCATCCTGTGGTTCGGTCTGAATGAAAGAGCCGTACTCTTCGTGGTGATTCTGGAAGGCACCCTCCCCATCACCCTGGCCATCAGCAGTGCCCTTTTGAATGTGAATCCTGCTGTGGTCACTGCAGGGAAAAACCTGGGTGCAAAAGGGCTCAAACTGTACACCCATGTGCTGATTCCAGCTGCTGTTCCCAACCTGATCACGGGCCTCAGAACCGCCTGGAGCTTCAGCTGGCGTGCCCTGATCGGTGCAGAACTCCTCACCTCCAACCCTGGCCTTGGGCAGGTGCTGGAGACGGGCAGAAACATCAGCAACATGGCCCTGGTGATCACCACCATCCTGATGGTCGGTGTGGTTGGTGGGATTTTCGATCAGGTGCTCAGGCGCTTTGAGAACAGCACCCGCACCCGTTACGGCCTGGAGGTGCGTCAATGATTGTTCAGCTTCAAGAGGTGGAGTATTCCTACAACACCCAGAGCACCGTGGGACCTCTGGACCTCACCGTCCAGAAGGGGGATTTCCTCAGCGTGGTGGGGCCTTCAGGAAGCGGAAAAAGCACCCTGCTCAACCTGCTTTCTGGAAACTACAAGCCCACTGCCGGAAAACTGGAATTTGCTCCTGGCACCCGCATCATCATGGTGCAGCAGGACCCCGGACTGTTTCCCTGGCGTACGGCACTGCACAACGTGACTTTTGGTCTGGAAATGCAGGGGGCCAGCAGATTTGACCGTGAGGAAAGGGCCAGAGCAGCCCTGGAACTGGTGGGCCTCAAGGGCTATGAGAAGCGTCGCATTCACGAACTCTCCGGAGGCCAGAAACAGCGTGTGGCCCTGGCCCGCGCCCTGATCATGAAGCCTGATCTTCTTCTGCTGGACGAGCCTTTCTCTGCCCTGGACCCCCACACCCGCAATTCGCTGGGAGAAGAACTGAAAACCATCTGGCAGGAAACGGGCCAGACCATCTTGCTGGTCACCCACGACCACATCGAGGCCGAGTTGCTGGCCCAGAAAGTGGTGGTGCTGGAAGACGGCAAGATCAAGAACGTGGTGGATCTGGAAGTCAAAGCCCCCCACCTGCGCACCCGAAAAAACTGAAGTCACCAAAAGAAACTCCCGGCAATTGACCGGGAGTTTTTGTTGTTCTGCATTTGCCGAATGTGTTCTTACTGCGGGTTGGCAATCACCCAGTCGCTGCTGCTGAGCTGGATGTTGGGCACCTGTTTGCCTCCGGTGAGTTCCTGTACCCGGTCTCCCAGGTAAGCGCCCAGCCTCAGGATGCTGATGAGACCTGCATTGTTCTGCACGCTCTTCTCACCCCTCAGGGCTTCCAGGAAGGCTTTGGTGAAGGCCCCATTGCCCCACGCGGGATCTTCGTAGGCGTAGGATTCGCCTCCGGTGGCTGCAAAAATCACTTTCTTGACGTTGGGTGGGGTGGGCACAGCATTGCTGGTGGTTTCCAGAGCACGCACCAGGCCGTCCACCTTGGGATTGGAGATGGCTCGCACACCGTTGATGCCTCCGGCACGGCAGGTGTCCAGAATCACGATGGTGTTGGACTGCAGCCCGGCATAGAACTCGGTCAGTTCGTCTTGCATCAGGCCTGTGCGGCGCAGGTACTGGGGATCGGTGTCATAAGTGATCACGTAGTAACGCCCATCCATCTGCTCGCCGTGCCCGGAGAAGAAGGCAATCACGGTGTCTTCGGGTTTGGCCAGTTTCTGCACCCGGATCATGGCGGCCTGAATGTTTTCCCAGGTGGCCTGGTTGTTGTGCAGCGAGAAATCGTAAACGTTGTTGTACACAATGCCCTGCTGCTTTTTCATTTCAGCAACAATGTCGGTGGCATCCTTCACCGAGTATTTGAGGAAACGGTCTTTGGAAACGTACTTGTACTCGTCGATGCCCACCGCCAGGATGTAGAGGTTCCCCTGAGGGGTGAACTGGTTCTTGTTGCCCTTGCTGTTGGTCAAAGAAAGTTTGCTCTGGCCCATCAGGGTCTGACCGTCATATGCAGAGACCTCGATGTTCAGGTTGCTGGAGGTGGTGTCCACCGGGATGGGCAGTTCGTACTCACTGGAGGCTGCAATCCCAATGGCCCTTGAGGCCGTGCCGATTTCCTTGCCGTTCACCAGAATCCTGAACTGCATGTTGCCCATGGGTTTGCTGGTGCGCACCTTCAGGAAGATCCAGTTCTCGGAGACGGTTGCACCCGGTTTGGGGTCCAGGATGTCAATCTTGATCTGGTTGGTGTTGACCGGCGTGTTGGTCGTCACCGTGGTGGTTGAGTTGCTGGTGTTGTTTGTGTTGGTGTTGCTGGGCGTTGGAGCATTCAGATCACCGAGCAGCAGGTCCAGGGTGCTCTGGGCGTCGGTGTTGCCCTGCGCAATGGCTTTGCGCAGCCACTCCTCTGCTTTTTTGGCGTCCTTGGCGACCCCTTTCCCTTTGTAGTACATGATGCCCACACGGTTTTGTGCCCAGGAGTCATCCTGCTGAGCGGCCTTCATGTACAGCTCGAAAGCTTTTTTGGGGTCTTCAGGAACCCCAGACCCGTTCTCGTACATCAGGCCGAGGTTGGAGAGGCCCAGGGTGTAATTCTGGTCTGCGGCCTTCTGGTACCAGAACACCGCCTTTGCATAATCCCGGGGCAGTCCGCCAAGGCCCAGTTCGTACATGTACCCGAGGTTGTTCTGTCCAATGACCACCCCGGCGTCTGCAGCTTTCTGGAAGAGTTGTGCTGCCTTTTTCTCATCCTTGGTGACACCCTGGCCGTTCAGGTACAGGTAGCCAAGTTCTGCATCTGCATCAGGGTAGCCTGCAGCAGATGCCCTTTCGTAAAGCTGCGCTGCCTTGCTCTGGTCCTGACGGGTCCCGAGACCGGCACTGTACATGTAGGCCAGATTGTAAAGGGCATATTTGTTGTTCTGTTCTGCCGCTTTCTGGTACCAGTTGAGGGCCTGCTGGGGGTCCTGCTTCACGCCGTAACCGTACTGGTACATGATGCCCAGATAGTTCTGTGCGTCTGCATAATTGCGGTTTGCCGACTGGGTGAAGAACTGCAGGGCCTTCTGGTAATCCTGTTTCACTCCGAGACCGTTGTAGTACAGATAAGCAAGATTGTAGGCCCCATAACTGCTGTTCAGGTCTGCAGATTTCTGGAACAGTCGCATGGCTTCCTGGTAATCCTGCTTCACACCCTGACCGTCACGGTACATGATCCCCAGGTTGTTGTAAGCCGCACTGTTTTCCTGCTCAATGGCCAGCCCATACCAGCGAATGGCCTGCTGAAAATCCTGTCTGGTGCCGTAACCGTACTGGTACATGTAGGCCAGTTCATTCTGGGCGTCGGCATGTCCCAGCAGGGCAGATTTCTGGAACCATTTGAAGGCTTCCTGATCGTTCGGGGGGTCCATCAGGTAGCGGTACACATAACCGACGTTGTACTGCCCCACCTCGTATTCCTGATCTGCCGCCTTGCGGTACCAGGAAAGGGCCTGGGTGTAATCGGACTTGACCCCATACCCGAATTCATACATGTATCCCATGGCGTTCTGGGCCTGGGCGTACCCCTGGTCTGCAGACTTGCGGTACAGTTCCAGGGCCCTGGTGTAATTCTGGGGGGTGGCTCGCCCCTGCTCATAAAAATAACCTGCAAGATACTGCCCTTTGCGGTTCCCCTGGGCACTGGATTTCAGATACAGCTCAAAGGCCTTCTGGTCGCTCTGGGCCACACCAAGTCCGTACTGGTACAGTTCTCCCATGTTGTTGAGGGCGAGAGGCACATTCTGCTGGACTGCAAGCTGGTACCAGGTGGCCGCCTGGGTGTAATCCTGTGGCACCCCTCCCTGACCAAAATCATAGAGGTACCCGATGATGGCCTGGGCAATGCCATCTCCCTGGCGGGCCAGCGGCAGGCACTCCTTGTAGGCAGTCACATAGTCGGGTTTTGCAAAGGCATCGTCGCACTGCTGGGTGCCAGCGAACGCCCATCCGGCAAGGCTCAGGGTGATGCTCAACAACAATTTACGCATGAGGCGCACTCCTTGGTGTGGGGGCAGGTCTGGAAAGCTGTCCGGTGCAGAGGACCAGCGGAAAGGCAGGAAGGGCAAAGGCTGTTCTGGAGGACAGTTTCTGGGGGATATCACACACTGTACACCCATTATAGAAAAACGCCCCTGATTGGGGCGTGATTGAGACCTGAACGATGAAGGTCTTATTCTTCGACGGTCAAAAAGCCCAGACGTTCGGCTTCCTGCACAAAGAAATTGATGTTTTCGCTGAGGGTCTGCTGTCCGAGGCTCTTGCGGTCATAAGATTCGGTGGCGGCAATGATCAGGGTTTCTGCAAGGCAAGCAGGAACGGCCCCCCGCCCGAAGTGCAGGTTGACGTTTCCGGTCATGCTGCCTGGAGGGACCACCACTCCACCAGGAATCACACGAACTCCGGGAACCTGCTTGACGCTTTCATCCACGTCGGCAGGGCGGCCCTCATCGAAGATCCAGGTGTTCTCCTTGACGTGCTCGGGAAAAATCACCGGGTCGGGATCACTGGTGGCTGTGAAGATGATGTCGCATTCTTTCAGGGAAGCGTAATCGGTGGTTGCAATAAATTCCGTGGAGGGGTTGGCCTTGGCCAGTGTCTTCATGCTGCGCTCCAGGCGCTCCTGGTCCCGACCCAGCAGGATCACTTTACCCACCTGAGGGCTGATGGTGCGGGCAATGCCGAACGCCACCACACCGTTTGCCCCGACCACTCCTGCAGTCGCTTCTTTGAGGTTGCGCCCCTGCTCCTCGAAGTGTCTGAGGATGCCAGGAATGGCGTTTTTCACGGTCCCAGCAGTATAGGCTCCACCGTTGGTCACATGAATCTGGGGAACGGCCTCCTGAACTTCCTGGCCCTTGTTGCCCACCGTGCTCCAGAATGCACCCAGACCCATCACACTGGCACCCATCTCGTGGGAGAGGCGTGCGCCCTGAATGGCCCTTTGAACGGCCAGTTCGGGTTTGTCCCGAAAGAACTCGGGCAGCACCGGGCAGGTGATCAGGTACATGCGCACATCGATCCCCTCAGAGGTCTTGATGCCGCGCAACTCATCCACCTTGACGGGACGGAGCTGCTCTGCGGCCCAGATCACCCATTTCAGGGGGATGATGCCCCGGTCCACCCAGGGTTTCAGCCACTTGATGCGCTCGGTCTGGAACATGTCGTCCGGGGTGAGGGCATGGATCATGAAGGCTGCCACACGCTCGTTGGGGTTCTTGCCGCGCATGGGAATGCGGTCTCCCAGACGGGGCTCTGTGTGGTCCATGATGCGACCAAGTTGCTCTTTGAGACGCCAGATGGCCACGCCCAGCATCACAAAGAGCAGGAATTTGTATTCCCCTTCAATGGAGGTGAACACCGTCACGGTCAGCGTGAGGAAAGCGAGGGAGGACAGGGTGGCCACAACCACAAAACGGGTGTAGGCAAGGAGGCCAGCAAACACCGCAATGGTCAGGTAGATCAGGACTTCAGGCAGGGCGTGTGAAGCACTCCATCCTGCCAGAACACCCAGCAGAACAAGATTTCCGCGCCCTCTGGGGGGCAGGTCGGGAAAGAACTTTCTGGGGGGAAAGAGGTGACCAAAGTAAGCTGCAATGCCTGCCAGCAGGGCAATTTCGGTCTGACCTGTTGGAATCGCCAGAGCAATGGCCACAAAAGCCTTGAGGATGTCAGCCATGGCACTGACCAGGGCCGGACCGGGACCCAGCAGGTGCATGACGTTCTCGATCCCCAGGTTGTGGGCAGACACTTCTCTGGGATGGTGGCCGGTTCTTTTGATCAGCCAGTACCCGAAGGGCAGACTGCCAATCAGATAGCTGAGGGCTGCAACAACAATGGCGGTGATGATCATAAATACCAGACTCAAATGTAGCACGAATGCCCTGGACAAACCCTGCCCATCTCACGATGGAGAGCGGTCAGCCATCAGCGCTCAGCCATCAGCAACAAAAACTGCTGGAGGTGCAAAGTTCCAGCAAAAGCCATCTCTGAGACCCCTTCAGCGCCCAAAGAGCCACACAGAGAGTCTGGTGTTGCGGATGCCATAAGCAAGGCCAAGCGGAATCAGCAGAGCCAGAACGATGTAAGCCACAAAAGTCAGGACAAAAAGAATGGTGGAATCTGGATAGCCCAGTTTCTTGAAACCATCCAGCAGAACAGGGTGAATCAGGTAAATCTGCAGGCTGTGCTTGCCGAGGAAAGCAAGTGGTCCTTTGAACCATTCTGGAGCTCTGGCAAAGCTGTGGGCCAGCCCAAAAAGCATCAGGGCGAAACTGGTGGTGAAAATCCAGTGGGCGATGTTGTACTGGTAGTTGTTGACCTGCAGACCGATCATGGCATTGAAGGCCAGGGGCAAGTAGAAAGCGTATCCTGCTGCCGCCCCGATGAAGATGTACAGTCGATAATTGCGCCATGCCCACTCAAACTCCCGGTAGCGGCTGCCAAAATACATCCCGAGGGCCAGGGCAGGAATGTACCACCACACCATCGTTGCCGGGTAACGGAAGTGAACGATGTCTGTTTCCTTGTTGATGAGGTAGATGGCGATCTGCAGGACAAAGCTGATGATCACCACCCGCCAGAAGTGCCGTTCTTTGCGTTTCCACAGGGGCACAAACAGTGGAAAAAGAGCATAAAACTGGAGGGCAATCAGCAGGAAGTACAGGTGGTAATATCCCTTGCCGTACTGCAACCAGAACAGCCATTTCTGCCAGTCCAGCAGGTCTCCTCCGAAAGCATAGATCTTGTACACCCCATAAAGCACCGTCCAGATCACGTAAGGCATCAGGCTTTTCTTGATTCGACCCCAGTAAAAACGCTTCACATTGAAAGGCTTGAGGACCGCAGCCTGCGTGAACACCACTGCCGTCATGAACAAAAAGGCTGGCACCGCAAAGTGGAGGGTACGGTTCATGAAGATCAGAAAGGCGTGCAGGTTCGATCCCACCTCTGCATACCGGATGCTGAACCCCAGCACATGGTGACTCACCACCTCAAGAATGGAGAGCCCTCTGAAGATGTCAATGGCCTGAATGCGCGTGGGTCTGGGGCGGGTGGGTTTGGCTGTCACAATCCATCCTTGCTGGGAAACACATCAATCACTGTCAAGAAAGACACCTGTGAATCCGGGGGCTTCTGTGTTGCATGCTACGGTGCTCACCTTAAGATTTGCTGGGCAATGAACCAGGGCCACAAGAGTTTTAGCACAAGTTGGCCGGGATAATGCTCCCTGCCCTGTCCCCATTCAGAAACCTTGAAGCCTCCAGGCTTCCAGTATGGTGTTAGATGCAGCACCCCCTTAAAAAGTTCCCTCAGGCCAGCGCAGCACAAACACCACCTGCAGGAGCAGCAAAACCAAACTGGTTTGACATGAAGACGTTAACCCGAGGGTTTGGCTGTAAGGCAATTCAAACCTTTCTCAATCTGTTGCCCTAAACTTGATCCATGCGAAATCCTGCCCTGATTGCCGATGAATTGCGCAGCATGGCCCACGCCGGGCTCCTTTATTCTGGAAATGTTTATGACCAGCACCGTTATCTGAAACTGATGGAACTCAGTGCCGAAGTGGCACAGCTCGAAATTCCTGCCCCAAAGCCCGAACTGGTCAAGGCTTACCTCCAGCAAGCCACCCACATCTGTCCGCTGATGGGTGCTGATGCGGTGGTGATCCAGGATGGCAAACTGCTGCTGATTCGCCGCAAAGATACAGGACTGTGGGCCTTGCCTGGAGGGACCATTGATGTGGGCGAGTCCGTTTCCGAGGCGGCGGTGAGGGAGCTTTTTGAGGAAACCGGTCTGAGGGCCACTCCAGTGCGCCTGCTGGGGGTTTTTGATGCAAAAGTGTGGAGGGGCCGCAGCCTGATGCACTTCTACCAGATGGTCACCTTGCTGGAACTCCAGGGCGGTGAGCTGCAAACCACCCTGGAAACCCTGGATGCAAAATTCTGGCCCCTGGATGGGCTCCCAGAACTCGATGAGGGACACCGTCTGATGGTGCCACACGCGATCAAGATGCTGCAGACGGGAGAGACCCATCTGGATCTGCTGCAGCCCTCTGACCTGAAAGCCCAGGACCCCCCAAAACCCAGAAAACGTGTTCAGAACGCCAGGTACCATCTGGTTCAGGGCCTTGTGCAACTGCTTTTCCTGCTGCAGAGAACCCCTTTACGCAGATGACAGCCTCTGCTGAACACACGCACCGCCAGCCGACCTGACCTTGATTGGAAAGCGCGGGGTATGGTACACTTCTCGCTAGTGTTTTGTGTGTGGTAGCATCAAAACTCCCGGAGTATGGCACCGGGGCGAATGACTGAGCTTTCCCCGAGGCTGAGACGTCAAGAGCCAAAACGCTAAACCCCTTTTTTGGAGTTGAGCGATGTTCAAAACCTACGTGCCTGAAAACCATGATGCAAAATGGATCCTGATCGACGCTGAAGGTCAAACCCTCGGCCGTCTTGCCACCAAAGTGGCCAGCATCCTGCGTGGTAAGCATAAGCCCACTTTCACCCCCAACGAGCTGTGCGGTGACTTTGTTGTTGTGATCAACGCTGGCAAAGTGAACCTGACCGGCGGCAAGCTGGACAAGAAAGTCTACACCCGTTACACCGGTTACCAGGGTGGTCTGAAGACGGAAACCGCTCGCGTGGCGCTCAACAAGCACCCCGAGCGCGTGATTGAGCACGCTGTGTTCGGCATGCTGCCCAAAGGCCGACTTGGCCGCCGCATCCACACCCGTCTGAAAGTCTACGCTGGAGCTGAGCACCCCCATGCTGCCCAGCAACCTGAACAACTGGAGATCAAATAATGGAACAGTTCTACGGTACTGGTCGTCGTAAGGCTTCCGTCGCCCGCGTGTTCCTGCGCCCTGGCGAAGGTAAAATCGTTGTCAACGACAAAGACTTCCAACAATACTTCCGTGGTCTGGTGAAAGCCATCTACGCGCTGCAGGGCTTCCGCGAAACCGGCACCCTCGGCCGTTACGATGCCTACATCACCGTCTCCGGTGGTGGCCCCAGCGGTCAGGCAGACGCCATCAAACTGGGCATTGCCCGCGCTCTGGTTCAGGCCAACCCTGACTTCCGCAGCGCCCTCAAGCCCAAAGGCCTCTTGACCCGCGACGCCCGCGAAGTCGAGCGCAAGAAAGCCGGTCTCAAAAAGGCCCGCCGCGCTCCCCAGTTCTCCAAGCGTTGATCGATTCCGCTTACCCAGCACCCCGAGGCTTCTCGGGGTGTTTTTTTGGTTGTTTGCCAGAGCACCAATCACTGAATCAGTAACACCTCTTCTGAACATTTTCCTGACAATTCAGGACATTTGCAGGTGCCCCCATTTTGTGCCTTTTTCTAGCATGTTCTTGCGAGGCGATGACATGTCGATCATGACCACTGGCGAAGAACTGAAAAACCTGAGAGAGTCCATTCTGGAGCAGATGCCCCCCGAAACCCGTTTTACAGAGCAGGATGCCCGGACCATGCAGCAGTACCGCATGCTGTTCCTCAGTCTGGCAGATCAGCTGGTGACGGGCTTTTATGACATGCTGTACCAGCACCACCAGACCCGGCAGATTTTCACGGAAGATGAGCGTCCACAGCGGGAAATCACCCTGAAACAATGGTGGCAGCGGGTGTGTTACGGCCCGTTTGATGACCACTTCTGGGACTGGATGACCTTTGTGGGTCTGGTCCATGTGGTGCGGGGGGTGAACAACCCGATGATGATCAGCGCCTGGGGATTTGTCTCCGAGAAGGTGATGGAGAAAGCCAGGGCTTCTTTGCCGCCCGAGAGGGTGTATGAATTGCAGGGAGCGATGATCCGTTTTGGTCAGACTTTCAGTGCCCTGATTTCAGAGAGCTACCTGAAAAACTACCTGGAGATGATTGCTGGAGCCACCGGAACCGATGAGAAACTGGTGGAACTGCTGGTCAAAATGGGAAGACAGGACTTCAAAGGCCAGATTCCGGGCCTGAAGAAAGACCTGGATCTGGCCCACCACTGACATTGAACTCAGGCTCTTTTTGGCGCAACGGCCAGCACAGGGCGCTCAATGGGGGTGGACAGGATCATGCTGGTGTTGACCATGCCGTACATGCTGAGGGCAGAGAGCAGTTTCTCGAGGTGTTCTGCACTGGAAACCGCCACCTTGATCATGTGACTGTCCGATCCTGTGACCACCATGCATTCCATCACTTCAGGGTAGTCTTTGAGGATCTCGGTGACTTTCTGCCAGCGTTCGTTGTTGGAGCGGAAGCGGATCAGGGCCTGCAGGTTGAGGCCAAGAAATTTGGGGTTGATCTTGACCGAGTATCCCTCAATGCAACCGGAGTCTTCCAGCCTGCGCACGCGTTCGATGGTGGCAGGCAAAGACAGGCCGATGCGTTTGGACAGGTCAGTGAAGGTCATGCGAGCATTCTCAGTGAGAGCCTGTAAGATTTTAAGGTCTACTGTGTCGAGCTTGTTATTTTCTTGCATACTTCGCTCCTTCTTAAGCAACATGTTAACCTATTTTTCTCAAAATGTTAATATTTTGCATTGACCCGGTCAAAGTTTGCGGATACCATACATGGGCTTCATCACCAGAAGCATGCACGCCAAAACCTGTACGCTTTAACACCAACCTCCTGCCCTCCTCACGGAGGGCACTTTTCTTGCCCCTCCGATTGGTTATAGTGAAGCATGCTTGTGGATGGGCCTGTGGTGCTTTTTGACGGAGTTTGCAACTTATGCAACAGTTCGGTTCAGTTCATTCTACTCAATGATCGAACAGGGCGTCTGCACTTCGCCTCCCTGCAGAGTGAAATTGCAGCAGAACTGCTTGAAGCCCACTGGAAAGGAGCTAACCTTCCAGATTCCATCATTGTGGTGGTCGAGGGCAAGGTGCATGCCAAGAGCGACGCTGCCCTCTACATTGCCCGAAACCTCAAGTTTCCATACTATCTGCTGGGGCTTTTTTCATTCATTCCCAGGCCCATTCGGGATGCCATCTACGACTGGATCGCCCGCAACCGCTACCGCTGGTTCGGCAAACGGGACCAGTGCATGCTCCCAAGACCGGAATGGAAATCCCGCTTTCTGGGCTGACTGGAGGTTTCATGGATTTTCTGAAGCAAACCGCCCACCGCCCGTGGCCCATGCCCGAAAGCCCATGGTTGATCTACATGGAGTGGGAGAACCTGCTGTTCCTGCATTACCCGGTGCATCCAGATGTCCTGCTTCCCCACATCCCTGAAGGGCTCACCCTGGAAACGTATGGTGGATTCGCCTGGCTGAGTGTGGTCCCTTTCAAGATGAAAAACACCCGACCCAGGGGACTCCCTGCAGTCCCTGCAGTGTCAGACTTTCTGGAACTGAACCTGCGCACTTACGTGACCACCGAAGGCAAACCAGGGGTCTTTTTCTTCAGCCTCGATGCCCAGAACCCTCTTGCTGTGAGAGGTGCAAGGCTGGGGTTCCACCTTCCGTACTTCGACGCCAGGATGCGCTGGGAGATCCAGCAGGGACGCACCCGTTACCTCAGCACCCGCACCCACAATAACGCCACCAGAGGAGAATTTGAGGCCTCCTACCAGCCTGTGTCTCCTTTGCCCAGACCATCAAAAAGCTCACTGGACCACTGGCTCACCGAGCGGTACTGCCTGTACAGTGCAGATTCAAAAGGAAGGATCTACCGCTGCAACATCCACCACCTGCCCTGGCCCCTCCATGCCGTGCAGGTGCGTGAGGTGAAAAACACCCTTGGGAACCTGATCGGAACGCGTCTGTTCAAAGCGGAATACGCCCATTACTCACCTCATCTGGCCGTCGTAGGATGGGGGCTGGAGCAGATCAACAAATCATGATTTGATGCGGAGGTTGTGATGAAGCGAACCACCACGGTATGGATCACCCTCGGATTGCTGCTTGCCAGCACAGCCACAGCCCAGGACCTCGGCGTTCCTGGAGCAACTCATGTGACCACCCTGGAAGGGGTCAGCGAATACCGCCTGGACAATGGCCTGAAAGTGCTCCTGTTCCCAGACGAATCCAAGCAGAGTTTCACCTTCAATGTGATGTACAAGGTTGGCTCTGTGCAGGAGTCATACGGTGAAACCGGAATGGCCCACCTGCTCGAACACATGATGTTCAAGGGAACCCCCAGTCGTCCAAAACTGACCGATGAATTCACCGCACGTGGAGCAGGAGCAGGGGGAGATGCCAACGCCACCACCAGCCCGGACCGCACCAGCTATTACGAAACCCTGGCCTACACCGAAGACAACCTGCGCTGGGCCATTGAGATGGAAGCAGACCGCATGGTCAACAGCAAAATTGCTTCTGAAGACCTTCCAACGGAGCGCACGGTGGTGCGCAATGAACTGGAAGCCGGAGAGAACAATCCCATTGGTGTCCTGCTGCGGCAGACCCAGGCAGCGGCCTTCAACTGGCACAACTACGGCAAGAGCACCATCGGCATCCGCAGCGATCTGGAAAATGTGCCCCTGCAGAACATCGTCAACTTCTACAAGACCTACTACCAGCCGGACAATGCCATGGCTGTGCTGTCCGGAAAATTTGATCAGAAGGCTGCCCTGGAACTCATTGTGAAGTCCTTCGGGAGCATTCCAAAACCCACCCGGACCCTGCCCAGAGATTACACCGTGGAACCTGCCCAGGACGGTGAACGCAACATCACCGTGGAGCGACTCGGGGAAATCCAGGTGTTCATCAGCACCTACCACATCCCTGCGGCCACCCATCCCGACCTGCCTGCACTCGATCTGCTGACCTCCATCATCTCCAACCAGCCTTCTGGACTGCTCTACAGGAATCTGGTGGAAAGCAAAAAAGCCCTGGAGGCAGGAGCGCAGATCAGCCTGAGCAAGTACCCGGATGTGCTGATGGCCTATGTGGTGACAGACAGAGAAACCAGCCTGGAAGAGCCCAGAAACCTGTTGCTGAAAAGCCTGGAGGAGTACAGCAAAACGCCTCCCAGCGAGGAAGAACTCGCCCGCATCAAAGCCCAGGCAGAAACCTACTACGACAGTCTGCTTGCTGATGCCCAGAGTGTCGGGACCACCCTTTCCGAGTATGAAGCCATTGGCGACTGGAAACTGTTCTTCTGGTACCGGGATGCCCTGCAGAAGGTCTCCGTGCAGGACATTCAACGGGTGGCAGGCAAGTACCTGAAGTCCATCAACCGCACCACCGGGACCCTGAAGCCCCTTTCCAGCAAACCTGAGCGGGTGGAAGTCCCTGCTGCGCCCAGTGCCCAGGACGTGCTGAAGGACTACCAGGGACGTGCCGCTGTTCAGTCAGGAGAAATTCTGGGCACCGATCCCATCGAAATTGAAAAACGGGTGGTTCGGGGGCAACTTTCCGAAACCCAGAAATTTGCCCTGCTCAGCAAAAAGACCCGGGGAGACAAGGTGTACGCCACCATCCAGCTGCACTGGGGGGATGCCAGCACCCTGAGGGGCCGGGTGGATGCAGGAAGCTTTGTGCCTGAACTCCTGCTGAAAGGCAGCGACAAGTACACCCGACAGCAGATTCAGGACCGCCTCACCGCCCTGAAAACCGTGGTTTCCATTTCCGGCAGTGCCAGTGGACTGACCCTCAGCCTGGAATCCGACAAAACCCATTATCAGGAAGCCTTGCAATTCCTCTCCGAAGTGATCCGCACCCCAACTTTCCCAGAGAAGGATTTTGAGGAACTGAAAGCCAATGCCATCGCTGGTCTGAGGAACAGCAAACCTGAACCTTCCACCCAGATCGGGGATTACCTGGGCAAACTCCTGATGCCAAAAGACGCCCAGCCTGGAGACCTGTTCTACAGCGAAACCACCGATGAAACCATCGCCAGCATCCAGAAGCTGACCCTGCAGGAGGTGAAAAACTTTTACAGGGATTTCTATGGGGCCAGCAATTTGGATGCTGCACTCCTCGGAGAGGTTTCCGAGGATGCTGCAAAAGCTGTGCTGACCAGCTTCGCTTCAGACTGGAAAACTCCGGTGTCCTACACCAAAATTGCAGCGCCTTTCGTGGCGACCACCTCCACAAATCACAGCATCAACACACCAGACAAACCCAACGCCCTGTTCCGGGTGATGGGCACCTTCAACCTGAGCCGCAACGACCCTGATGCTCCTGCCCTCACCCTGGCCAATTACATGTTTGGAGGAGGGTTCCTGAGTTCCAGGCTGATCAACCGCCTGCGTCAGACAGAAGGCATCAGTTACAGCGCAAACTCCAGCGTTTCCCTTCCCCTGGACTCCCAGAATGCCCGATTCAGCGCCGGAGCCATCTTCAATCCCAGCAACGCCAAACTGGCCGAACAGGCTTTCTTTGAGGAACTGAACCGTGTCCTGAAGGACGGCTTCACCCAGGAGGAACTGGACACCGCCAGATCCAGCTACCTGCAATCTGAATCGGTGGGCCTCACCGATGATGCCTCTCTGGTGGGGGTGTTGCTCAGCCAGACCGTCAATGACCGCACCTTCCAGAAAACCGCCGAATTCTACGAAGCCATCAAGAACCTGACGCTGGAGCAGGTGAATGCCGCCTTCCGCAAATACATCAAGCCTGAAAACCTGATTTTTGTGCGGGCAGGAGAATTTGAGTAAACCTGCACAATTGGAAGACCCCCTGCAATGCGTTTTGCAGGGGGTTCTTTTCTGCAGGCCGTCACTCAACGAACACCACTTCATGCCCCTCGTAAACTTCTGGAAACTGGAAGCCTTCGATCTGGGAGGCAATCACTCCTGCTGGTACCGCGTGTTCACGCAGGCTGTTCTGTCTGAGGGCAACTTCTGGAGCCGTGTGAAACACCACAAGTTTCACCCAGGCATGGTAATCGAGCCCAATGTTGATCAGGCGTTCGCGGGACAGCCTGCGGATGTTGGTGGCATCCCAGATCACCTGTCTGCCTTCCCTGAGGGCTTTTTTGAGCTGTTCTCTGGCCTGTTGCCAGACCTGACCGTTGATGCTCTGGTCTCCCCTGTCTCCAGAGAGGTCTTCCCTGAGGTCGTCCATGCTGATGATTTCCGTGTCCGGGAAATGCTCATGGGCCCAGGTGCTCTTTCCTGAACCGCTCAGGCCACACAGGATCAGCAGTTCTGATGGCCGGTTGCGCCACTGGAAGGAGCGGGCGATGGCTTCCTCTGGAGAATAGATGTGTCCTTCTTCGTAATCCAGTACGGCACTCTGCTGGATGTAGGGCTCAAAATCCCTGAGGGGCTTCAGCCAGTCCTGGTAAGGGTCATGCTCCCAGAGGTTGTACTCTTCACACTGGAGTTTGAAGAGGTCCAGCCATTCCAGTTGTTCCTCCAGATCGTCTGCAATGCGGCCCCTCAGGTCGGCCTGTTCCAGCCAGTACAGCAACCGCACATCGGTGATGCGGGCCAGTCTGCGAAAAGCCCGTTCAGGGGCACCCTGGGTGATCAGGTGTTTGGGGTCATGGTGGTGTCCCACCAGACCCATCACCGTGCGGACCAGTTCTCCAGAGAATCCAGCGGACCGCAGACGCAGTGCAATGTGGTCCCGGCCCATCATGGCATGACCGGGTGAGACAATCCGGCCATCGCGCACCCGGGTGGCTTTTGCCTTTCCAATATCGTGCAGTACGGCTGCAAGCACCAGAACAAGCTGCTCATGGGGGGTGAAGGCTTCATGCTCCAGAATCCGGTACATCTGCTGCAAAACCATGGAAGTGTGGATGTCCACACTGCCTTCTTTGTGCCACAGGCGGTCCTGTGGGGTCACATCAAGCTGGTGCAGCCAGTCCAGAAAAGGACTGAGGGCCTCTTTCCACTCTGGGAATTGCACCTCTTTTCCAGACCGCAGCTGTTCCACACAGCGCTGGACCTGTTTGGCGTAAATGGAATTCAATGGGGTGTTCATGTTTTCCTCAATCCGTTGGGGATCACGGCCTGATGCATCCAGTGTTCGCTGGTCTGCACGTGGTTGGCCCTGACCCATTTTCCAACCAGCGAGCCAAAATCGCTGTAGGGAAAGCTGCGGGCAGGACGCACCACGTAGCCTTCAGTGGTGGTGGTGTCAATTTCGATGTTCTGCACTTTCTGCTCGTCCCACAGGCCCCTGTAAAGTTCTCTGGGGGTGGGGGCACCGATTTCAGCGGCCCATTCCAGCGTTTCATCCCAGCCCAGGGCGCAGTTCTTTTCATCCCAGACGGAAAACACATAGAAGTAGGATTCCAGGTCATGGTAGACAATGGAATGCTGCGCATACATGTTCTCTCCGCAGATGCGGTAACCCTCTGGGATCAGGTGCCGGATCTGGCCGTGGTACCGCTTGATCCAGTCTCTGGAGGGGTGGTACCTGTTGTCCACGCTTCGGGCATGCAGGTAATCGCGGTAAAGGCTGGTGTTCTCTCCATCAAGCTTTTCGGTGATGACCACCTCCATGCCTTCCCAGATGCGGGTGTCGGGCAGAATCACATCGTCTGCATCGGCTTTCTGGGACCACGGGAGGTGGGGGGTTCTGGGGTATTTGGTGTAATGCATAAGGTCCTCCTGCAACACAAAACAAGCTGCAAAAACAAGGGCGGACCCCGGTCAGGGGCAACGCAGAACTTGTGGTGGCAGGCAGGACATTACATGGTCAGATCTCCAGGGTTCATTGTAAAGGGGAAAAGTGGCGGTTGAGATGCAGATTCTGGCGTAGGCCATCTTTCCCATCAGATACAGGATTTCTATCATAATATGTTTTTTATATCACTAGATTTTTTATAGCTTAGTTGATACAATTGAAGCATGAGACGCATCGGCACCGTACACCTGAACGTCAGGGATCTGAAAAAACAACTGCAGTTCTACCAGAACACCCTCGGCATGACCCAGACGGATGAGCAGGGCAACACCGTGACCCTGGGCGCAGCAGGGCTTCCTCTGCTGACCCTGCACCACACACCAGATGCCCAGAGGATCAGGGGGGCAGGACTGTACCACTTTGCTGTGCTGTTGCCTTCCAGGGCAGACCTGGGTCAATTCATCCGGCACATTGCAGAAAAGCAGATTCCAGTGCAGGGCGCATCTGACCACCATGTTTCCGAGGCCCTGTACATGGCTGATCCTGAAGGCAACGGCATCGAAATCTACCGGGACCGCCAGAAACAGGAATGGGGCCAGAACGGCCAGATCGAGATGACCACTGCACGGATGGACGTAGAAGCGGTGGTGCAATCCGCAAAACCTGAACCCTTCACGGTGTTGCCAGAAGGGACCATCATGGGCCACATCCACCTGCATGCTTCCAACGTTCCAGAGGCTGCCCGTTTTTATCTGGACACCCTGAAGATGGAACACATTGCAGATTATCCCGGAGCACAGTTCATGAGTTACGACCACTACCACCACCATGTTGCCGTGAACGCCTGGGCAGGTCAGGGGGTCCCGGCGCACCCGGAAAGCCTGGGGCTCCGCTCCTATGAGCTGTTTTCTGATGTGCTGCCTGCAGGAACCCTCACCGACCCCAGCGGCATTGTGATTGACATCAAACCTGCCGTGCTGGCCTGAAAAACTCATCTCCAGCGAAGGTAAAATGACCCTCATGAAACGCTTCCTTGCGTCAATGCTCGTCTTCTCTTCTGTGGCTTTCGCCGCGGGGCTCGATGTCACGGCCAGTCAGGCGGCAGTGGGCATCTATGACTCGAAACTCACCTCGCGGGTGAAAGCCCCCGACAAACGCAAAGTGGTGATCTGGGCAAAAGGCCTGCCCGAACTCAAAAGCCAGTATGCCGAGGTCACCTACGACCCGGAAGCCCGCAGCCAGACCTACTTTCTGCTCCTCAAAGGCTACAGTGGCACCTTGAAAGATCTGGCCCCGAAAACCGTGCGCAAAGGGATGCACCAGAACACACCTGTGCTGCAGATTTCCGGGGGCATGCTGGACGGCAGTCTGTTGATGCTCCAGAAAAACACCGTGAAGGTCTATTCCAGCATTTATGTGCTGCGTTTTGAGCCAGACCTGATGAAATATCTGAAATAGACCCCTTTTCTACCAGCAGGGCGAGCCATCGGCCCGCCCCTACAGGGATGATCTGGGATGGCTGGCATTTTGCGTACAGTTGTGAATCAAGATTCCATACCTGCTGCTTTCTGTCTTCTGCTGTGTTCCCCCACCTCCATGGCATGTTAGGATGACCCGCGTGCCTGACCTTGATCTTGTGCAAGTCCTCTCCTACGGAATTCCGCTGGCCTTTCTGGCAGGCCTCATTGATGCCATTGCTGGAGGTGGAGGGGTGATCACGCTGCCCACCCTGATTTTCATGGGCCTCAGTCCGGGGCAGGTGGTGGCCACCAACAAACTGCTGGCGATCTTTGGGAGTGCGAGTTCCACCTACCAGTACTTCAGAAAGGGAAAAATCGAACTGAATCTGGTGTGGAGACTTGCCATCATTGCTCTGCTGGGCAGTGCCCTCGGGGCACAACTGGTGCTTGGCTTCAAGAACCAGGAGGCCTTCCGGATGATCATTGCAGGCCTGATCATTGTGGTGGGCATTCTGGTGGTGAGCAACAAGCGAATGGGGATGGACAACCACTACGAAGGCCTGAACCGACGCACCATGCTCATCGGGGGTGCAGGCGCACTTCTGATTGGCATGTACGACGGGTTTTTTGGACCGGGAACGGGCACGTTTCTGATGTTTCTCTTTGTGCGCTACCTGAAGTTTGATTTTGTGGTGGGCAGCGGAAACGCCCGCTTCATCAACTTCATCACCAATCTGGGGGCATTCATCACCTTCCTGATCAGTGGGCAGATGGTGTGGGCCATCGGTCTGGCCATGGGCGTTGCAAACGCGCTTGGAGCCACGCTGGGTGCGAGGCTTGCGATCCTGAAGGGCAGCACGTTTGTGAAGGTGGTCTACCTCTTGATTGTACTTCTGGTGGTGGCACGTTTGACTCTTGGTGCATAATTAATCTTCGAATATGCGAGGTAACCCTGTGATCGACAACCATGAATACACCCAGGAGGCCGAGCAGGCCATCAACGTCCTGCTCCAGAGCCACAACGAAAAAGCAGACATCCCCGGCTTTGAAGGACCCCAGCTGGCCATTGTCACCTGCATGGATTTCCGCATAAACTTGCGCCTGCCCACCAATTTTGCCTTCGTGCTGCGCACCGGTGGAGCCAACACCCTGCCCATTGAACCCTACCTGGCCTTCAGTGTGGCCCGGACTGGAATTCATGCGGTGGCGATCATCGGGCACACCGACTGCGCCATGCAGCACCCCAACCCTTATGTGGTGGAACAGCTTCCTGCCAGCAACGAAATCAAGCGGGATTACCGCAGCCAGATTGCCTCCCTGGCCATCCTGGACGCTCCCGAGTACACCCGCCGTGAAGCCAGACGTCTGGCAGAGCGCCTGGGCCTCCCGGTGATTCCCCTGCTGTACCATGTGGAAGACCACAAAATCACCCGGCTCTGAGCCCTGCTGACCCTGCCTGGAGGCACCCATGATTCCAGCCACAACCCTGATGGCCTTTGCCCTGATTGCTCTGGGGATGGTGCTGACCCCTGGACCCAACATGATGTATCTGGTGTCCCGATCCATCTGCCAGGGGCGTGTGGCTGGACTGTACTCTCTGGCAGGGGTGGTGCTGGGCTTTGTGATCTATCTGCTGCTGGCTGCGTTTGGCCTCACTGCCGTGGTGATGGCTGTTCCTTTCGCTTACGACACCCTGAGGCTCGCGGGAGCCTTTTACCTGGGATATCTGGCCTGGAACACCCTGAAACCCGGTGGGCGGTCTCCGTTTCAGGTGAAGGACCTGCCTGAGGATTCTCCCCGCAAGCTCTTTTTCATGGGGCTCCTCACCAATTTGCTGAATCCCAAGATTGCCGTGCTGTACCTGTCCCTGCTTCCCCAGTTTGTGGATGTCTCAAAAGGACATGTGCTGGAGCAGAGCCTGATCCTGGGAAGCACCCAGATTCTGGTGAGCCTCACGGTCAACACCACCATTGTGATCACGGCAAGCAGCATTGCTCACTTTCTGGGCAGGCACCCCAGGTGGGCCACGTTCCAGCGTTACCTGATGGGCACGGTTCTGGGCGGTCTGGCTTTAAAGATGGCCCTGGAAACCCGCAAAGCCTGAAAACAGAATGCAAAAGAGAGGGAGATTCGCAGTGCAAGAATCTCCCTCTCTGCTCTGGCGCCTGAAAAACTCACACCTCACTGAGTTCTCCATCCAGCAAACCCACCTCCCACAGGGACAGCAAAACATCAATTTCTTCGTGCTGCACTCCTGGGTCCTGTTGCAAGCTGAGGCTCAGGGATGCCCTGCTGGGTGCAGACGCACGTTGCAGGGCGTCCAGGGCTTTCAGCACCTGCCCACCCTCCTGTGTTGCTGTGGGTGAAGCAGGGATGCCCAGCACCTTCCCGGCATCACACAGGACCAGAAATGTGCTCTGGGCTTTCTGGACAGGAAGGGAGTCTGCCTGTCCCAGGGCTTCGGTGGCCATCTGCCAGGCGTCCCGGGCGTCCTGCAGGTCCGGGAACAACTCCACAGCGAGAATGGCAATGTCACCGTACTGACTCACGTAAGTACCTCCATGATCTTGCAAATCCGTTCTTCTAATGTACCTGTTAACAGGGTGTAAGGGATAGTCATTTGTTGAAGCAGTTCCAAATACCATTGGTGCTGCCTTGCACGGAAATCCTCCCCTGCCCTGGTGCCGTCCTGCACGAAGGGAAAATCTGGTGCACACAGAAAGGTCACCTCATAGGGGCGGTGCTTCAGGGCAGAGAGTTCTGGATCTGCATGACCGAAATAGAAGTGGCTGTACATCCAGGTGGTGAGGGGCGTGGTGTCCACAAACAGGAACGTGTGGGCCTGCCCTGCCAGAAGCTCCTCGGTTCGGATGTGGACTTTTGCGATTTTGAGCAGGTCATCAAACCCCAGATGCCCCTGCTGCTCTTCCCAGAGGGTGCGGCCATACTCGGGGACATGCAGGCTGTTCATTTTCTCAGCCATGAGGCGAGAAAGGGTGCTCTTTCCGGTGGACTCCCCTCCCAGAAAGCACACGCGTTTCACAAAATCGCGGTACACCTCTGGAGCCAGAAAATTCCTGTGCAAATGGGGATCTTGCCGGATCAGGGTTCCAGAAATGGGCACCTGCACGCGATTCAGGTCCACCAGAACATGCCTGACCTGATGCTGTGGATGGTACAGCGAGAAATACTGGTTGAGCTCCTGAACAAACCCCTCTCCGTAGTCCTCGCTGGTGAAAACAGCATCCAGAGGCTCTCTCACCAGATGCACCCACAGGAAGGCACAGAACCTGCGGTGCAACACAGCATCATCGGCATTGAGGGGCAATTCCACATGACCAAGCTGCGAAAAATGGAACTTCAGAAATTCAGGGGTGATGAGATGGATTTTGCACTGTGGATAGAGGGACCTGAGCCAGCGTGCTCTTTTTTCAGGCCCACACCCTGCGATTTCAGGGCTGGAATAACTGAAGATGTGCACCTGCTCACTCTGGGCCAGCGCCGAATCAATGAGCAGCTGGTGTCCTTTGTGCAGGGGGGCAAACTTGCCAACAATCAGGCTGTTTTTAAAGGGCTTCACGGACACTTGCACTCCGGTAAAGCCTCTGCCAGCTGATGAAACCCCAGAAAGCATTGATCAGGAAGAACACATAGATGCCAGAGGTGAAATACAGGTCCTTGGAGGCATACAGCGGGATGGCCACCACATTCACGATGATCCAGAACATCCAGGTTTCCAGCTTGCGGTACATCAGCAGAAGCTGGGCAATCACACTGGCGGTCATCACCACAGAGTCAATGAAAGGGGAACTGGCATCTGTGAAGTTGTGCAGCAAAGCGCCATAACCCAGGGTCACCAGCACCCCCAGCACGAAGAAACTGAGAAGCTGGGTTCCTGTCACACGGGTGATGGGCAATTCCTGGTGGTTCTCCCCTCCTCTGGACCACGCCCACCAGCCATAAATGCTGGTTGCGATGTAGAACAATTGCAGCGTCACATCGGCATAAAGTTTGATCTGGAAAAACAGCACCCCAAAAAGCACCACCCCGATGAGACCTGTCCACCAGGTGTGCACACTGTTTCGGGTCGCCAGCCACACGGAAAGCAAATACACCAGATTGGCAGACCATTCCAGTGCTGAAGTCGCTTTCAGCCCGGCCCACACCTGCACGAACCAATCAATCATTGTCCCACCCGACAAACTGAATTTTTCTGCATGTTGCAGCAGTATATCAGGATCTGTTCAGGATTCTGGACCCACGTCTGACTGACCTTGCAACCTCTCAACCCAGTCGGTCTGTCCCCGTTGCTGTGCGGCCTGCAGGGGGGTGTTGCCCTCATGGTCAGGGGCGTCCAGAGGGGCTTCATGGTCCTGCAGCCAACCAAAGAATTCAGGCTGGTCCCAGGCCACGGCAGCGTGCACTGCAGCCCCCAGACCAATGCGGTTTCCCCTCTCCCACAAGAGGTCTGCCAGAACTGGATTTCCACTGATTGCTGCATGAAACATCAGAGGAATGCCGTGGGCTCCTGCAGAGTGGATCAGCTCGGGTTTTGCATCCAGCAGCCCTCTTGCTGCCTCAAGGTCACCCAGCATCAGGGCAGCAGGAAGAATCAGGGGCTCCCCTGCCTCCAGAAGCAGGTGGGCGATGTCCCTGCGGCCCATGTGGGAAGCTGCCTCCAGTGCAGTTTCATTGAAGTCGACATACCGCACGCCACGCAATTCTGGATGTGCAGAAAGCAACTCGGCGACACGGGCAGCATTTCCATGGGCAGCCATCACAAATTCACGGATCAGGTCTTCAGTCATGGAATTCAGGATAGGGGTCCACAGGTCCTGCTGCCTCTTCAATCTTGCTGAAATTCATCCTGACTGAGATCGGTACTGGGTTGGCGTCATCCCGAAACGCTTCTTGAAGACCGTGCTGAAGGTTGTCGGGCTCTCAAAACCCACATCCAGGGTCACCTCCAGCACACTGAGCGAGGTGTGCTTCAGAAGCCACTTTGCGCGTTCCAAGCGCCTGTGGGTCAGGTAGGCATTGGGTGTGCAGTGAAAAATGTGCTTGAAGGCCCGGCAGAAATGAAACACCGTCAGGTTGGCCACTCCGGCAAGGTCTTCCAGGGTGATGGGCTGGTGCAGGTGGGCCTCCAGAAAATCCCTGGCCCGGTGCACCCTGCGGTAGATGTCCTGGCGGGTGCTGTGACGGGTGGCCGGGTAACTGAACACCTCCCCCTGGACCATCTGATGGGCATAAAGCAGTTCCAGCAGCAAGCTTTCCATCCCATTTCTTCTGCGCTCCGGGGTCAGTTCGCCTGTGGCAGACCACCCTCTGAGGCGTTCCATGGCATGGGCAATGGGGTCTGGCTGTTCAAAAGTGCGGGGCAGGAACTCTGGAGGGGACGCCATCCTTTCCCCTTCCAGCAATGCATCCGTGGACAGAGACAGACTGGAATACACATCCCGTGTGAACTCTGCGGAGAAAAACATACAGAAAGACTCCACCCCTCTGGGCACCTGCACAGTGTAGGGCTGTCCTGCATTCAGCACCAGATACCTGCCCTGGTTGAGGCCCAGAAGTTGCCTTCCCACCTGGTACTGCGTGCCAAAGCCATGCATGGTTTTGATGGACAGTCCACCCTCCTCGCTGAAGGCTTCGTAATCCTCACTTCTCTGGCAGGCATGCAAAATCCAGCCGGGGGTCATGGTTTCATTGTAGATCTACAGCCTGACAGGTGGGCTTCCTGAAGATGCACTGCAAAAGGCCCTTTTTGATGGCATCACAGTCCGCCATTCAAAAATCCCTAGAATACGGCTATGGAGCCCTACCAGTTTGATTTGAAAAACATTTTCCTGGGCAAGGACCTTCCACCCCTGTTTTTCCTGGAAATTGCCTTCCGCACCGCCGTGATGTACATGTACACCCTGCTGCTGATCCGTCTGCTGGGGAAACGGGGTGTGCGACAACTGACCTTCTTTGAATTTGCCCTGATCATTGCACTGGGCTCTGCTGTGGGGGATGTGATGTTCTATCCGGATGTTCCCCTGCTGCATGGGATGCTGGTGATCACCATTGTTGCTGTCATCCAGTACACCTTCTCAGTGGTCACCGAAAAGAACCGCAGGCTGGAACGGATGCTGGAAAGCACCCCCACCCGCATGATCCGCGATGGCAAACTGGACCTGGAAGCCATGCACAAAGAGCGACTCTCGCAGAACGAACTGTACTCCTGGCTGCGGGACGATGACATCAACCACCTGGGTGAAGTGCACCGGGCTTACCTGGAGCCTTCAGGCAGCCTCAGTGTGATCCGGCACACCCACAAAAAGGTTCTACCTGGCCTCCTCCTCATCCCCCGAGAAGATCCTGATTTCGAGTGCTTTGAGAAAACCGCTCCAAAAACCGCCCTGTATGCCTGCTGGGAGTGCGGTACCCTGCTGGAAAAGCAGGCTGGAGAGGATCTGGAAGACTGCACCTGTGGGGCACGGTCCTGGACTCTTGCGGTGGTACCGGAGCACTGATCACCTGGAAGCCAGTCGGGTGCTGAGGTGCTCAAAATCTGTGTTCACCTGATGCAATGCAGGCAAAATGTACTGCTCCAGCACCCTGAGGTTGGCCTCATCTTCCTCTGGTCGGGTGTTGTCGTGCAGGATCATCCGCACGTCCATGGCGAGGTCTTCCAGCACCCGCCGATAAAAATAAAACCCCAGCATGTCTGAATCCAGCTGCACAGGTTGCCCCACAGCCTGCTCGTAGCGGGGCAGCAACTCGGGCAGATGGGCATGCAACATCCACAGGTCATGCTCTCTGGGGGCCAGACGTGCCGTTTCCCAGTCAATGATCCAGAGCCTTCCTGAGCTGTTTCGCATCACATTGCCACCGTGGGCATCGGTGTGACAGACCACCAGCTCAGGACTGCGGTTTCTGACCTGCTGCTGGAACACCCTGGCATGCTGCAGCACCCGTTGAATGGCTGCAAGGTGGGGTGCCAGCAGATCCCTGAGGGCCTGTGTCCCCCTCCGGGCACCGTCAGGCAGTTGCTCCAGAACCTGCAGGTCCTGAACCAGTTGGTCTTCAAAGGGCAATTCGAAATCTTCTGGGGGGAAGGGCAAATCACGAACCTCCTGCATGATCCGGGAGGTCCCAGCATGCAGGCGACCCAGCAGCACCACCAGCTCATTCCGTGCAGCAAGCCAGCCTGCATCCCCCAGGCTTTCTCCATCAATCCAGCGGTACACCACCAGGGCATGACCTTCCAGACAGGTGAAGCCCTCCCCTTGCAGGGTCAAAACCACCTCGGGCACCTCAGGCAAAATGCCCTGTGCCCTCAGCACCTGCAGCAAGGGCAATTCACGCTGCAGGCGTCCCAAGACTTCCTGACCATAAGGCGTGTCTGGAAGCACCTTGATGAAGAATCTTCCATCCTCTCCCTCAGCACGGTAGGCAGGGGCTGTACCAGCAGGAATGAACTGGAGGCTGTTGAGAGACAGTCCATGGGCCTCTTTTAGCTTTTGCAGCATCAGGTTCTGGTGGAGGGTGGGCTCTGCGGGCATGAAGACATTCTAGAATGCAAAAAACCTCCCCCTCGTCAGGGGGAGGAAAGCGAATGCAATGAGCGTGTTGGGGGCGGGGTCAGCCTTTCACCACAATGTTCACCAGCTTGCCAGGAACGTAGATTTCCTTGACGAGGGGTTTGCCCTCGATGAACTTCTGGACGTTCTCGATGGACTTGGCGGCCATGAACACCTCTTCCTGAGAAGCACCGCTCTTGATCAGGGTCTTGCCCCGGAGTTTGCCGTTGACCTGCACCACCACTTCGATTTCGTCTTTGACGAGTGCAGCAGGGTCGTACTTGGGCCAGCTCTGGACGTGCACGGAGTCCGTGTGGCCGGTTTCGCTCCAGATTTCCTCGGCGATGTAGGGCACAAAGGGTGCGAGCATGCGGTTGAAGATGTCAAGGGCGTCGGTCCAGGCTGCAGTCTGGGCCACAGGGCTGCGTTTGGCTTTCACGAGGGTGTTGGTGAGCTCCATCATGGCAGCAATGCAGGTGTTGAAGCTGAAACGCTCGAGGTCGTCGGTGACGCGCTTGAGGGCAGCATGCACGGCGTAGCGGAGTTCGGCTTCGCTGATGTTTTCCTCTGGCCCCTCGGCTTCGTCGAAGTAGAGGCTCCAGATGCGGCCCAGCCACTTGTGGGGACCCTGGATGCCCTTGGAGGACCAGGGTCCACCTGCTTCCCAGGGAGCGAGGAACATGAGGAAGGCACGCACGGTGTCTGCACCGTACTCGGCAACGAGGTCGTCGGGGTCGATGACGTTGCCCCTGCTCTTGCTCATCTTCTCGTTGTCCTCACCGAGGATGATGCCCTGGTTGCGGAGGATCTTGAAGGGTTCACTGACGTTTGTGAGGCCCATGTCCCGCATGGCCTTGGTCCAGAATCGGCTGTAGAGGAGGTGGAGGATGGCGTGCTCGATGCCGCCGGTGTACACATCGGGGGTGAAGTTGGCAAACTCAGGACGGAATGCGGCAGTGTCAAAGTCGTGGCTGAGGTAGCGGTACATGTACCAGCTGGAGTCCACGAAGGTGTCCATGGTGTCGGTTTCACGGGTGGCCACGCCACCACAGCAGGGGCAGGTGGTGGTCTTCCACTCGTCCATGAGGGTGAGCGGGCTCTGTCCGGTGGGCTGGAATTTCACATCTTCGGGGAGGCGCACAGGGAGTTCGGATTCAGGCACAGGCTGGATGCCGCACTTCTCGCAGTAGACCATGGGAATGGGGGTGCCCCAGTAACGCTGTCTGGAGATGAGCCAGTCGCGGAGGCGGTAGGTGGTCTTGGCCCGCACACCATATTCCGCGAGTTTCTCAATGACGGCACCGATGTGCTCTTTGCCGCCCTGCATGCCATCAATGAGGCCGGAATTCACAATGACACCTTCACCAGAGTAGGCTTCGGTGGCGTTTTCCACGTCCATTTCGGTTTCGCCCCGGATGACTTCCTTGATGGAAAGACCAAACTTGCGGGCAAATTCAAAGTCGCGGGTGTCGTGGGCAGGGACGGCCATGATGGAGCCCGTGCCGTAGGTGACGAGCACGTAATCGGCAATCCAGATGGGGAGTTTTTCTCCGGTGACCGGATGGGTGGCGTAAGATCCTGTCCAGACGCCAGTCTTCTCGCGGCCCTCTGCCTGACGGTCAATTTCGCTCATCTTGGCAGCGGTTGCGATGTAGCTCTGTACGGCTTCCTGCTGCTCGGGGGTGGTGAGGGTTTTGACGTAGGCGTGCTCGGGAGCAAGCACGAGGAAAGTGGCCCCCATGAGGGTGTCCGGACGGGTGGAGAACACGGTCACGGTCCCGGCATCGGTGGCGAAGTCGATCTCTGCGCCCACCGACTTGCCAATCCAGTTGTGCTGCATGAGGCGCACACGTTCGGGCATGTCGGTGTCGCCGAAGTTGAGGAGTTCATCGGCGTACTCGGTGATCTTGAAGAACCACTGTTCGAGTTGTTTTTGCTCCACCACGGTTCCGCATCGCTCACACTTGCCATCGACAACCTGTTCGTTTGCGAGCACGGTGTTGCAGCTCGGGCACCAGTTCACGAAGCCATTTTTCTTGTAGACAAGACCGCGCTTGTAGAACTGGATGAAGAACCACTGGTTCCACTTGTAGTACTCGGGATCGCAGGTGGCAAATTTCTTGCTCCAGTCGATCATGGTGCCCATGCGCTTGAACTGCCCGGTCATGTACTCGATGTTGGAGTAGGTCCACCTGGCAGGGTCCACATTGCGCTTGATGGCAGCGTTCTCGGCAGGGAGGCCGAACGCATCAAAACCCATCGGGAAAAGCACGTTGTACCCCTTCATGCGCATGAAACGGGCACGGGCATCCGGCACCGCAAAAGCGTACCAGTGACCGATGTGGAGGTTCCCGGAGGGGTAAGGAAACATGGTCAGGGCATAGTGGTTTTCTCTGCTCTGGTCGTATGTGAAGGTGTAGAGGTCGCTTTCCTCCCACGTCTTGCGCCAGCGGGGTTCAATGGAATGCGGGTTGTATTTTTCACTTCTTGGCATGGCCTTGGCTCCTTTGTGCAGGCAAAAAAACACCCCAGTCCAACAACAGACTGGGGGAAACGCTCGTTATACCGTTCTAACGTCGTCTCCCCCATCGTAGTAGCAGGATGCTGTTCATAGGGCCATTTTACACGCAGGGGGCAGGACGTTCAAGGAAGAAACGGCTTACAGCAGGGTAAACAAAAGCCGCAGATGGATTGTGTCGCTTGAGAAGGCCGTCAGCCGTCAGCTCTCAGCGGTCAGCGCAACACCTCAGGTGTGCTTTCACTTCAGCCAGACAGTGCGGCTGCTTTGCCCTCCAGGACAGTTCAAATCTTTCTCTGGCCTCTTGCAAAAGCATCAAGATTTCTTTTGCTGACCTCTGATCGTTCCATGCCATCTGCATGGCCAGACTTTGCACTCACCCTGGGCTCACAGCAAAGTGCCCAGCTCAGGCTGTTAACACCCTGTTAACAAGTGTCGCTTAATTTGAAACCATCACAGGCACTTGCAGGCCCGGAGGATTGTTCCTTCTGGTTGGAGATTTCTTTTGCCTTGAAAGGACCACCCGCATGCTCAGAACCCAGACCCACCTTCAGGAAGCCCACCGCCGTGCCCGCATCAGCTTTGCCAGACGGTTTCACCGGGTGATCCAGAGTGCTACCCTCACCTTGCTCCTGATGATGCTGGTCTACCGGGAGTTGCCCCTTGCTGTGGGCACAGCCCTTCTTGCAGGGCTCGTTGTGGCAACCTGCATTTACGGCCTGAGGTTCAGACACCACCTGAAGCGCCTGCACAGAGCCTACTGAGCATCCAGAAGGTTTTCGCTTAAACTGCAGAAGATGCAACTCTGGGCACTGGTCTTCTTTTGTATTGCCACGGTTCTGCTGATCCCTCTTGAGGTGTGGTTGTGGGGTGGAATCGCATTTCTGACCTCTGTTGTGCTGACCATCCTGGCCAGAGAAGCGACTTTCCAGCGCCGCATGGGCATCCTGCTTGGCTGCATTCTGCTGCTCGCCCTCTCCCCCATCAGCACAGAGACCTCCAATGTCAAATTTCTTACACTGGGATTACCCTTCTTACTGGTGGTGCTGCTGCCCCCATTGCTCCTGAGAAAAAGCGACCCGGGGGTGATTTCCTTCAGGATGTTCCCGGAGAAATTCAGCAAACTGGAATTCTTTTACACGGTGCTGTCTGCACCTCTGGCATATTTCGCTTTCAAACTGTATTTTACCCTGAGTCCAGAAGTGCCTTACAACTGGGTGCTGCCTGCAGAGCCCGACGACGATTCTCTGCTGAGGCTCTTCATTGGCATCAACATGGTGGGCATCTGGGATGAACTGTTCTTTGTGAACACCTGCTTCGCCCTGCTGCGCTCCCTCTTTCCTTTCTGGAAGGCCAACATCGGGCAGAGCGTGGTGTACGTGTCGGTGCTGTACGACATGGCTTTCCGGGGTTATGGGCCTCTGTTTGTGCTGTTTCTGGCCATCACCCAGGGCATCATGTTTCAGCGGAGCCGTGCCCTGATTTACGTGCTGGTCGTGCACCTGATTGTGGATTACTTTCTGTTCCAGGCCATTGTGGAAACGTACTACCCTGGGTTCAAAGCCTGGTGGCATCCATGAATTGCATTTCGGAGGGGCTGTCATATCTCAGAGAGGACTCTCCCTTTATGCTTGAAACATGATTCAACTGGTGGAGGGTCTGGCGCTCAACCTGTGCATTGTGATCACGGCGACCTACCTCTTCAGCCTCACGTACACCCACTGGAGGCGGGAGACGGACCGCAAACTGATCCTGATGCGGGCGGCCATTGCTGCGGCCAGTTCCCTCTTCCTGACCTCGCAGGCGGTGCCCCTCAGCAACGGAGCCATGCTGGACCTCCGAATCCTCCCCCTGGCCCTGATCACCCTGCGTTACGGCATGTGGTACGGGCTCTTTGCCATCATGCTGGTGTTTTTCGCAAGGGGGCAATTCTGGCACCAGTTCACCAACCAGGACGTGGCCATCCTGATCTGTTATGTGATTGCCTGCGTCTACCGCTACTATTCCACCATTGAATCTGAAGAGGTGCCTTTCAGGTCCTACCTGTATGCACCTGTGGTCATCTTCAGTGGCCTGTTGATCTACATGTTCAACCAGAAAAGCTGGGACCCCAGCATCCTGCCTTCTCTGGGCCTGCTGTACCTCACCAACGTGCTGGGCTTCATGGCTGCAAGCCGCATCATTCACCGCCATGTGCAGTACCTGAAGCTCACCGATGGCCTCAAGGAAGAAACCCTGATTGACCCCCTCACCCGGGTGTTCAACCGCAGGCAGTTTGAACTGGACAAACCCGGAATGCGCGAAGGGGACGCCATTGTGGTCATCGACATCGACGACTTCAAGAAAGTGAATGACACCTACGGTCATGCTGTGGGTGACCAAGTGCTGCAGGAGCTTGCCAGACGTCTGGTGCTCACCGTTCGCCACAGCGACCGGGTGTACCGTCTGGGAGGAGAAGAATTCGCAGTGTACCTGAGCCGCTGCCCGGAAGAGTACATGAACACCATTGCAGAGCGCATCAAGGAACGGATTTTCAGTGAACGCTTCAACACCGTGGGCCGGGTCAGCGTGAGTGGAGGTCTGGTGCGCCTCAGTGCAGAACAGAGCATCGACGCCGCTTTTGAGCAGGCCGACCAGTACCTGTATCAGGCGAAAAAGTCGGGCAAGAACAGGATCATCACTTCTTTATAAGTTGACAGTTCACAGCAGACGCGGAACAGCAAAACCCCCTCCAGAAACTGGAGGGGGACATGTAGGGGTGGGCCGCTGACTCACCCGAGATTGGGGTTATTTCCGGGGCTGGGGGTACCCTTCTGCGGCCAGCACAGCCTTGGCCACATGGCGGCGCAGGCGGATGGTGTTGATGGGGTCGTGCTTGGTGAGGCGTTTGATGACAGCCAGACTGGTGCGCAGGTCGTCGCCAGAAGCGATCATTTCGATGGCTTCACGGGCGAGGGTTGCGGATTTCTCGGCAGCAGACCAGGTGTAGAGCTGGGTCATTTCGGCCTGCAGTTCGGGGTTGCCGAGTTTGCGGGTGCGCAGCAGGGCAGATTCGGCTGCGAAGGTCAGCATGGCGATGTCTGCAACGCGGGCCAGAATTTCCTGTCGGCTTTCGACTTCCAGGCCGTACTTCATGGCGGCGGTTCCGGCGACCATCAGGGCCAGTTTCTTGAGGTTCTTGATGGTGATTTCTTCTTGCACCAGCACGCCCTCTTCAACTTCATCGAAGCTGGGTTCGAGCAGTTCGGATTGCAGTTTCTGGGCGGCCTGCATGAGGGGGATTTCACCCTTCATGGCCCGTTTCAGCAGCATGCCAGGGACCAGCAGGCGGTTGATTTCGTTGGTGCCTTCGAAGATGCGGTTGATGCGGCTGTCGCGGTAGGCCTGCTCAATGGGGTACTCGGAGCTGTAGCCGTAACCCCCGTGGATCTGCACCCCTTCATCCACTGCGAAGTCGAGGAGTTCAGACCCGAGGACTTTCAGCATGGAGGCTTCCACAGCGTACTCTTCCACAGCCTTGAGTTTGTCCATGCCGCCTTCCACAGCGGTGTCGATCAGGCCCATGACGCGGTACAGGGCGGATTCCACAGCGTAGGTGCGCAGGGCAATTTCGGCCAGTTTTTCCTGGATCATCCCGAAGTTGGCGATGGGCTGGTTGAACTGGTGGCGTTCCAGGGCGTATTTGGTGGAGACCTTCAGGGCGTGTTTGGCACCGCCGACCCCACCTGCGGCGAGCTTGTAACGGCCCACATTGAGGATGTTGAAGGCGATTTTTGCACCCTGTCCAACCTGTCCGAGCAGGTTTTCGACGGGCACTTTCACGTTGTCCAGGATCACCTGACGGGTGGAGGAGGATTTGATGCCCATCTTGTGCTCTTCTGCACCGAGGGACACCCCTTCGAAGGCGCGTTCCACCAGGAAGGCACTGAACTTGTTGCCCTCATCGGTTTTGACCTGGGCGAACACGGTGAAAATGTCGGCAAATCCAGCGTTGGAGATCCACATTTTGGTGCCGTTCAGCACATAGTGACTTCCGTCCTCGGAGAGCACAGCGGTGGTTTTGGCGGCCTGGGCATCACTGCCGCTTCCGGGCTCGGTGAGGGCGTAGGCAGCGACCATCTCTGCACTGGCCAGTTTGGTCAGGTATTTGGCTTTCTGCTCGGGGGTGCCGAAGTACACGGTGGGGAGGCTCCCGATGGACTGGTGGGCACCGTAGGTCACGCTGAAACCACCGGTCTGGGCCAGACGCTCGGCGATCACGGCACTGACGGCTTTGGGCAGGTCGAGACCATCAAACTCTTCGGGCACTTCCACGGCGGTGAGGCCGAGGGCTCCGGCTTTCTGCAGGAGGTCGCGGTTGAGGCCCTCGACCTTGTCTTCGAGGTCCTTCATGCGGGGCATCACATCTTTGTCGATGAAAGCCTGGGTGGTGTCGGCAATCTGTTTGATGATGTCGTCAAAATCTTCGGGGGTGTAAATGTTCTGGGGTTCGCTGTCCTGGATCAGGAACATGCCGCCTTTGAAAAGCTTGTGCTGGGTCGCTGTCATGTGAGGTCCTCCACGTTGGGTTGAATGTCCCTATTATATATACTCAGTACAAATTTGTACAGAGTTTAGCAGCAGGGTCAGGGAATTGCTGGATTCGCGATCAGCAAAATCCCCCAAATCAAGCAAGACCCTCAGCTGGAAAAAAGCTGAAAAGCCAGAACACCCAGAACCAGAAAATGCAACACCCCAATGGCCCAGAACACCATCTGAAAAGGCTGCTTGCGGGTCTTGTGGCGGTAAACTTGCTGGGCCATGAGGGCTCCAAACCAGCCGAAAAGCAATTCCAGGGTGTGCAAAGTCTGCTCAGGGATGCGGTGCCTGCCCAGCCTTGCGCGGCGTTTGTCCTCTCCGTAAACCAGAAAAGCGACAAATCCCATCAGGACATAAAGGAGAGCGGCAAAAAGAACAATGTTCATGGGGTTCATTTGAAACATACCTGCACCAGTATATGGATTCAAGCTGACTTTCCCATGACATCCCGATTTTCCCTTATGCTCAGGCCATGACACCCCGCATTTCAGAGCTCTGTGCTCTCCTGCAGGAGGCCAACTTTGACCCCTGGGAATCCGTCAGCAGTGTGCTGCACCTGACTGGCCCCAGAGCAGAACGCCTGAAAGCCCACATTCTGGAAACCAAACAGAATGACTGGAAGCTGATCGGGAGTGTGGTCCAGGTGCCCCTGCCACCAGCGGACCTGGCTTCCATGCTCGAGTACGAGTTGCAAGTTCTCAGAAACCTTGAGGACAGCAGTCTTGACCTGCCCTTGCAGTATTGTGACCGGGAAATGACCGTGGCAGGCATGATCCGGCTGTCTGCACGTCACAGTGTCTGGCACGCAGGTCAGATGGCATTAAAACATCTGGATTGATGCTCAGTGGTCGGGGTCGTCCTGAGAGGTGCGGATGGGAATCAGCACAGAAGGTCTGGTGTGGGTCAGTTCAGCCTGGTCAAAGGAGCGCAAGATGGCGATCAGAATCAGCAGGATCACCACCAGAACAGCAAAGAGTACCATCACCTCATCCATGACCTCAGTGTAGGAAACGTTTCGATTCATGGCATCCGCAAAAAGTTGTAGCTGAAGCCAGGATGAATAAATACGCTTAAAACGATCAGAATTTTGGTGTCTGACACACACTTTATCACCTTCTGGCTCGTGCTTTCTTTCACCTTCATGCGTGGCCCTGCAGAATCCGTTACCATGATCCCAGTCATGACTCAGGTTCTTCCCATCGGCATGGTCCTCGGCACCGAAGAAGCCACTCCCCTGCAGTTCTGGTTCTGGGTGGAACCCGGTTCCAGCGTGCAACTCGACGATCTGGTCACCCTGAAGACCACCAAGCCGGATGGCACCAGGGTCACCTACTTCGGTGTGGTGGATCAGGTGCGCAAACTCCACGAAGGGGTCTCTTTTGAATCCGATGTGCGGGACGTGCAGGCGGGCATCCTGCCTGTGAACACCTCTTATACAGCACACGTTCTGGTCACCCGCGTGGACCCTGAAGAATTCATTCCGCCCCACCCTGGCGACGAGGTTTACCTTGCCCTTGATGAGGAGCTCGAAAAAGCCCTCTACCAGGACCGCATGGAGTCCCGTCTGCCTGCAGGCATCCTGCGCAACGGTGAACCGGTGCATTTCAATTTCGACTTCCTGAACGGTGCCTCTGGTGCCCACGTCAACATCAGTGGGGTGTCCGGTGTGGCCACCAAGACCAGTTACGCCCTGTTTCTGCTGTACAGCATCTTCAACTCCCAGGCCCTGGGGGTGGACCGGGCCAACAGCAAGGCCGTGATCTTCAACGTCAAAGGGGAAGACCTGTTCTTCCTGGACCAGGAAAACAGCAAACTGGACGAAAAAGAAAACCGGGTGGCCCAGGCCTCAGGCCGTCGCAAAGACAGATACGCCCTGTGTCGCCTTCCGAAACGGCCCTTCAGCGATGTGCAGTTCCTTGCTCCTCCCAAAGCAGGTGGAGATGCCATCATCCCAGATGTGGAGCAGCGCAAATCGGGCGTCACACCTTACATGTGGACGATTCGCGAGTTCTGCCAGAAACGCCTCCTCCCCTACTGCTTTGCAGACAAGGACAGCAGCCTGAACCTCAAGTTCCTGATCGGGCAGATCGAGGAGAAACTGTACCGTCTGGTGTCAGGAGACAGCAGCAGCACCCCTTACATCTCAGTGGAAGACTGGAGCCTCGATGACCACCAGCAGGCCATCGAACTCGAACTCGATTTTGACACCCTCGGAAAGACCCGCATCACCACCTTCCCGCAACTGGTCAGTTACATCGAATACAAGCTGCTGGAGCAGAATGAGGGCAACGGCGATGCCAGATGGGTGGGCAAACAGAATGTGGGCACGTTGCAGGCCTTCATCCGCAGGCTCAAAGGGGTGCAGAAGTACCTCTCCAGCCTGATTCGCGGGAACCTCACGGCAAAAGAAGCCGAGAAATACCGTGCCGATGTGCTGCGCCAGGGGGTGCAGCTCAGCGTGGTGGACATCCACAGCCTGGATGCCCACGCGCAGATGTTCGTGGTGGGGGTCATCCTCAAGGAGCTCTTCGAGAAGAAAGAAAAACAGGGCCGCAAGCCTTATGTTTTCGTGGTTCTGGATGAATTGAACAAGTATGCACCAAGAGAAGGCGAAAGCCCCATCAAGGACGTGCTGCTCGACATTGCCGAGCGTGGACGCTCGCTGGGCATCATCCTGATCGGTGCGCAGCAGACGGCTTCTGAGGTGGAGCGCCGCATCACCTCCAACGCAGCGATCCGCATTGTGGGCCGTCTGGACCCGGCAGAATCCGAAAGGCCCGAGTACCGTTTCCTGCCGTCCACCTACCGCATGCGGGCCAGCATTCTGCAGCCCGGAACCATGATCATCCAGCAACCCGAAGTGCCCACTCCGGTGATGGTGACCTTCCCCTTCCCTGCCTGGGCCACAAGGCTGGATGAGATGGTGGTCGCCCAGGACGACCAGAGCGCGGAAGACTGGCTGGCCTGACCTTTTTCTGAACCTCCCTCAGGCGAGGAACCTTCCCTCGCCTGAGCAATTTTTGAAACCTGCAAATGGAGTTTGATCAACAGACCCCAGCTTCCTGCAGGGATACAATGCATCCCATCTGATCAACACACCGGCCCACAGGCCAGGCCCTTGAAGGGAGCCCTGGCAAGGTCCAGACTGGTGTGACAGGAGCGTGAATGATTCTAGAGGACACCCTGAGGGAAACCATCGAACGCAGGTCCGTGCGCGCCGTTGCCCGGGTGGGCAGTTACGACGGACCGCACCCCTGGGCAGGGAGCATCCCGCAACTGCTGGTGGTGGACCGCAAGGTCAGCGAAGCCACCCGTGAATTGCGTGGCGGCGTGGTTTTTCACCTGTTTCCCTACGACGTGCTGGAACTTGGTGGATTTCCAACAGGCCTGCTGGCCGAAGCCCGCATTGAATACGATCCCACGCGCCTGCTGCACAGACAGCAAAACAGCATGGCGACCATGGATGCTGGCCTCCTGAAAGAGCAGGCCCAAAAGATTCTGAAAGACCTTCCCCTGAACAGGCAGGCCGACCTGATTCATGCCCTGCTGGTGTCCCGTGAAGTGTTTCTGTCACATGTGGTCCCGCTGCACATGCCGCCAGAGCAGATGTTCCTGAGTGAATGCCGCTATCCCGAATACCTGCAAAACCGTCTGAGCCTGAGTTCCCCGAGAATTCTTGGGGCTCTGGATGAACTGTTTGCCCTCAGACATCCTGAGGAAGCACCTGCCCTGCTTGCTGCAACCCGGGGCCTGAGCCTCACCCAGCAGGAGAAACGCGCAAGGATCGCCGTGGAGGCAGGTTTCAGGCAGGGCAGCATCTTCTATCTGCGACAAGAAAGCGTGAAAGTGCACCGGGAGGCCCTCAAACAGTGGACCCACCTCCCTGCCACCCGCAGAGAACGGCTCAGCCAGTTGTGGGGTCTGGAACATGCTCCGCTGGGCTGGGTGGCGGTCAATCTGGTGCGTGAGTTGCTGTGACAAGGAGCGTTCAGCAGTCAGCGGTCAGCGATCAGCAAAAGATGATCCTGAACTGTGGCAGCCAGAACAAGGGATTGGGCTTGTTGCAAAAAAGTTCGTTGTTCTTCAGGCTGTTGATGTCGCTCCGGTCTGCCCAAAAGCTGACAGCTGATGGCTGATGGCTCTTGAAGGCGACATTGCCTCCCAGCGAGCCTGACCTGGTGCTGTAAGCCGGAATAAGATTCCTGTCGTGTCTTCCGTGAAATACTGGGGCCATGACGATGCAGGATCGCAAATTGAAGCATCTGGAAGCCTGCCTGCGGGAAGATTCGCAGTACCAGACCGTCAAGACCGGTCTGGAGCAGGTGTCCTGGCCCTACCGGGCACTGCCGGAATTGAATTTAAACGATGTGGACCTGCGATGCACTTTCATGGGGAAACCGCTGAGTGCGCCCCTCCTCATCGGGGCCATGACCGGGGGCACCGAACATGCTGCCCGCATCAACCGCAATCTGGCCCTCGCTGCCCAGGAACTCGGCATCGGCATGATGCTCGGGTCACAGCGGGTGATGCTGGAGCACCCAGAGGCGAGTTACAGCTTCCAGGTGCGGGAACATGCCCCGGACATCCTGCTGATCGGAAACCTGGGGGTGGCCCAGTTTGTGAAGGGCTACACCACCTCGCACATCATCAAGGCCATCGGTGCAGTGAAGGCAGACGGTCTGGCCCTGCACACCAACCCCTTGCAGGAAGCGATGCAGACCGGAGGGGACACGAATTTCCAGGGCATCACTGAAGTCATGGAGACCCTGGTGAAAAAAAGCTGGTTCCCGATCCTGCTCAAGGAGGTCGGGCATGGCATTGGTCGCACCACTGCCGAGCAGATCCGTCACATTCCTTTTGCTGCCATTGACGTGGCAGGGGCAGGGGGAACAAGCTGGGCACGGGTAGAGGATCTGGTGGCAAACGGGCAGATCACCCAGCCTGATCTGGGAGAGGTGGGCATCCCCACCGCAAAGGCCCTCACAGAAACCCGCGAAGTTCTGCCCCACATGCCCCTGATTGCCTCTGGGGGCATCCGGTCCGGGCTGGATGTGGCAAAGTGCCTGATGCTGGGAGCCCAGGTGTGCGCAATTGCCAGACCACTGGTGCAACCCGCACTGAAAGGGCCAGATGCTGTCCTGATGTACCTGCTCAAAATCATCCAGCAACTGAAAACAGCCCTCTTTGTGGCCGGGATTCCCCATGTGGGAGAACTGACCCAGTTGGAACCCCCCGCCCCTCCTCCACCCCCGAGTTATCTGGTGGATGACTGAAACAGCTGAGGCGGATTTCCATGCAAAATCGGGAATTGCTGATGTTGTGGGCGATCAGCGGTCAGCCATCAGCAAAAGATCACCCGGTGCGCTTGCGCCAGGCAACAGAGGCGCAAGCTGTGTTGGACAGGTCTGCTTCTCTACTTGATACCCTCAGCACGCAAGAGCTTTTGAGCTGACAGCTGACCACTGATGGCTGACGGCTCTTCCCAGCACCAGAGCAGCGACTTTATCCTTCCCTCCCTTTAGAATGTTCCCCATGAACCACAATTTCTGGCTCAATGAACTGGGAACCCTTGAAGCAGGCATTTTAAGTGACCTCCACCAGCACTGGGTGGAGAAACCTGAGTTCAAACCCCATGCAGGGGCCGATTCCCTGCTGGCCCTGGTGCGCAGGCTGTGTGCCCTGCCCGAGGCTTACGCCCTCATGCTCAGTGGTGCTTCTGATGAGGATGTCCTCAGGACCGCCCAGGGAGATCAGGACGCCCACACCCCAGAAGCCCTGGCAAAGTACCTGCAGGTGGGTTTGCTGGCGTTCAGGAGTGCTTTCCTGCGCCTGCCCGAAATCGACATGAAGACCCGCGAACTGAGAAATGCCCTGGGTGAACCCAAAACCGCTGTGGCCCTGACCATGGAACTGATCAACCGCATGCATGCCCTGAGGGCTGAACTCGGGCTCTACCTGAAACTGGCGTGATCCATCGGGGGTGAGCCAGCGGCCCACCCCTACACCAAAACCTGAACACCAAAACCTGCATCCAAAAAACGCCCCCCACCAGTTTGCTGGTGGGGTTCTAGACAGTGGAGAATTTCGAAGGTTAACGACGACGCTTGCTGCGCACTGGAACGTAGACTTTTTCGGGTTCTTGTGTGGGTGAGCTTGTCGAAGCGACCACCACCACACCCAGCAGGAGAATCAACAGAACAGCTTCGAGCACAGATGCTCACCTCCTATGTGTCTCTCAGTCTAAAGAGAGTCTCTGACAGTTTCCTGAACTTCGGTTAAGGATTCCTTACTTTAAAAACCCTTCACCCTGCAGAACGCTGTTACGCCTCGATGGGTGGCGTGTACTCATGCTCAGGCACGTAGCGGTACATGCGGCCTGCAAGCAGCACGGTGATCAGGAATGCTCCCAGACCCAGCAGAATCATGCGTCCCACATAGAGCATGTAGTTGCTGTCGTAGGCCCCGAAGAGGAAGGCCCTGAGGGCTTTGACCAGGTCCGTGATGGGCAGATACTGGTGAAGTTTCTGGAAGAGTTCAGGGGCCAGTTCCACCGGGTAGGCACCCCCAGCAGAGGCAAGTTGCAGCACCAGCAGGATCATGGCGAACATGCGCCCTGCGTCTCCGAGCACCATGATCAGCAGGATGATGATGCCGAACATGCTCATGCTTCCGAGCAGCAACAGCCCATAGAAGGTGGCCGGGTTGGGCACAGCCAGTTTGAGCCCCAGGCGCATGGTGAGGGCCAGAAGCAGGCCCTGGATCACCACAGCAATGAAAGGCAGGGTGCTCTTTGCCAGGACTTTGGGAAAACGGCTGGTGTCCCGCACGTTCTCGGGCAGCACCCGCAGCCTGAAGATGAAACTGGTCAGGAGGGCACCCATCCACAGAGACAGGGACATGAAATAGGGAGCGAAGGCACTGCCATTGTTGCCCACCTTGTTGACCGTCTTCTCCTGCACCTCAAAAGAAACAGCAAGGAATTCCGCTCTGGCATCAGGTTTTTCAACATCAGGAATTTTGCTGGCGAGTTCTTTTGCACCATCAGCCAGTTTCTTTGCTCCAGCAAGAAGGTCGGTGTTGCCGTCTTTCACCTGATCTGCGCCGTCTTTCAGCTGTGCCAGACCACTGGACAGTTCTGCTGTTCTGTCACGCAGGGTTTTGATGCCACTGTTCAGTTTGCTCAGGTCGCCACTTCTGGGGGTCTTGCTGTCCATGAGTTTCAGGGCGTCCGTGATCTGCTGCATGCCACCGGTCAGGCTGGAAACCCCACTGCTGAGGCTGGTTGCCCCTTTGCTCAGGTCATTTGATCCTTTTTCAAGCTGGGTCAGAGGAGCATCCAGAGGGTTCTTTTCTGGCACCTGGGCAGCCATTTTCTGCAGTCCCTCTGCAAGTTGCTGGGCACTGGTGCTGAGCTGGGTGAGGGGAGCATCCAGGGGGTTCTGTTCGGGGGTTCTGGTGGCCATCTGTGCGAGCCCTGCAGCAAGTTGCTGGGCACTTCCAGTCGCCTGGGTGATGGAGGGGCTGAGGGGTGTCCCACTGGCCTGACTGGAAATCTGTTTCAGGCCTTTTGAAAGCTGGTCTGCACCTTTCGCAGATTGCTGGATGGGTTCATACAGCGGATTTTCAGGGATCACCTGATCTGACATCTGCTTCAGGGCAACAGCAAGTTGCCCTGCTCCTTTTGCAGACTGCTGCATGGGGGCATAGAGAGGGTAATCGGCAGTGACTGAATCAGACATCTGCTTGATGCTGGAGGCCAGTTTGCTGTTGCCTTCTTTGACCTGCGCTGCTCCAGATTCCAGGGCTTTGAGTTTGCTCTGGTCGGGGGTTTTGCTGGCGAGGGTGTGGATGCCACTGCTCAACTGCCCCACGCCAGAAGTCAGCTTCGTGACGCCATTTGTGATGGTGTTGGCCCCTTCAGTGAGGGCTTTGCTTCCATTGCTGGCTTTTGCCAGTCCTGAGTCCAGTTTGTCTGTGCCATTCAGGAGCTTGCGAGTGCCATCTTCCAGCTCTTTTGCACCATCTGCCAGTTTTGAAGCTGCATCTTTGAGCTTTTTGATGTCATCGGCACTGGTTCCGAGTTTTTTGAGGGTGGTCTCCCAGCGCTTCTCACTGAGTTTGTTGTTCAGTTCACTGGCAAGTTCATTCGTGAAGCGTTTGCCGAGGGTGGCCGCCAGGTAACTGGAGCCCTCCGAGACGGTGACATTCAGGTCGGCCTGGGCTCTTCCGGCAATGGCCCGGTCACTGAGGTCTGCAGGGAGTTCCACCATGAAGTAGATGTCTCCCTTTTCGACTGCCGCCTGCGCTTCTGCAGTGGTCCGGTATTCCCTGAACTTGAAGGGGGGATCTTTGCGAATCTCTTCCAGGGTGTCTTCCCCAAGGTTGTACTTTTCCCCTTCAAAGACGGTGCCCCGGTCCAGATTCACGATTCCGGCAGGCAGGTTCTTGGTCTGGGCATACGGGTCCCAGACGCTCGAAAGGTAGGTTGCACTGTAAATGGTGGGAATGATGGAAATCAGGACCATTGCAGCATAGAGTTTTTTCTCCTTGCCGAACAGTTTCAGCTCCTCTTTCAGCACCCTCCGGTAGTCAGATCCGAACTTCCTGAACATCACTCACCTTCCAGCACTTCACGAAATTTCTGTTTCAGAATGTCGGTGAGGATTTTTTCGGGAATCACAGCGATGCCACCAAACAGGCTGGACACCACCAGCATCTTGTCTCCGGGGTGAATACCGAATTTTTCACGGGCTTCCTGTGGGATGGCAATCTGGCCTCTTTCTCCCACGGTCACGGTTCCAAAAAATTGCACTTCCAGGTCACTCATGGACTCAGTCTAAAATTGTTGCTGGTACATGTCAATCATATTGGTATGATTGGTATGCATCTGCACGGGTAACAGTGGGAGGCCGAGAGCCGAGAGCCGAGAGCCGAGAGCAAGGTAGGTTCCACACAGGCTGGTGTCAAAAGAGTGTTCTAACACCTCAGGGGAATGTTTACTTCAAAAACAGCATCAATGCAGGAAAGAGCGTGGAAAGCGAAAGCCTCAGATTCACAAGCCGCCCTCGGCTCTCGGCCCCTGGTCCCCGGCTTCCAGCTTGTGAATCAAGGCACGAATTTTAGATCTAAAAAGTGTTAAGCTGTCACCATGAAGTTCATCCGCGACCCCGAGCTCATCCCCATCGCTGAAAAAGTGGAAGCGGGACAGAGGCTGACCTTTGAAGAGGGGCTCAAGCTCTACCACACCCCGGACCTCAACACCCTTGCCCGCCTTGCCAATCTGGTCCGGGAACGCAAATTCGGGGACAAGACCTACTACGTGCACTCCCTGCGCCTGTCCCAGACCAACATCTGCTATGTCGGATGCACCTTCTGTGGCTTCGCTGCCCACATGAATGAAGAACGCGCCTGGGACTGGGAAATCGACGATGTCCTGAAGTTTGTCCGGGACCGTTACCAGCCCGGACTCACCGAGATCCACATCTCCAGCGGTCACCACCCCAGGAAACCCTGGAGTTACTACCTGGAACTGGTGCGCGCCCTGAAAGACAACTTCCCTGGCGTGCAGGTGAAAGCCTGGACTGCAGCCGAAATCTGGCACTTCACCAAGATTGCCAAACTGTCCGTGCGGGAAGTCCTGACCCAGCTCAAAGAAGCCGGTCTGGACGCCATGCCCGGAGGGGGTGCAGAAATCTTCGCCGAGCGGGTCCGCAAGCAGATTGCCCGGGCCAAGGTGAACGCCGACAACTGGCTGGATGTGCACCGCACCGCCCACCAGATCGGACTGCACACCAACGCCACCATGCTGTACGGCCACATCGAAACCCTGGCAGAACGCCTGGACCACATGCACCGCCTGCGTGACCTGCAGGATGAAACCGGAGGCTTCTACAGCTTCATCCCTCTGGCCTTCCAGCCCATGAACAACAGCCTGGCCATGAACCTCGGGAAGACCGACTACACCACCGGGCTCGATGACCTGCGAAACCTGGCTGTGGCCCGCGTGTACCTGGACAACTTTGACCACATCAAAGGGTACTGGATTCAGATCTCTCCCGAACTCACCCAGGTCTCACTGGACTGGGGGGTCACGGACATCGATGGCACCATCATCGAGGAAAAGATCTCGCATGCCGCTGGAGCCACTTCCGAAGTGGGCACCACCGAGGAGTCCCTCAGGAACCTGATCCTCAGGGCCGGACGCACTCCTGTGCTCAGGGACGCCCTGTACAACGAGTTGAAGATCTTCCCTGGCAGCGCTGCGGATTGATCGCATTGAGGTTGTAGGGGCGATGTTGTTCTTTTGCTGACACCGAGAGATTTGTAGGGGCGGGCCGTCGGCTCGCCCTTTCCATGGCTGGTTTTCTCCAGAAATAGGAGCATTAAAGATGTCCAAACCCTACCGAATCGGGCTGATCGACTTTGCCAACGTCGCCCCCATCAACGAATACCTGCCCGAGTCTGATCAGTACGAGATTCATCGGGGTGTGCCCACAGAAATGAACCGGCAATTGCTTGCGGGCGAGATTGATCTGGCGAACATCAGCAGTTTTGAGTTCCTGCAGAACGCAGACCTGCTGAGTGCCCTGCCAGATTTCAGTGTCAGTGTGCTGGGTCCGGTGTACAGCGTGAACCTGTTTCACAACATGCCCTGGGAAGCACTGCAGGGGCAGAAAATTGCCCTGACCACCCAGAGCGCAACCAGTGTCAAGCTTCTGGAGGTGCTGCTGAAACTCAGTGGCATTGAGGCTGTGCTGGAACGGAATGAAGGCACCGTGCAGGAACTGCTGGATGCAGGTTATGCAGGGGTGCTGAAAATTGGAGACAATGCCCTCAGAGAGTGGTATCAGCTGTGTGGTCCACTGGAACCTTATGCCTCGGTGTGGGACATTCCCAGTGGCAGAGGGAACATTCAGGTCACGGACCTGAGCATGCGCTGGTACGACCATTTTGGTCTGCCTTTCGCTTTTGCCGTCTGGGCTTACCGCACTCCCCCACCTCCTGAACTGGTGCAGAACTTGCGCAAAGCCCGCAGAACGGGTCTGGGTGAGCTTGCTCTGGTGGCTGAACGCAATGCCAGAAAGCTGGGTCTGCCTGAGTTCATTGTGCAGCATTACCTGTGGAACTTCAGGTATCACCTGGAAAAACCTGACCGTTCGGGCCTCCTCAAGTTTGCTGAACTGGTGGGTGTGTCCGGGTCCAGCCTGCGTTTTTCAGAGTAGATTTCAAAGTTCTGGAGGAGGTGCCGCTGCCAGGCTTGCACCTCCTCCAGATCATATATATGATAAATCATGTATCACGCAATTGTGCGCTCCATCATCAGAACTGCTTTTCGAACCCTCAGCCAGGGAAAAAACGCTGATCTCAACAGAATTCTTCAGCTGTTCTCGTCAAAGGCAATGTTTTCTTTTTCTGGAGACCATGCTCTGGGAGGCCAGCGTCAGGGCACCACTGACATCCGAAAGTGGTTTGAACGTTTCCAGCGCATCTTCCCAGCAATCCACTTCAAAGTGGACAGGATTCTGGTCAGTGGATGGCCCTGGAACACACTGGTGACCACTTTTTTCACAGTGCAGGCTCCTCTGCCAGATGGTTGGACCTACCAGAATGAAGGGCTTCAGGTCCTCAGGATCTGCTGGGGCAAAATCACCGAAGACCACCTGTTTGAGGACACTTCCAGGCTGCAAGATGCCCTGAGTTGCCTGGAAAAACATGGCCTGCAAGAAGCGGGAATGCCGCCTCTTTAACCCTCAGAGCTGAATTTCTGGCTGTCATGCACGCCATAATCCATCTGGTACACCTTCTTGAGGGCTTTGATGTCCTCAGATTCGGTGTTCCCAAAGGTGGAAACCCCCTCAAAGGCATGTAAAACAATGTCCTCTAATAGCTCTCCGAGGGTCATGTCCTGTGCCTCTGCAAGGGCTTTGAGCACCTTGACCATGCGTTTCTCCATCTTGACTCCGAGCTGAACCCGCTCTATTGTAATTTGATCTGCCATGCTTTCTCCTTGTGTACATTTTTACATATGTAGACAGATAACACCAGGAGCACAGATTGCCGAGGGTCGAGGGAAAAATAGCAGAAGGCAGAAGGCAAATGAGCTTCAGCCAGAGCAATCTTGCTGACGGCTGATGGCTGAATGCTGACGGCTCTAAGCATGCTGGCTGCCTCCCCTATGTTTTTTGGCTTAAACCTTCGTCACAACAATTACAATTGCCCCATGGAAGCGCTACCCATTGACGTGCAGAATCTGAAAAAAATCTTTGCCATTCCCAGAAAAGAGCCAGGACTGATGGGAGCGGTGAAGGGCCTGTTTAAACCCGAATACCAATACAAAACAGCGGTGAATGACCTCAGTTTTCAGGTGAGAAAGGGAGAAGTGGTCGGGTACATCGGGGTGAACGGTGCAGGCAAGAGCACCACCATCAAGATCCTGACCGGCATTCTGGCCCCTTCTGGTGGGCAGGTGCGCATCCTTGGCCGGGACCCCTTCAAGAACCGTGTTGCCAATGCCCGGGACATCGGGGTGGTCTTTGGACAGCGCACACAACTGTGGTGGGACCTTGCCCTGGTGGAATCCCTTCGTCTGATTGCCCGCATGTATGACGTGCCAGACAGCCGCTACAAGACCCTGCTGGAAGAATTCTCTGAGACCCTGGAACTCGATGAACTCCTCTCAAAACCTGTGCGCACCATGTCTCTGGGCCAGAAGATGCGGGCAGAACTCGCTGCGACCCTGATTCACGAACCCAGAATTGTGTATCTGGATGAGCCGACCATCGGCCTGGACATCATGGCCAAGCAGAGGATTCGGGATTTCATCAAGAGGCAGAGCCAGGAGCGGGATGTGAGTGTGCTCCTCACCACCCACGACCTTGGAGACATTGAGGAACTGTGCCAGCGGATCATCATCATCGACAACGGGCAGATCATCTATGATGGTCAGCTCTCCACCATCAAGAACCACTTCGGGACGCACCGCATCATCACCTTCGAGACTGCTGAAACCCTGAACACCTCCAGACTGCTTCTTCCCAGAGGGGCTGAACTCCTGTCTGCAGAAGGTCAGAAACTGACCCTGAAATTCAACCGCAGTGAGGCCAGTGCCAGTCAGGTGGCCGCACACATCATGCAGCAAACAGACGTGCAGGATTTTCAGTTGCAGGAACCGGACCTCACCTCAATCATCTCCCAGATCTATCAGGGGGCTTTGCAAAGGGAAAAGGTGGGGGCATGAATGCTGTCCTGAACCGCCTGGGGGTGTACTGGGATGTGGGCATGATCCAGGCCAAATCCCGCATGGCCTACACGGCCTGGTTCTGGGCCAGCCTTTTTGTGCAGACGGTGGGTCTGCTGGTGATGGTGTATTTCTGGAGTGCCGTTTATGAAAACCAGGACAGCATTAAAGGCCAGAGCGTCCAGCAGACGCTGAATTACATCATGCTGGCCCGCATGCTTTCTGGACTGACTGGATCGGGCATCATCCAGCGTTTTGGGCAACTGCTGAACCGGGGAGAACTGGCGATTGAACTCTTGAGGCCTGTGGATTTTCAATTTCAGAACCTCGCTCAGGCTTTAAACCGCTGGTTCACGGACCTGCTGATGCGCTGGCAACTGTGGGTGATCGCCATTGTGTTCTTTCATCTGCAACTGCCCACTGAGCCACTGGCTTATGTTTACTTCCTGATTTCGCTGGTGCTGGGCTGCATCATCGTGTTCTTTTTTGAGTGGATGATCGCCTGCATCGTGTTCGTGACCACCGAATCCTGGGGCCTGAATGTGTTGAAAGAAGGGGTGGCGTCGTTCTTAAGTGGTGCCCTGATTCCGCTGACCCTGATGCCCGACTGGCTCAGGACGGTGGCAGAGTTTACGCCATTCAGCAAGGCGGTTTTTGTCCCAGCTTCCTTCCTGAGTGGGCTCACTCCGGTTTCGGATGGACCCAGGATGCTGCTGGAACTCGTGTTGTGGGTTGTGGGCCTGTGCCTGCTTTCCAGATTCATTTTCGCAAAGATGGTCAAACACGCGACCATTCAGGGAGGCTGACATGGCCAGTTACACCCGCATGTACTTCGATCTGCTCGCACAGAACATCAAAACCAAACTGGAATACCGGGTAAATTTCTTCATCGGAGGCATCAGCACCCTGGCCGGACAGGTGGCAGGCCTCCTGACCCTCTGGGTGGTGATGGAAACCATCCCGACCCTGAAAGGCTGGACCCTGCACCAGTTGCTCTTGATTTATGGGTTGCTGGTCCTGTCCAAATCTCTGAACCACATGTTTGCAGACAACCTGTGGCGACTGGGCTGGGCCTACATCCGCACCGGAGACTTTGACCGTTACCTGGTGCGCCCGGTGAATCCCCTCTTTCACCTGATCGCAGACCGCTTCTGTGAAGATGGCATCGGGAATTTCGTGGTGGGTCTGGGTCTGTTGATCTACAGCAGCATTGCACTGGACATTCCCTGGACCTTTTTCAACGTCCTGTACACCTTGCTGATGGTCCTGAGTGGAGGTCTGGTGTTCTTCGGCATCAACCTGATCACCGCAAGCCTGTCTTTCTGGATGACCGATTCCCTGCCCCTGATGTGGGGGGTGTTCGAGACGCACGAATTCGCCAAATACCCCCTGAAGATCTATCACACCAGCGTCAATGTGATTTTCACCTGGATTCTGCCCTTCGGAATTGCGTCATATTACCCTGCCAGTTATCTTCTAGGTCATCCGGTGGGGTGGCTCGCCTGGATTGCTCCTCTGGTGGCCCTGGTTCTGGTTCTTGTGGGGTATGGAGTCTGGAAAACGGGACTGAGCAGGTACACGGGGGCGGGAAGTTAATCCACAGTCTTCGCCAGCCCGAGCCTCAGCAAATACCGCTGCCCATTTTTCTTGCCCCTGTACCTGAGCCACAGGTTCTGCAATTCCATCCTGAGGGCCAGGGCCTCATCCGGAGTCAGGTGGATTTCGGTCCAGTTTGACCACTGGGCACCGGGCAAATCCGGGGCTTCCTGATCAGGTCCGATGCTTGAGGTCACATCAAAATCCCCATGGTGGTCTCTGCGAATCAGAACACCCCAGGTTTTTTCGGGGGTTTCGAGGTGCAGGGCCACCTTCAGCAGACCCTCGATGAAACGCTCCTGCCAGGGCTTCTCCCCTTTCAGGTAAGCGGCCTGCATGGTTTCAAAAGGGGTCAGGGAGAAAGGCACATAGAAGGCATCTGCAACAGAGGCGTACCAGAAGATGGCTTTCCCTGCTCTGGGCACTTCACGGACCACCTGAATCAGGCCCAAGTCCAGCATTCTTTTTGTGTGGTGGTGCATCAGGCTGATGGAGATGCCCAGTTCCTCTGCTGCCCCTTTGACGGTATTTTCCTGGCCCAGGAAAGGCCTGATCCGCTCCCTCTTGATGGGGTCCATCAGGAAGGCCGCCACCATTGGATTCTCGACCTGCAAGCTGTTCAAATTTTCAGGCTCCTTTTTGAACAGTATAGATTCAGACTTGGAACCATGACCACCAGACACCAGTTGATGCAGTTCTCCGGCGATCAGGTCCAGCTTTCAGGCACCCTTGTGCTTCCAGAAATCCCTGGAACATACCCTGCAGTGATCTGTGTGCATGGGTCAGGGCCGGAACCCAGAGCCTGGTCTCTGGATGTGGCAGAGCAGTTTGCAGAACATGGAATTGCAGCCCTGGTCTATGACAAACGGGGCACAGGCGAATCTTCAGGAGACTGGACCTCTGCCTCCTATCACACCCTGGCAAAGGACGTTCTGGGAGGGGTGGCAGCCCTGAGAAACCATCCTGAGGTCTCCAGTGTGGGCCTCAGAGGGGTCAGTCAGGGCGGATGGGTGGCCCCTCTTGCGGCCTCCATGTCACAGGAAGTGGATTTTCTGGTCATGGTCTCCCCTGCTGTGATGAGTCCAGCAGAGCAGGAACTGTACCGGGTGGAAACCCAGATGCGCAGGGCAGGTGAATCCGAAGAGGACATTCAGGAAGCTCTGGCGATCTACCGGATTTTCAACAGGGCTGCAAGACTGGACCGGGACCTGCTCCCCATCATGAGGCTGTATGACCTGCTCGCCGTCAAAAAATACATGTCTTTTGGTGAACAGTTGCCTCCAGAGCCTGTCCTCCTGAACATCTTCAAACAGTGGCAGGAGGTGCTGGACCTCGACATTTTGCCTGTGCTGAGGGGTCTGAACATCCCAGTGCTTGCCCTTTTTGGAGACAGGGACACTTTCGTGCCTGTGCAGAAAAGCAGTGAAAACCTGCGCTCTGCCCTGAAAGCAAGCCCTGATCTGACCGTCTTGCATTTTGAAAACGGCACCCACTTCATGACAGACGACACCTCGGGAGAGAAAATTCCCGAGGCATCTGAAAAAACCATCCAGTGGATTCTGCAGCGTGCTCAGCCTGCATCAATGCCGATGGTTTCGCGGGCATAACGGCCCCAGTCTGGCTGTGTCCCGTCCAGATCGGTGAATCCATATTCCTGATAGAGGTTCCAGGTGGCGTAACGGCCACCGTTTTTGCTGGAGATGTTCGGATCTGAAGCCAGGGCCACCACTGCACGGGCCAGATAATAAGGGGTCTCAGAGACAATGAAGTGGGGTTCTTTCTGGACCGCATCCCGCCAGTTCTCCTCGGTCACTCCGAAGTGGTCCAGCATGGCCTCGGAACGCAGAAACCCGGGCGTCAGGGCAAAGGCAGTGATGCCATGCTTAGAAAGCTCCTGGGACTGGGCAAAGGCCAGACGGTTCACCGAAACCTTCGCCAGATCGTAAAACAGGCTGTGGCGGTAGGCTTCCGTGATCCCATCGGTGATCTCAATGATCAGGCCCGATCCCTGCTGGATCATCATGGGGGCAGCGTAATGACTGGTGATGATGTGGCTTTTCACCGCATTGTCCAGCAGCCTGAGCCCTTTTTCCAGGTCATGCTCCCAGAAAGGCACCCACTGGGCCAGGTGGTCCCCTCCCCAGATGTCATTGATCAGGATGTCCAGCCTTCCAGATTCCTGCTGGATGCGCTCCATCAGGCTTTTCACCTGCACTGGATCGGTGTGGTCCACCTGCACGGCGTAAGCTTTTCCTCCGTGCTGCTCGATGATGTCTACCGTATCATCAATGGTCTCTCGACGCCCGATCTCAGAGGTGTGCTGCCTTGTGGTGCGGCCTGTGGCGTACACGGTGGCTCCCGCTTTGCCCAGCTCAACGGCAATGGCTCTGCCTGCGCCGCGTGTGGCTCCGGTGACCAGGGCGATCTTTCCGTTCAGGTTTGACATGTGTTCCCTCCTTGTGGGTTTGATGGGCATTGGGCGAATCAGGGAGTCAACAGTTGACCGATTTCAGTTCACAGCAGGATTCATGGAGGCATGCCACATCCATGTTCTGTAAGACCATCTGCTCTGGATCTCTCAGAATGGTTGGATCTGATCGCTGTGAACTGTGTACTGTGAACTTTTGAACCCTTACAGGCGTTCGTATTCGATGGGATCATTGGTGCCCAGGTCCACACCCAACGTTCGGAAAGCATCCAGCAGATGCTGCCGTTTGATGGCACTGAAGGTGATCACGTGGGCCAGAATCCCCCGGAAGGTAAAGGTCTCTGGTGGCGTGCAAACGGCATCCACAAACTCCACGTTCCACTCCCCTTTTTCCTTGATGGTCCGGGCAAAGTCCAGAAAGGTCGTGAAGGACTTTTGTGTTCTGCATTTGAGATCTGCAACTGTGGTGGGAGCATTTTCTGCGAAAGCGTCTCCATGCAGGGCCGCAAGCCAGACCTCCTTGTCGGAAATCAGGCTGTCCAGCATCTCACGCACACTGCGGGCCATCTGGTGGTAAGGGGCGACGTGCATCAGGCCCACAGGCTGATCCAGTTGTGCATCAGAGAGCTTTTCGGCGGCTTCCAGCATCCTCCTGGTCAGCCAGAAGTCATGCTGAAACAGCAGGTCGATGAGGTCCAGACTGATCATCTCTTTGCGCAGGGTGTTGGGTGCATAGTGGATGCCATTGGGGGTGGGCAACCAGAAACTGGGGGTGGCCGTGCTCCGGTACGCTGTGGGTGTGACCTGAAACGCCTTCCTGAAGGCACGGGTGAAGGCTTCCAGTGATCCGTATCCAGCATCCAGAGCAATGCTGGTGATGCTCTGGTCGGTTCTGGAAAGCATGTATGCAGCCCTTTCCAGGGTGAGCCTCTTGCGGAACTCCTTTGGGGTCTCCTGGTAGCTCTGCTCGAACAGGCGAATGCTGTGCTCCGGGGTGGCCTGCACTGCTTTCGCAAGTTCAGACACTTTGCGATCCTGGCCAAGGTCACTCGAGAGGAGTCTCAGCAGGACTTCGACCCTGTTCTGGAAACTGGAAGAGACACCGGACTGCATGCATCCATGTTACCTGCCCACCTGACCTGTGATCTGATCAAAATTGATGTGGGATGCCCATGGTTTTCTGGCCACAGCAATCAGTGCAGGCCCCTCCGGTTCAAAGGGCCGCTGGTCAAAATCCCCATGGAACTTCAGGTCTGTGTACCCTGTCTGGATCAGCCATTTCTTCAATTCTTCAAAAGTCAGAGGGTAAAGCAACGTGGTTTCTTCTCCAACGAGTTGACCGTTCTGCGTCAGTGTACCAATGAAAACAATGCGGTCTCCCAGTGGGGCATATTTGCGCTGGAAACTGATTTTTTCTCTCTGCAACAGCGGAAGAGTCCTCACCTCTTCTTTGAGCACCCGATCATAATTGACCGTCTGCAAGATCAACGTTCCACCTGGCCTGAGGAGATCCAGGGTCTGCTTCAAAAACCCACGGATTTCCTCAGGGCCATCAAGGTGAACCAGGGTGTTTCCCACACAATAAATGCTGTCATAGGGACCAGAAAACAGACCTTTCAGGTCCCTCATGTCTCCCAGCGTCATTCGAGCATTGGGCGTCTCCTGCAGCTTGAAGTGTGCCTGTTCCAGCATGTCTGGTGAGGACTCCAGCCCATCGATGTGGTCCAGCCCAGGTGCAAGTTTCTGCATCAGGGTTCCTGTCCCTGCACCCACATCCAGTACCCGTCCTTTCAACAGTGGCCTCAGGAATTGCACCTGATTTTCCGAACCTGGAAAAAGCCGGTCATACACAACGCTGAGTCTGGAGTAAAAGCTCATGTGTTCATTTTCAAACTTCTGGAAGGTCACGGCCATGACCTGGGTCAAAGGGCAATCAGGGATTGCGGATCTGGGATCTGCCAGGCAACTTGGGGAGAGGCTGAGCCAGCAGCCCGGCCCTAAATCTGCCTTCTGCCTTCTGCCTTCTGCCTTCTACCCTGGGCTCTCGGCCTTTCCCATGACCCAGGTCAAGGCGTCCTACAGGGTTTTTCCCTTATGGTGTTCTGGCAGGATCTGGGGTTTGATGGTGAAGAATGACACTGTTTTTCCAGCTGCTGGCTGTAGTGGCCATGAGAAGATGAACTTTTCCCGTGGTTTTGCCGTACTTCTGACCAGTGGGCCTCTCACTGCCCACTAAGCATTGTGACTTATCTTGGGATTAAAGAAACCGTTTGGTTTACAAAATGGGGAATAGGTACTATAATAAATATAGTAATCGATGCCACCAAGGAGGGCACCATGATCTCGACCAAAACTTTTGTAGATACTGTGACTTACCGCCCCGGTGCAGTCATTCTCTATCCTGGAAAATCTGACATGCTGTACCGCGTTTCCAGCGGTCTGGTGCGCGTCCACACCATGGACGACGAAGGAAACGGCCTGACTTTGCGCTACGTTAAACCCGGAGAGTACTTCGGAGAAGAAGCCCTCTCTGGTGTGGATCGCAAATACTTCGCAGAAGCCGTGACCAACTCCAGCGTGGACGTGATCAATCCCGCCCTGCTGGGTGCTGAAGACACCGTACAGGTGACCAACCACCTCGTCAACGTGATCAACCGGGCCTACGAAAACATCTACCGTCTGGTCGGCAAGCGCCTGAGAAGCCGCATCGCCGCCGAACTGCTGGAACTCAAGGACACTGCCCTGGCCACCAAACAGGACAACGGCGAAATCCTGATCTATGCCACCCACGATGAACTCGCTGCTGCAGTGGGCTCTGTGCGTGAAACCGTCACCAAAGTGGTCGGTGAGCTCTCCAGAGAAGGGGTCATTCACGCCGGGTATGGCCGCGTGATCCTGGCCGACCTCGACGCCCTGCGCAACATCGCCGCAGAGTAATCCCATCAGCAAGACCTCCCCTTCCAACAAGAAGGGGAGGTTTCTTTTGAACACACGGACTCAGCCGAAAATCTTCTCTCTGACATTGGCAATGGCATCAGAAAGCTGTCCCTCATCCACCGGAAAGGATTGCCCGATGGTGCGGATCAGTTCAGGCAGGGAAACGGTGGCCCCCAGCTCCATGCCCTCGGTCAGCTTCTGAACGGTGGCTTCTGGCTCTTGCAGGTAGGCACTCCACACCTGCCAGGCGTACACCTGGGCCATCACGTACTCGATCATGTAGAAAGGGTACAGGTAGAGGTGCACCACACGGCTCCATCCCAGGGCAATGAAATCCTCCAGACCGGAATGATCGACATCAGGGATGTAGGCCTGCCACAGGCCAAGCCATTTTTCGTCCAGCATGTCGATGGTGAGGTCCTCTGGGGCTTCTGTGTAGAGCCAGTGCTGGAAAGCGTCATAGACCACGAGTCTGGGAAGCAGTTGCACAGATTGTTCCAGGCTGGCCTGCACAGCAGTCTGCAACTGGCCTTCGCTGTACACCCCGATTTTTGCAAGGTGCTCCAGGGGCAGCAGTTCCATGGTCATGGCCATGGTCTCGTTGAATTCCATGGGCACATTGTTGTGCCAGTAGAGGTCCTGCTTGCGGTCGGTGAGCAGGAAGTGCAGGGCATGACCTGTTTCATGGAAAAAGCCAGTCAGGTCATCATGGCGACCCATCAGGCTCATGAAGATGTGGGGGTAACCCTGCTGGTACAGAAACTCACAGAAGCCTCCCGTGCCCTTGTCAGCACGGGTTTCAATGTCAATCAGGTCAGGACGCCGGGTCCTGTAGCCATCAAAGACCCTGAACCAGTCAGCGGAGACCTCTCTCAGGGCGTTCGCTGTGAGGTCCAGCAGTTGCTGGGTGGTCTGGAAAGGTTTCAGGGACTCCCCTTCTTCCACATTCAGGTCCCAGGGGCGCAGGCTTTGCAGGCCAAGACGTTCTGCCTGCTTCTGGCGCACTGCCTTTGCCAGAGGGGTCACCTGCTGCAAGATGCCCTGCTGCAGTTTCTGGGTGTCTGCTGGTGTGTAATCGGTTCGGTTCAGTTCGGCCCAGCAGTAGGCCCGGTAATCGGAAAATCCGCCCACTTTTGCCATATGGCGGCGCTTCTGGACCAGGGTGAGGAGCAGTTCGCCAAGTTCGGTGCGGTGGGCTTTCCACATCTCGTAATAGGCCCGCCAGCCTTTCTCTCTGGTGTCCCGATTCTGGTCGAAAACCAGGGTCCAGGCTTCCTCTCCGGGCATTTCCACCCCATCGACAACAGCCATCATTTTGCCGGTGATCTCGTCGTAGGTGGCGGCCAGGGGGTCAATTTCGGCCTGAAGCTGGATCAGTTCGGGGGTGCGCACCTGTTTCTCGGTGCGGAAGTTCTTGAGCATCTGCTGGTATCTGGGCTGCTCTGGATTCACTTCCAGAAAGCGCTCTGCCAGTTTGCTGCTGTAGGCTTTCGCTTTGGGGGCCACTTCTTCGAGCAGGAAAGCATAAAACTTTTCAGTGTCTTCATCCCGGACGTTCTGCACTTTTCTGAAATAGGCATCATTGACGGTTTCCCGGACCTGTTTCTCCAGGTCGCTCCAGCGGGACACCCAGACGTCCAGGTTCTGCTGGTTCAGAGGCTCCTGAACCAGCGCCTCATAGCGCTGCACCATCTCCTGCACGTCGAATTGGTTTTGCGAAATCACGGTCATCTTCACTCCTCCGGTCATGCAGGGAACACCATGTTCTGTGCACAATCTTCTGGAGTGTAAGGACTGCCTGCACCCTCCCACATCCGCCAAGTGGCAGGGAGGTCACAGCACTTTTGGCTGATGGGTTCTGGCAGAGATGTGGTGAAACTTCAGCAGACTGCGCACATACTGACAACGGCACCCCGAATAGTGGCACAGCAGGGCTTCGGGGTTTTTCGACAGCAGCATCACCGTGACATCAATCAGCTCCTGCACGTCGTAGAGGGCCAGCACACCCGCACCCACCTTGACACTCTTCTTGTGGATCAAATGACGTTCGATGCGCTGAAATCCAGCAGAGCAATTGGGGAAATAGGTGGACTGCAGTTTTCCATCCTGGATGACATATCTGGGCAGTTCGAGCTGTCCGGCCAGGTATTCTCCGTAATGGATGGTGGTGTTGGAGGTGTGGTCCACCCCTGCAAGCAGCACCTTCCCGGCGAGGTCATACAGGGCTCCCGCAGGAGCATAAGGCTCCCGTAGGGTCTGGGCATTCAGGATGTCTTCTGCCCGCTGACCATAAGCCACAAAACTGAGGGCCGGATGGTTGCTGCGCAGCACCTCAGGATCATCCACCAACGCCTGGGGCACCTTGCCGATGTCCCGGGACACCCTGGAAAATCGGTGAAAAGACCCCATCGGACCCGGAGGATGGGGCGGCCACTCGGGGGTGCGGTAAGCCTCCGGCCAGACCAGCGTGTAATAGGTGAAGGCGGGCATCACCACAGTGGCGGTGTGGCTTTTCAGCAGTTCTGAGAGGATCTCGGCCCCTCCATGCACGTACCCGAAAGCACTGAGAGAGGCATGGGCCATGAGGTGTTCTCTGCCACTGAGCCCGAGGGCCTGCAGGGCCTGCTGAAAATCACTGGCGGTCACGGTTCGGTTGCGGCGGTGCAGGTGGAGCACCCCCTCATGGTAACACTTTGGGGTTTTACCGGATGTGGGATGGGCTGGAAAGCCGAGAGCCAAGAGCCAGGTGAATTCTGGGACTCAAGGTGTCCAGGGGTTGTCCGTCAGGTGGTGCATCATCCACCAATGAACAAAAAACAGCATTCCCCAGACAGGGGACTCGCACTTAAAGCGCAAAGCAAAAGCTCATGCACTGATGTTTTGCCCTCGGCGCTCGACCCCTGGCCCTCGGCGTCTTTTCCCGTCTTTCGCAGTAAGATGGTTCACGTGTATCTGGTCACTGAAGGTCTCATTGGTGTTGGCAAGACGAGCCTCAGCCGCTTGCTGGCGCAGAAGTATCAGGCGTCTCTGACGCTGGAAGTTGTGGAAGACAATCCCTTTCTGGGTGGATTTTATGCGGACATGGAGCGCTATGCGTTTCAGGTGCAGGTGTTTTTCCTGCTGTCGCGGTTCAAGCAGTTGCAGCATGTTGCCCAGGGGGATCTGTTTCACCTCAACCACGTGTCGGATTACATGTTCGACAAGGATTTCGTGTTCGCCAGCATGAACCTCAAGGACCATGAGTTCGACCTTTACCAGGAGCTTTACGCGCAGCTCAAACCCAAACTGGCCCATCCCGATCTGGTGGTGTACCTGCGGGCAGATGCGGAGTTCGTGAAAGAACGCATCTTGAAGCGTGGCCGGGAATTTGAGCTGGACATGCCGCTGGATTACCTGCGCAACCTGTCGGACCACTATGACCGCTTTTTTGAGACCTATCCCGGGCAGGTGCTGTGCATCAATGCTTCAGAGTATGACTTCGTGGGGAATCCCGAAGATGCCTTAAGAATCCTGGGTGAAATCGAGGAGGCCCTGAAGTGTACCTTGCGGTGAGTGGCAACATCGGCAGTGGGAAGAGCACCCTGACCCGCCTGCTCTCTGAGCGCCTGAAGCTGACCCCGGTTTTTGAGACCGTAGATGAAAACCCTTATCTGGCGGACTTTTATCAGGACATGGCGCGGTATGCGTTTCATTCACAGGTGTTTTTTCTGTCCAGACGGCTGGAGCAGCACCTGAATGTGGTGAACCAGACGCTGGATGTGGTGCAGGACCGCACCATCTTCGAGGATGCCTGGGTGTTTGCGAAAAACCTGTACCAGCAGGGGCACATGAGCCTGCGCGACTGGGAGACCTACCAGAGTCTGTTGCAGGGCATCCTGCCTGCCCTGCGCATGCCAGATGTGCTGATTCACATTGAGGCAAGCCTGCCCACCCTGAAAAAACGCATCGCACTGAGGGGCCGGGATTACGAAAAGGCCCTGCCCGACCAGTACCTGCTGAACCTCTCAGGACTGTACCAGTCTTTCATTGAGGAATACAGCGCATCGAAAGTCTACATTCTGAATGGAGACAGGCTGGATTTTGTGGAGCGTCCTGAAATCATTGAGAAGCTCTGCAATGACATTGATGACGTGGTGGTGGGAGGTCTGTTTTGAAACTGCATGACCTGCTGCTTTCCCTGAACCTGCCCTTGCCTGCAGAAAATCCAGATGTCACTGCGGTTACCCACAACAGCGCATGGGTGAAACCCGGTGCCATTTTCGTGGCGGTCAGGGGCCTGAAGACCGATGGGCACAAATTCATTCCGCAGGCCCTGGAGCGCGGGGCAGTCGCTGTGGTGGGAGAGGGTTTCGAGGGCGACCTGCCTGTTCCCTACCTGCAAGTGAACAGTGCCCGTCATGCCCTGGCAGATCTGGCCTGTGTGCTGCAGAACCATCCCAGCCGGGAGCTGCAGGTGGTGGGCATCACCGGAACCGATGGGAAGAGCACCACAAGCTGGATCACCTACCACCTGCTGCAAGCTGCCGGAAAAGCCTCTGGTCTGCTGTCCACGGTGGGGTACAAAACCCCGGATGGGGTGCTGCACCATTTCCCCCAGCACCTGACCACCCCGGACAGCCCGGAAATTCAGAGCCTGCTCAGGGAGCTTGTGAGCCTGGGGACCACCCATTGCGTGCTGGAGACCAGTTCCCACGCTCTGGAGCTGGAGCGGGTCAGGGGCGTGCAGTATCAGGTGGGAATTTTCACCAACCTGACCCCCGAGCACCTGGATTTTCACGGGGACATGGAGGGGTATTTTCAGGCCAAGCGCAAGCTGATTGACCGCAGCCATTTTGCGGTGCTGAATCAGGATGATCCTTACGCCAGACGCCTGACAGACCACCCCAATCACACCACTTTCGGGGTGTCTCCTGATGCACAGTGGCGGGCGATCAACATCGAAGAGGAGGTCTCCGGGCTGAAATTCACGGTGGTCTCCCCCGCTGGAACCTTTGATGTGGTGCTCCCGATGATTGGCCAGTTCAACGTGCACAATGCCCTGGCCGCCATTGCAGCAGCCCACCATCTGGGAATTGAAATTCCTGTCTTGCAACAGGGTCTGGCCTCCTTTGAAGGGGTTCCTGGCCGCATGCAGATCCTGAGCAGCACCCCGAGGGTGATTGTCGATTTTGCCCACACGCCGCCCAGTCTGGAGAAAGCCCTGGAGGTCCTCAGGCCCAGCACCCCTGGAAAACTCTGGGTGGTGGTGGGTTCCGCTGGAGGCAACCGGGACCCCCTGAAGCGTGCTCCTCTGGGTGAGGTGGCCTCCCGACTGGCCGATCAGGCCATCTTCACGGAAGAGGACTGCCGGGACACTCCCATTGAGGAGATCCTGCGTGAGATGGAGCGAGGAGCTTCTGCACTCGACAAGAACAACTTCAAATCCATTGCAGACCGCAGAGAAGCGATCCGTTTTGCTGTGCAGCATGCTGCTGATGCAGACACAGTGCTGCTGGCAGGAAAAGGACCAGAAGACACCCTGGAGCGTGCCACCGAAATCCTGCCCTGGAACGAGGTCGAGGAAGCCCTGCAAGCCCTGTCACTTTGAGCTTCATCGAAGTGACAGCACAAAACCCGAAAAATTGTGCACGATTTCATCACACCTCCTGAAGTTGCCTGTGGATACACTTTCACATGCACACCCAGGAGGTGCGAACCATGAAGAAAACCATTGCCCTTATCACCGTCACCGTTTTGCTCGCAGCCTGCGGGACCCAGACCCCTGCGCCTCAGAAACTGACCAAGAACCAGCTCAGCAGCGTCGCTGAAGACATCATCAAATCCATCAATGCCGATGCAGACCGCATGGTGCAGTCCGATGCCGATGCCTTCATGGCCCCCAATGTTGGCCTGTTTGGTGGTTCCATCAGCCCCACTGCGGTCAAAAAACAGCAAGACGAGTCCTGCTACACCCTGAGTGGAAACACTGCCGATCAGGATGAGGATGGCATCTACGCCAAGGCCACCGGAACCCTGAACTGCAACTTCAACCTTGAAGGGCTGCAGATGGGTTTCAAGGGCACCAACAATGTGGAGGACAAAAACGACAGCGACAGCCAGAGTGGTTTCATGTACGGAGGCAACCAGGACATCACCCTGAAGTCTGAAGACAGTGATCTGACCACCAAACTGGAATACGGCTCTGACCTGACCCCTCTGGCCGGCAAGAATGGCTACAAGGCTTCTTCTTACAACAAGATGGACATGAATGGCACCATGGAGGGTCAGACCTTCAAAGCCAATTACAATGTCACTGAAAACATCACCCTGGAGTGGACCGAAACCACTGCACACCTGAAATACGATGGCAACCTGAAGGTGAGCGCCACTGCAGGCAATGAAAGCTTCGCCGGAGAAATCTCCTTCGATGGAGATGTAAACTACGACCAGGAGTGCGAGGGCATCGAAAGTGGAACCATCAAGTTCACTGCCGACGGAACCTCTGTCACCATCACCTACACGGGTTGCGACCAGTACACCGTGCAGTAAGCATCCATCTTCATCTTTTTCATTCCGACCATCCAGAGTTTCGCTCTGGATGGTTTGCTTTGATACAGTTCAAACTTGAACTGTGACATTTACTAGATTTTTTGTGCACGATCTCAGAAACACTGAAAACGACCATCCGGTCAAATTCAGGAGGTGTTTTCAGGTGACCAAGGGACTCTCTCGCCGCAACACACTCAGGCTTCTTGGAGGAAGCTCCATGCTGCTCGCAGCAGGGCTGCACTCAGGCGCACGGGCACAGGAGAACCGCATGAGCCTGCCCAATGGCGCAGGATTCTACCGTTTTAAACTCGGAGATTTTACTTTTGTGGTCCTCAGCGACGGCCAGACCACCGGAGGCAGCGCCTTCCCCAACTGGGGGGCCAACCCCGGCAAACAGGAAGAGTTTGCCAACGTCCTCAGAAGCCGCTTCGTTCCTGTGGAGCCCTTCACCAACAATTACAATCCCATGCTGATCGACACCGGAAAAAACAAAGTGCTGATCGATACCGGACGTGGAGGGACCGCAGGCCAGATGGTGCAGAACCTGAGAAACGCCGGATACAGCCCGGATGACATTGACACGGTGTTCATCACCCACGGTCACGGGGACCACATTGGCGGCATGAGCGATGCAGAAGGCAAATCCGTGTTTGGCAAAGCCAGACTGGTGATGGGCCAGACCGAATACGATTTCTGGGCCAGCCAGAACAATGCAGGCTTCAACAAGAACATCGTGGCCTTCAAGGACCGCTTCACCTTCATTCAGGATGGAGGCGAGATTGTTCCTGGTCTGGTCGGCGTTCTGACCCCTGGTCACACCGTGGGCCACATGGCCGTGCTTGCCACCTCGGGTGAGAACAAAGTCATGCACTTCGGAGATGCAGGGGGACATTACGTCCTGTCTCTGATGTACCCCGAGCACTATCTGGGCTTTGATTCCAGCCCTGAAACGGCAGTGGCGACCCGCAAACGCATCTTTGAACAGGCTGCAAATGACCGCCTGACAGTGGTGGGATACCACTACGCCTGGCCTGGTGTGGGCAACATCATCAAAAAGGACGTGGGATACGAGTTCATCCCCACTTTCTTCAAGTTCTGAATCCAGAATCAAGGCCTGCCCTGGAGGTCATCTCCAGGGCAGGCTTTATGCTTTACACTTTCTTCTAAACTCAAATCTCTATAATTGCAGTGTTTGGAGGACATCAATGCTGAAACGCCCGTGGTTCTTAGGGGTTCTGCTGCTCGGGGCCTGTGCGCCCACTGCCAGCGGACCTGCAGCCGAAACCATTTCCAGAGTCAAGAATTATTACCCTTTTGTCGTGGTTGGTGAAAACCAGCCCCGCACTTTTGAAGTTGCCATCTCGGGCAACGAAACTGCTGTACTGATTGGCAGCAAGATTGCTGTTGATGGGGGTGCAGTTGACAGCCGCCTGTATGCCCTGTATCGCAAAGGAAACTACCGGGTGACCGTTCAGGAAGGGGGCATCGTCTACATGCCCACCACCAAACTGATCGAAGTCAAAGGGTTCTATCCTGAAGTTCGAGAACAGCCCACCGAGCAGTTCTACAAGTTCTGCTTCCTGAAGGATTTCGGGCAGAAATGCACCAGCAACATCCTGGCAGGAGGTGTGACCCTGTACTTCAACCCTCTGGAGGAATCACCAGTGTTTCAGGTGTATGGAGACCCCGGCGTGCGCAGTTTCAACGAAATTCATGGAAATGGTTTCCTGGTCAGCACCAGCATCAGTGATTTCAAGACCTTCCTGGACCAGTTGCCTTCTGCAAACAGCAACTGAGGACGGCCCATCCCTTGGAGATCCGCAGGCACTTCAGACAAATTGTGCATTGGACTGTCTGTCATGCAGTTACGGGTCTCTTGGTTGATTCATCCGCACAAGTCATTTAGTGTACCTGATACACAGCACTTAAAGTGAGCCTTACGGAGGTTTTATTCATGTCAAAGATTCAGGTCCCCACGGACGGCGCCAAAGTCACCATGCAAGATGGAAAACTGCAGGTGCCCAACAATCCCATCATTCCTTTCATTGAAGGGGACGGCACCGGTCCCGACATCTGGCAGGCATCTGTGCGTGTGCTGGACGCCGCCGTGGAAAAAGCCTACAAGGGTGAGAAGAAAATCGTCTGGATGGAAGTCTACGCTGGCGACAAGGCCAACGAAGTGTATGGCGAAACCATCTGGCTCCCCGACGAGACCAACGAGGCCTTCCGCGAATACCTTGTGGGCATCAAAGGCCCCCTGACCACCCCCGTGGGAGGCGGCATCCGTTCCATCAACGTGGCCCTGCGCCAGATCCTGGACCTGTACGCCTGCGTGCGCCCTGTGGCCTACTTTGATGGCGTTCCCAGCCCAGTCAAGCAACCCGAGCTCGTGGACATGGTGATCTTCCGTGAAAACACCGAAGACATCTACGCCGGGATCGAGTACAAGGCTGGAACCGATCAGGTCAAGAAACTGGTGAGCTTCCTGCAGACCGAATTCGGTGTGAACAAGATCCGTTTTCCCGAAACCAGCAGCCTGGGCATCAAACCCGTCTCTGAAGAGGGCACCAAGCGTCTGGTCCGTGCGGCCATCCAGTACGCCATCGACAACAACCGCAAGAGCGTCACCCTGGTGCACAAGGGCAACATCATGAAGTTCACCGAGGGTGCTTTCCGCGACTGGGGCTACGAACTGGCCAAGGAAGAATTCGGCGCTGTGGAAATCGACGGCGGCCCCTGGTGCAAACTCCCCAACGGCATCATCATCAAAGATGCCATTGCAGACGCCTTCCTCCAGCAGATCCTGCTGCGCCCCGCCGAGTACGATGTGGTCGCCACCCTGAACCTCAACGGCGACTACCTCAGTGACGCCCTGGCTGCACAGGTGGGGGGAATCGGCATTGCCCCCGGTGCCAACATCAACTACGTCACCGGACACGCCATCTTCGAGGCCACCCACGGCACCGCACCCAAGTACGCCGGGCAGGACAAGGTGAACCCCTCCAGCGTGATCCTCTCTGGCGAAATGATGCTGCGTCACCTCGGCTGGTCTGAAGCTGCCGACCTGATCCTGCAATCCATGAGCAAGACCATCTCCCAGAAGACGGTCACCTACGACTTCGCCCGTCTGATGGACGGAGCCAAAGAAGTCAAGTGCTCCGAATTCGCAGACGCCCTGATCGCCAACATGTGATCTGTAGGGGTGGGCCGATGGCTCACCCTTGATCAGCTGTCAGCAAAAACACCCTGGAGTTGCTCTCCAGGGTGTTTTCTTTCACGTCCAGATCAAGACCTGTGCACTGTCTACTTCTTTTTCAGCAGCGACACGATCAGGTACACCACGCCACCCACGATGCCTGCGATGATCAGGAAACGCAGGAGGCCTTTCAGCAGGCCAACAAGGCCAATAAAGATGCCACCCAGCAACTGGAACAAAAAGCCCAGCAGCCACAGGACGATGATCGCGGCAATCACGATGCCCACGATCTTCAGGATGTTTTCGGTCAGATTTCCTTTCATGGTTCAAAACCTCACTGTTAACAAATACGAGCGTGACTGGCTCAGGGTTTCATCCAGTGTGAAGGGCGCAGCACCGGATGTCTGCGCCCTTCATTGCGGTTCAAATCATTCCCACTCGATGGTGGCCGGGGGCTTGGAGGTGATGTCGTAGACCACCCGGTTGATCTCGTGCACGTGGTTCACGATGCGACTGGAGATGGTGGAGAGGAAGTCGTAAGGCAGGTGTGCCCACTCGGCGGTCATGAAGTCCGCACTGGTCACGGCACGCAGGGCAACGGTGTAGGAGTAGGTGCGCTCGTCGCCCATGACGCCCACAGACTGAATGGGGGTCAGGACAGCGAGGGCCTGTGCAGTCTGGTTGTACAGGTCGTACTCGCGGAGGCCCGAGATGAAGATGTCATCCACGCGCTGCAGGATGTCAATCTTCTCACGGGTGATCGCTCCCAGGATGCGGATGGCCAGACCCGGACCGGGGAAGGGGTGACGCAGACGGATGTGGTCAGGGAGGCCCAGCAGGCGGGCAATTTCACGCACTTCGTCTTTGAAGAGGGTGCGGAAAGGCTCCACCAGTTTGAAGGCGAGATCTTCAGGGAGACCCCCCACGTTGTGGTGGCTCTTGATGTTGGCTGCACCTTCTCCACCCGCAGATTCGATCACATCGGGGTACAGGGTGCCCTGGGCCAGGAACTCGAAGGGGCCATACTTGCGGGCTTCACGCTCGAAGGCACGGATGAATTCACGCCCGATGATCTTGCGCTTCTGCTCGGGGTCGCTGACACCATCGAGGGCTCCCAGGAACTCCTCAGAAGCATCCACGACCACGAGGTTCACACCGAGGGGCCGCAGGGCCTGTTCAACCTGCTCCCGTTCGCCGAGACGCAGCAGACCGTGGTCAATGAACACGGCGGTGAGTTGCTCACCCACGGCTCTGGCCAGCAAAAGGGCGAGGGTGCTGGAGTCCACACCACCGGAAATGCCCAGCAGGACCTTGCCTGAGCCCACTTTCTCCTGCACATCGGCAATCAGTTCTTCCACGATGTGCTCGGCGGTCCAGTCACGGGCCACACCACACACTTCCAGGAAGTTCAGCAGAAGCTGGGTGCCTTTGGGGGTGTGCACCACCTCAGGATGGAATTGCACACCGTAACGACGGGTTTCGTTGTTCTCGATGGCCGTCACAGGGGTGTCGATGGTCTCTGCGACCACGTCGTAGCCCTGAGGGAGAGTGATCACCGAGTCGCTGTGGCTCATCCAGGCGATGAATTCGCCTTGCACCCCATTGAAGAGGGTTCCAGAGTACTTGCTCAGTTCAGCCTTGCCATACTCGCGCTTGCCAGCACGCTTGACCTCTCCACCTGCGGTGTGGGCCAGGTACTGCATGCCGTAACAGATGCCCAGAATCGGCACCTCCAGGTCCAGCACCCCTGCAGCAGGCTTCGGAGCGTTCTCGTCATACACACTGCTGGGACCACCAGACAGCACCACACCCTGGGGCTTTTCCTGCAGGATGCGCTCCAGAGGGGCACTGCCAGGAAGAATCACACTGTACACTCCCAATTCACGGAAACGTCTGGCAATCAGACGGGTGAACTGGCTACCGAAATCAAGAATCACGATGCTCACAGGAGCCTCCTGAATTATCACACGGCACAGGGAGCCTGCCCTGCAACCGAAAAAAAGAGCCAGAACCTGTTTGATGGGTGTCTGACTGCGCCTCAAAAAAGACCAACCCGACATTCTGCGGCTTTCGCCGTCAGAAATTCCATTGAATTATACGGGAAAGGTCAGGGATTGGGCGAACGCAGAAGGTTGGATGGTTTGTACAAGCTGAAAAGGCAAACCTGCGGCTTGCCTTTTCAGTTCACATCGTTTAAATCTTCAGAATCATCCCTTCACAGGGCCCAAGGATCAGGGTTTCAAGCAGAAGCCTCTCTCCTGCTTCACCACGGGTGCTGTACAGCACCTGACCGACCATGTTGATTTCTGAGAGGTCCACGCTCTGGCCTTCTTCGGAAAAATTGAGGACCACCAGAACCGTCTGGTCATCGGTGTAGCGTTTGAAGGCAAAGACATCAGGGTGACCGGAGTCCACGCTCTCGTAATCGCCAGCATAAAGGGCAGGGGTGCTCTGGCGCAGTTTCACGAGACCCCGGAAGTAATTCAGGAAGCTGTTCGGGTCCTGTTCCTGTTTTGCCACGTTGACATCACGGAAATTGGGAGCGAGGGGAAGCCAGGGTTCCACGTCGCTGAAACCTGCGTTTTCACTGTCGTCCCACTGCATGGGGGTGCGCTCGGGGTCACGGCTGGCCCCTTTGACACCCGGCTGCTGGAGGCCTGCGGGGTCCTGCATTTTCTCGAAGGGGATTTCGACATCTTCCATGCCGATCTCATCGCCGTAGTAACAGGTGGGGGTGCCACGCAGGGTGAGGAGCAGCATCTGTGCCATACGGGCATACTGGGGCCCAATGCGGCTTGCAATGCGGCTCTGATCGTGGTTCCCAAGCACCCAGTTGGGCCAGCCTTTGCCGACCTTCTGGTCGTACTCATCTGCGAGGTCCCGCACGGCCTGGGCGTCCCAGGTGCTGAGGATCAGACTGAAATTGAAGGGAAGGTGTACGGCGTCGTTGTTCTCGCCATAGTAGGCGACCAGGTTGTCGAAGGGCAGGTAGATTTCGCCGACCATCATGCGCTCGTCGAATTCATCAAGGACCTTGCGCATCTCCCGGACGTATTCGTGGGTCTCAGGCTGGTCCTGGGTGTACACATGAATGAGTTTCCAGTGGTTCTGCTGGCCTTCCTGCCACAGGGGGTTTTCGGGCTCGTCCAGGAAGTCCTGGTGCTTGCCGAGCAGCCAGATCACATCCACCCGGAAGCCGTCCACGCCCCTGCGCAACCAGAAGCGCATGCTCTCGTACACGGCTTCCCGCACTTCAGGGTTTTGCCAGTTCAGTTCAGGCTGGCTGCTGAGGAACTGGTGCAGGTAGTACTGCCCACTGGCCTCATCCAGGGTCCATGCGCTGGGCCCAAAGAAACTGGTCCAGTTGTTGGGGGCACTGCCGTCTTCTTTCGGGTCTTTCCAGATGTACCAGTCCCGTTTGGGGTTGTCCCGGCTGGAGCGGGCCTCCAGAAACCAGGGGTGCTGGTCACTGGTGTGGTTGGGCACCAGGTCCAGCATGATTTTCATGCCCCGGGCGTGGGCTTTCTCGGTGAGCTCATCGAAGTCCTCCAGCGTGCCGAACATCGGATGGATGTCACAGTAATCTGCGACGTCGTACCCGAAGTCGGCCATGGGGCTCGGGAAGATCGGTGAAAGCCAGATGGACTTGATGCCCAGGCTTTCGAGGTAATCGAGTTTCTCGATGATGCCTTTTAAATCGCCGATCCCATCGCTGTTGGAGTCCTTGAAGGATCTGGGGTAGATCTGGTAGATGATGCCGGATTGCCACCACAACAGGTTCTCTTGCATGCCCCCATCCTACCTGAAGATGGGAGAAAGAGAAGTCAGGTGGTGCATGTTGGGTGTGAACAACACTCACTCTTTCCAGTCAGAACCCAGTTTGATGGTGGCATCCACACCTGGGAGACCTGCATCTGCCTTCATGGCCTTCAGCTGTCCGGTGTCCTGCTGGAGCTTCTGTGCAACTGCATCCTGAGGGGTGATGACCACGCTCTCGCTGGGGTTGCCGTCCCTGAGGTCACTGACCTGCACATTGCGGTACCCCATCTGGTCCAGGCGGGCTTTGAGGCGTCTGGCTGCACCCGCAGGTGCGCCCACATTCATGATGGTGATGCTGGCCTCCAGGGGGTTCACAGGGCCTCTGGCATTGAAGATGTCCTGAATCCCAGCTTCATCCGGGTCCCAGAAACTTGCTCCGTAATTGGCAAAACGGCCTGGGAGCATGACCATCTCCAGCTGTGGGCGGGACAGCAGGGCACCGTACCAGCGGCCTGCAGCTTCTCTGGACAGGTTGATTCTGGTGTTCTGGTATCCTGCACCAAAAACCTGGGGCAGCTTATAGAGACCTGCAGGAGACCTGAGGGTTTCCATAAAAGCCTGCAGGAACTGCTGCTGGCGCTGCACCCGTCCAATGTCTCCCAGCCGGTCATGTCTGAAACGCAGAAAGCCTTCTGCCTGTTCACCATCCAGTTTCTGCACGCCGGGTTTGAGGTCGATGTTCAGTTGTGCTGCGGTGTCCTGGTATTTCATTTCCTGGGGCACATCCACCACCACACCACCAAGGGCATTGGTGACGTCCTTGACCCCTCCGAGGCTGACCAGCACCACCCCATCAATGGGCACCCCAATCAATCCAGAGATGACGGTGCGCATCATGTCAGGGCCACCCCGTACGTTGGCACTGTTGACTTTCGAGCCTCCCCAGCCAGGAACCTGCACCAGGGTGTCACGAGGGATGCTGACCACCCGCAGGGTTTTCTCCTGGGGCATGAAGTAAAGCACCAGAATGGTGTCGGTGAGGCCTTCAAATTTCTCTGGCCCTTTCTGGTGATAACCCACATATTCAGGGGTCACCCCTGCCAGCACGAGGGCCTGGGGGGTCTGCGGGGTCTGGGGCACTGCAGAGTATTTCGAAAGTGCAGGAGCAAGAGGGGCCAGATAAGCGGTCAGACCCGCCAGCAAAAGGAGAATGAACACCATCACGAAACGCATGCCCCCCCACTATAGCCAAAAAAACAGCTCCGGGCGTGAAAACCCGGAGCTGTTTAAAACAGAAAGTGGGATCAGAAGCAAGGCAGGTTGCCACTGTCGTAATGCACGGTCAGGTTGCGGGACCAATTGCCATTGACTCGAATGTTGCTGATGCACTTGTAAATCACTTCTTTGCTGCTGCTGTCAGCCACCTCTGCAACGATCTGATAATTGCCTCCGGGCAGGTCCTGAAGGTTGAAGTTAAGGGTGTTCCCTCCAGGGGCAAATTTGGTGTAGGCAGTGGATTTGACAGTGGAATTGTTCTGAATCAGGCGGACCCTTCCTTCATACTTGCTGGGGTCCAAGGTGGCAGCGAGTCGTGCCAGAGCTTTGTCGATGCGCAGGAACCGGGCATTGTTGATGCTGCTGTCTGCAGGCACATCTCCAGAATCCCGCAACAAGGCACGCACTTGATCATTGGTCAGGTTTGGCGTACGAGAATACAACAGACCTGCTGCTGCGGCCACCATCGGGGTGCTGAAACTGGTTCCCCGATCCAGAATTGTGCGGTCGGAGACAGGAGTGTCACTGATTGCGAGGGTGCGAATGCTGCTGCCAGGAGCGACCATGTCCAGGCCAGGGCCATAGTTGGACCCGTAAGTCTGTCCTTGTTCGACAAAATTCAGGCGTTTTTTGCTGGGATCTGTTGCACCAACAGAGATTGTGTTTTCATTGGAGGCCGGGTAACCCACCCAGTTGCTGGAAAAGTTGCCTGCTGCGGCCACCACAGTCACACCCTGGGTGTCAGCATTGAGGATCGCTGCATCAATCAAAGGATCTGTGCCTCCATCCTCGGGGTTGTAGCACACCCGTCGATTATTGACCACTTCAGTGAGGCACAAACTGAGGTTGATGACCCTGGAACCACTGGCAACAGCAGTGTTGATGGCACGGGCCAGAATCTCCGTGGTGGTGCCTCCTTGCTTGTCATAGACCCGAACGGGAACCACTTTCAGAACGTTGAAACCAATTCCTGCAATGTCTCTGTTGTTGTTTGTCTCAGCAGCAATGATCCCTGCAATTTGCATGCCGTGAGACAGAAGTCCACTTTCTTCCCCCGGGAGGTGTTCCACTTCATATCGAGGGGAAGCGTCGCGACCATAAGCATCCAGACAGTTGACTCCAGTTGCAGCAATGCAGCCCGGGTTGCTCAGGTCAAACATGTTTACCGACATGTCCGCATGAGGGGTGTAGCCATCGTCTACCACAGCAATCTTGATGGTGTTTTTGAATTCTTCCTTGCGCTCCCATGCATGGTCGGCACCAATGCCATTGAGGTCTTCATACAGGTACCACTGGTTGTTGGTGCTGCCGGGTTGTGCCAGTGGGTCATTGGGAACAATCCGCAGTTTCTGATAAATGTAATTTGGCTGGGCATACTCCACTCCAGGAATGTTTTTGACTTCAGCCAATGAAGATCCCTTGACCACTGCCCACGGTTGACCATTCACCTCCAGAGGGCGCACCTCCAGTCCCTGTTTGCTGATGGATTGGGCACTCATGCCTGAAGACAGACGCACCACATACTCTCCAGGGACAGCACTGGCCTGGGCCAGGGTTGTCGGTTGGCTGTTTTGCTGGGTCTTGAGGCTCTGTGAGACCACAGTGCTTGGCAAAACAATTTTTCCAGACACATCTCCAGGCTGGAACAATTCAATGGACAATCCACATGAAGCCAGTACAGCACTGCACAGACTCAAACTCAGAATCTTGGTTTTCATGGTTCTTATTCTGAGAGCCCCTCTCCCATATGGCGTGAAATTCCCATTAAGAAACCTTGGACCTTTCATGATCTCGTGCTAAGGTTGGCCTGTGCCGAGCGGTTCCGTCCACAACCTCATCAACACCGGTGCTTTTCTGCTGATTGCAGGAAGCACGGCATACGCCAAGCAACAGGGTTATGTTGACCCTTCCATCCCCGAAATTCTGGCTTTCACCGGGACTTTTTTTGTGGGCACCTTCATGATGAGTCCCGATCTGGACCTTGCTGAGCAGAATGTGAGCAGCAAGAAAGCCTGGGGCATCTTTGGTTTCATCTGGGTGCCATATGGCAAGATGTTCTCTCATCGAGGCCTGAGCCACACCTGGATTGTGGGTCCACTCACCCGGCTGGTCTACCTGACCATCCTTCTGGCTGCGCTGTATTATCTGGCGATTTTGATTCTGCCAGACCTGAAAAGCAGGATTCGCTTTGAGAATGTACCCCGCACGTTGGAATTCTGGCAGCCTTACATCCTTGGTTATTATGTGAGCCAGTGGCTTCACCTGATTGCAGATGGCATCAGCCCTGACATGCGCGCTTTAAGCCGCACATTCAAAAAGAAAAAACGGTAAGCTTGTGGGGATGTGCCGCCCTTTTTCCTGGCACCAAGATTCTGTAGGTTCTGGGAGGCAATGTGACCCGTTACCTGAAAAACAAACTCAGTGTTGGACTTTTTACCGATGCATATACGCCTTCCATCAATGGAGTTGTGTCCTCTGTGCGCGGTCTGGCGGAAACCCTCAGGGAGCAGGGACACCAGGTGACGATTGTCGCCCCCAGGCACCCCGAGCAGCAGGAGGAGGTGGACGTGATTCGCATCCGTTCCACCACCTACCGTCCGATTCCCGAGCACCGCATGGCCCTGCTCCCCTCTCCGCGCAAGCTTCGCCTGATGCAGGCAAGGCGCTTTGATGTGATTCACACCCACGGCAATGGCCCTTTGCCTGTGATGGGCCTGGTGCTGGCCCGCACCTGGGAAACTGCACTCTTGCACACCTATCACACCCGCATGCAGGATTACCTGCACTATTACCCCTGGTACCCCACCCTGAGCCGTCTGGCCGGACCGGACCACTGGTACATGAACGAGTCCCGTTCAAAGCTGATCCGCAAACGCATTGATGCTGGAACAGCGATGTTTGCAGAGCGTTTTGATGTGTGGTTTGCCAACCGCTGCCACTACCTGATCACCCCCACCTCGGTCATCAAAAATGAGTTGCTGGATGCTGGCGTCAAAACGCCCATCGCGGTGGTGCCCAATGGAATCCCCATTGCCCGCCTGCGCACTCCAAGGCTCGATCCACTGCCCCACCTGCCGAAAGGCGAGCGCATGCTGACCATCAGCCGTCTGGGCAAGGAGAAGAGTGTGGATTTCCTGCTGGAACACCTGGCTCCACTGCTCAGAGAACGGGTGAACAGCCGCCTGATCATTGTGGGAGACGGCCCTGAACGCCATGCGCTGGAAGCGCAAGCAGAACATCTGGGGGTGGGCCGTCAGGTGGTGTTCACCGGGTATGTGAAGCCTGCACAGGTCGCGGATTACTACCAGCATGCAGATGTTTTTGTGTTCGCTTCCGTCACGGAAACCCAGGGCATGGTTGCCCTGGAGGCCCAGGCCTGCGGTCTTCCAGTGGTGGCCCGGGCAGGGGGCGGGGTCACCACCACCATCGAGCATGGCAAGACAGGCTATCTGGTGGACCCCGAACACCCCGAAGCGTTCCGTGCCCGCGTGGAGGACGTGCTGGAGGCAGGCAAACCCACCTTCGCAGCAGAGTTGACCCGCTGGGTGGACGCTGAGGGCTCTCTGGAAACCATGGCGAAACGCATCCTGATGTGCTATGAACTGGCCCTCACCCGCATGTATGATCCACCCCGCATTTCACTGGACACCAAATAAAAACTGGACCTGAAAAGGTCCAGTTTTCTTGAAGTGAGGAGCAGAGGGATCAGGCGGTTGGGGGGATGGGGCTCTGCGGACTTCTGGGTTCGTGTTTGAAGAGTTTGCCAGGGGCTCCGGGAACACCGAGGTAAGGGAGCAGGAAGCGGTCCAGGCCCCACTGTCCGGCGACGCGCCAGGCGAGCATGATGGCTATTGCTGTGACCAGCAGGAGGGGGTTGGAGGACACGGTGCCTGCGAACAGGAAATTGGTGTTCATCGTGGCTCCGAAGAAAGCTGCAATTCCTGTGAACAGTCCCAGGATCAGGGCGATGCCCACGAACACTTCGCCAAACGCCACCATGTACGAGAGCAGTTCTGCGTTGGGGAGGGCAAAATTGGTGATGAAGGAGGCATACCAGCCCTGCACATCCGGGTGGTCTCCCTGGGTTTTGGCGAGAGCGCCCTTCAGAAAACCACTGACCGCCACTCCGGCCTTCTCACCGACCCAGACGCCTGCAGGGTTGGTGATCTTGCCCCATCCGGCATGCAGCCACTCGTAGCCAAGCCAGATGCGCAGCAGGGTCCAGACAACGTTCATGCGGGTGTCCGCAAAGAGGAAACGGGTGAACGCGGGCTCCGGGATTTGTGTACTGAGGTCGCTGGTGGTTTTCATAACCCACACCTTCTTTCTTGATGGTTTCATGTTAAAACCTGGCTTCGTGAAGAATGTCCCGTGTCAAGCTGGGACACGGGTCACATGAAGATGATGAGAACATTTCGCTGGAAATCGATCAGATCAGGCCAACGCAAAAAAGGCCAGCAGTTGCTGGCCTTGAGACGGGCAATGCAATTCATTCCTGCAGGCGCACTTCGATGGCTCTAGCGTGGGCTTCAAGTCCCTCAGCACGGGCAATCTGCGCGGCGGCAGGTCCAGTGGTCTGCAGGGTTTTGCGGTTCACCCCGACCACACTGATGATCTTCTGGAAATCGCGCACGTTGAGCGGGCTGGAAAAGCGTGCTGTGCCACCAGTGGGCATGACATGACTGGGACCAGCAATGTAGTCCCCGAGAGCTTCCATGCTGTCCTCACCGACAAACACCCCTCCCGCAGATTCGACCAGACCCAGGTGTTCCCAGGGGTTCTCAATCAGGAGGCACAGGTGCTCGGGAGCATAGATGTTGTTCAACTCAAAAGCCTGCTGCAGGTTCTCCACAATCACGATCTTCATGCGCTCTTTCACGCTCTCGCGGGCCCAGCCCTGGTTGGGTTCAGGCAGGGCAGAAAGCTGGGACTCCAGCTCCTCCTGAACGGCATACAGCAATTTCTCGCTGGGGGTGACCAGCACAGGCTCTGCTCCAACGTGCTCGGCCTGGGCAAGCAGGTCTGCCACCACGAAAGAGGCACTGGCCGTCTCATCGGCAATGACCAGGGTTTCGGTGGGGCCAGGCAGGGACTCGATGCCCACCTGACCGAAGACCTTGCGCTTGGCCAGCACCACAAAGGTGTTTCCAGGGCCAACAATCTTGTCCACCTGGGGGACACTTTCGGTGCCATAAGCCAGGGCACCAATGGCCTGAGCGCCACCCATCTTGAAGATCTTCTGGATGCCAATTTCGCGGGCCGCCACCAGAATGGCAGGATGCACCTTGCCCAGTTTGTCCGGTGGGGTTGCCACGATGATCTCGGGCACGCCAGCCACTTTTGCGATCACCGCCGTCATGATCAGGGTGCTGATCAGGGGTGCACTGCCACCAGGAACATACACTGCCACCCGAGAAAGGGGACGCACAATCTGCCCGAGGGCTCCAGCTTCGGTGTGGTTGATCCAGCCAGAAGTCGGCTGGTTCTGGTGAAAATGCTCCACCCTTCCAATGCTCTGTTGCAAAGCAGCATGCAGCTCGGGTTCAATGGACGCCCCCTGCAGTTCCTCTTCAGTCACCTGCAACGCTTCAACATGCACCCGGTCCAGTTTGCGGGTCCATTCTTTGAGGGCCTCATCCCCACGGGTCTTCACATCCTGCAGGATGCGGTCCACAACCTGCTCGGGGGTGAGCTTTTCACCGAAGGTTTTCTCGATGCGTTCCAGCATGCTCTCTGGAACAGATTCTTCTCCGAAATTTCTTTTCAGTGCGGTCCTGGCCTGCTGATAGGTGAGTATCTTCATTTCCGTCTGCTCCTGGGTTTGCGCATGTTGTTCTGGGTTTTGGAGATCACCAGTTCGCTGCGGGGATTGCGGGCATCCCGCACCTCACGGGCCGTGTCCTTCTGGGCCTCCCGACCTTCCCTCTGCTGCTCGGCACGGGGTTCACGTTCTCTGCGCTCCGGGCGCTCCTGACGGTCAGAACGGTCATTGCGCTCTGGTCTGCGGCGCTCCGGGGTGCGAACCAGCACCATGTCCATGCTGCCCCCATCCACGGGCTGGGTCAACTTGAATGGGCGAAAAGGCGGCTCCATCTCGATGTACACCTTGCTGAGACCGGGGCGCAGGTAATACACCCGCGTCATCTTCTCCCCTTCGAGGGTGGAGATCACCTGATCGGGCAGGCGCTGGATGTGCACACTTGCCCCCACCATCGGCACGGTGATGGCATGGGCATCGTCGGGCAGTTCACGCAGCATCTGGATCAGGCTCAGGGGGTCCTGATAATCCTGCGTCATGGGGATGGACGCCTCGTCTTTGCCCTGCCGGACCGTGACCAGTCCAGTCTTGCGGTCAAAGACGGTTTCAAAGGTGCTGCCCTTGCGGCCCCCATTTTCAGAGCTTTCATGGTAGTAGGCACTGGTGCGGCTCTTGGGGCGGACGCGACTGACCTGCTCTCTTCTGCCACTCCCGAGCAGGTGGTGCGAGTACGAAGTCTGGGCCTTGATCACCCAGTAGTTGCGCTCCGCCTCGATTTTCAGTTTCTGCTCCCCGATGGCCTTGTTGCCCACCACGAGCTGGTATTGCAGTTCTTCAGCTTGCATCGTGCCCTCCTGCAGGGCTCTTGTGGACGTGCACCACCCACCATTTTCCCTCTCTCATTTCTAGCACCCGGCTCTCATTGACAGAGCGGTGGTGTATAACTTCCCCCCGCACCACCGAAATCATCAGGGTGTAGCTGCACACCGCCACCTGCCCACCTGCCAGAAGCTGGACTTTCGGCTCCAGAATGCTGATGTGGGTGGGGGCCCCCTGGGTGGCCCAGTTGTTCTCGATCATGAATTTGTGGAAATCCAGCCCTTCCTGGCGGTGCGGCGTCACAAAATGCTCGTACAGGGTCAGGTCTGTGGATGTGGTCGATTGATAGGTGTCCCAGTCCCGGCTGTAGATGCTCTCAAGATGGGTTCTCAGGAAGGTGAGTACGTCCTGCATGAAAAGGTTGTACCACATCAGGGCCATCAGCCGTCAGCGGTCAGCCTGCAGAAAAGCCCTCTGGCATGCTGTTTGACAGACCTGAGTGCCGTCGAATCTCTCCAGCAAGCACAGCGACACCCTCCCTGAGGGAGGGCAGGTCCAGATGCCCGTATCCGAGAATCAGACCATGCTGCAGAACCTCACCGGAGGCATAATTTGCCACATCCCGCACCACAATGCCACGCTTCAGACAGTTTTCGATCAGGGACGGTACATGAATGTGCTGTGGCAGTTCCAGAAAGGCGTGAAGCCCTGCCTCCAGTCCCCTGAGCTGGATGTCCTCTGCCAGATGGTTGAGGGGGTCCAGGGCAGATCTGAGGGCTCCATACACCCTGCGCATGCGGCGGATGTGGCGGTCCAGGGCTCCGCTGTCCATGAAGTGGGCCAGCAGGTGCTGGATCAGGGCAGGGGTGTGGTAATCGGACAGTTGCTTGAGGCGCACCAGTTGCCGGATCAGGGGCTCTGAGGCCACCAGATACCCCACCCGCAATTCCGGGGTGAGCACTTTCGAAAAACTCCCTGCATACACCACCCTTCCCCTTTCATCCAGCGAGGCAAGGGCAGGGAGAGGTGGAGCATCGTAGCGGAATTCGCTGTCGTAATCGTCTTCCAGAATCAGGCTGTCATGTTCTTCCGCCCACTGCAGCAAAGCAAGCCTGCGGCCCAGAGGCATCCGTCCACCCACCGGGAACTGATGGGAGGGGGTCACATAGGTCAGGATGGGTGGCGCTGGCAGGGACTGCAGGTGCTGGACAGAGAGCCCATCCTCATCCACGGGCAGAGGCCACACTTTTGCGCCTCTGGCCTCGAAGACCTGCCTTGCCAGACGGTAGCCCGGATTCTCAAACCCCACCCCATCCCCTGGCTGCAGCACCAGACGGGCCACCAGATCAATGCCCTGCAAGGCCCCCGCCGTCACCAGCACCTGCTCTGCATGACACTGCAACCCTCTGGACCTCCTGAGGTGGTCTGCAATCTGCTCCCGAAGAGCAAGCAGTCCCTGGGGGTCAAGGTAATCCCCGGAGATGGGCTGCCTTGCTGCAAATTTCACACTTCTTTGCCAGTCTTCCTCGTTCAGGAAAGACGTGCCCGGCTGACAGACCCGAAATTCCAGTCCTTCCTGATGCTGCGGGGGGTCCACCAGAATTTCAGGCACCTCGCGGAACCATCTCCCCTGCACCATCTGGAACACTGGACTTTCAGTCCTGTGAGCCCCCTCGGCCACAAACGTCCCTGATCCATGCACCGTCACCAGATAGCCCTCGGCCTGCAGGGTGTCGAGGGCAGAGACGACCACATTGCGATTCACCCTGTACTCGCTGGAAAGCTGGCGCTGGGAGGCCAGACGTGCACCCTCAGGCAACTGTCCCCCCAGAATGGCTGTGCGCAGGGCACGAACCAGCTGCAGCTCCAGGGAAACCCCGGTTTTGCGCTCAAGGCGGATGGCAGGAAGGACGGCAGATCTGGTGTTTTTCATGGTAAAAGTGGTCTGGTTTTTTCACACAAAAGTGCTCCTGTCTGCAGGTGCACTTTCCACCTAGCATAACAGGCAGGAGGAAGATCCCATGACCGAGACCTTCAAAATCAAAGGCCGCATTTCCCAGGTGCTCTCCACCCCTGCCGCTGACCCTGAAGTGGCCCGGCAGCACTTCGCCGCAAAACTGACTGTAGAAACCGACCCTTCAGACGTGCATTACGACCTGCAACATGAACTGGACAGCTTCATTCTGCTGGATGTGCGTTCCAGCAAACACTTCGAGGAGTGCCACATCAAAGGGGCAATCGGTTTTCCACAAAGCAAGATCAGCCCAGAAAGCACAGCCCACTTCCCGAAAGACAAACTGATCGTCACCTACTGCTGGGGCGTGGCCTGCAATGGGGCCACCAAAGCTGCCATGAAACTCGCTGCTCTGGGCTTTCAGGTCAAGGAGATGATCGGCGGCATTGAATACTGGCGCCGGGAGGGCTTTGAAATTGAAGGCACCCTGGGGGATGCAGCGCCACTGGTGGGGTGAAGAGGAGCTTTCAGCAATCAGCCATCAGCAGTCAGCTCACAAACAGCCCTTGCTTTCTCTGACACAAGCCAATCCTTGACAGATGACCTGATCCTGTGTGCTTCGACCTTTGCACGTTGATTTCATCCCACATCCAAAATGCATTGAAAAAGGACGGGTTTTAAGCCCGTCCTTCAAAACTGATCGCTGAAAGCTGACTGCTCCTTACTGCTGGGGAGCTTTCTGCAACTTCTCAATCACCGAGACATCTTCCAGTGTGCTGGTGTCCCCTTTGATTTCCTGTCCAGCGGCAATCTGGCGCAAGAGGCGGCGCATGATCTTGCCAGATCGGGTTTTGGGCAGGGCTTCCGCGAAACGGATGTCATCCGGGCGGGCAATCGCTCCAATTTCTTTTGCCACGTGGGCTTTGAGTTCCTGTTCGGTGGCATCAAAACCGGTTTGCAGGGTCACGAAGGCCACAATGCCTTCCCCTTTGATGGGGTCAGGGCGGCCCACCACGGCAGCTTCTGCCACTGCAGGGTGGGACACCAGAGCGGACTCCACCTCCATGGTGCCGAGGCGGTGACCGGAAACGTTCAGCACGTCATCAATGCGACCCACGATGGTGAAATAGCCATCTTGATCGCGTCGGGCTCCGTCACCAGCAAAGTAGACATGGGGAATCTCGCCCCAGTACTGGGTCTTGTAGCGGTTGTCATCGCCGTACACAGTGCGCAGCATGCTGGGCCAGGGTTTGCGGACCACCAGGAACCCGCCCTCGTTGGCTCCGAGTACATGGCCGTCTGCGTCCACAATGGCAGCATCCACCCCGTACATCGGCACCCCTGCACTGCCAGGCTTCATGGTGTGGGCTCCGGGCAGGGTGGTGATCATGATGGAACCCGTCTCGGTCTGCCACCAGGTGTCCACCACCGGGCACTTCTCCTTGCCGATCACGGTGTAATACCAGATCCAGGCTTCGGGGTTGATGGGTTCGCCCACCGATCCCAGCAGACGCAGGCTGGAGAGGTCATGGCTGTTGGGGTACTCGCTGCCTGCCCGCATGAAACTGCGAATGGCGGTGGGAGCGGTGTACAGGATGGTGACTTTGTGGTCCTCAATGATCTTCCAGAAGCGACCCCAGTCAGGGTGGTTGGGAGCCCCCTCGTACATCAGGACCGTGGCCCCGTTCAGCAGAGGCCCGTACACGATGTAGGAGTGTCCGGTGATCCAGCCCACATCGGCGGTGCACCAGTAGATGTCGTCTTCTTTCAGGTCAAAGACGGTCTGGGTGGTCAGGTAAGTGTTGACCATGTACCCGCCGAGGGCGTGCAGCACCCCTTTGGGTTTGCCTGTGGAACCAGAGGTGTAAAGAATGAAATGGGGATGCTGGGCATCGAGGGGCACAGCATCATGGTCTTCACTGACATTTTGCACGGCTTCGTGGTACCAGACATCCCGACCTTCCTTGATGTTGACGTCCTGTCCGGTGCGCTTGATGACCAGAATGTGCTGCAGGCTCGGGGTGTTCTCGGCAGCATCGTCGGCATTTCTCTTCAAAGGCACGGCACTGCCCCTGCGGTAACCGCCGTCTGCGGTGATCAGCACTTTTGAGCCTGCATCGTTGATGCGGTCTGAGAGGGCACCACTGGAGAACCCACCGAAAACCACACTGTGCACGGCGCCAATGCGGGCGCAGGCCAGCATGGCAAAGGCGGCTTCGGGAATCATGGGCAGGTAGATGGTCACCCGGTCCCCGGTCTGCACGCCCAGGTTGAGCAGCACATTCGAGAATTTTTTGACTTCGCGGGTCAACTCGGCGTATGTGTAGGTGCGGACTTCGCCGTCCTCCCCTTCCCAGATGATGGCCGTTTTGTTCCCTTTCTGTTCCAGGTGGCGGTCCAGAGCATTGTAGGAAAGGTTGGTTTTGCCCTCCACAAACCACTGGGCAAAAGGTTCATTCCAGTCCAGAACTTTGCTGTAAGGCTCAAACCAGTGCAGGTCTTGTGCCACTTCGCCCCAGAAGGCTTCAGGGTTTTCGATGCTCTGCTGGTACTTCTGCTCGTAAACTTCACGGGTGATGCTGGTGGTGCGGGTGTAGGCCTCGCTGGGCTGAAAGGTCCGATTTTCATGCAGCACATTCTCAATTGCCTTGTCGCTCATGGACGTCCTCCTGCTGTGGTGGGGTGTTTCTCCCACTATAGCGAGGATTCTTGGGTTCACGGTTGGTTGTTTTGATGGAAATCAGGCCATTCGCAATACTACTGTCTAAGTAACAAAAGTGCAGCAGACCACCGGAAAAGGTCAGGATCTGCCGCATCTTCCATAAATTTGAGGTCACATGTTGCAAAAATTTTATGTTTCACAGACATGTTTTCCTTCAAAAGATTCCTTAAAAAATCAGAATGTTCTTTAAAATTTTGAATTTCATTTTCAAGTGGTATGGTGTCTAGACGAATGCATGAAAATTCACCCATTCAGTTCAGAGGGGTGACGTAAACCTGATGCTTCTGCGGGGGGCCTTCGATCCAGGCCAGAAGCATCTGACCCTCTGGGGCAACCTTGAGGACCGGACTGTGGGCGTCATGCTCAGCGTCCAGGTTCATGAACGGACGAAGCAAATTCCATTTTTTGCCGTCCCAGACTTTGACATAAAGCCAGTGGTGGTCTTCTGCCTCTTCTGCCCAGGCCACCCAGATGCGGCCTCTGGGGTCCACAGCCACCGAGGGCTTCTGTGCCCAGCGTTCAGAATGCACATTCAGGGACCCACCCAGAGCGACCCATTTTTGCCCATCCCAGCGCTTCACAAAGATGTTGGGAAGGCCATCTTTGATTTCTTCAGGCCAGGCCACCACCGGACGCCCTGCCCCATCCAGCGTCATGCTGGGCGGCGTGATGTACACGTTCTGGCGGATGTTCAGGGGGGTGTCTCCCAGGACCACCCAGTCTTTCCCTGGTTGTTTGACTTTCACCCACAGGTTGCTGACCGCACCATTCCCCTCGGTCCAGACCACGGTGCGCTTGCCATTGGGTGAAATCAGCAAGGTGGACTCTGAAGCCATTCTTTTCGGGCTGAAGCCCAGGGAATCGGTGACCTCCCAGATGTCCCCATTCCAGTGCTTGATTTCCAGTTTGATGCCCGTCTTGATGATCTCGCTCCAGGTGATGGTCGGGCTTCCGTCAGGCTCAACGGCCAGAGAACGGGAACGGGCAGCATTGGTCAGGTCAATGCCCTGACGCTGGTCCAGGTTGTATTCCCACGCTGTGCCATTCCAGTGTTTCACCTCAAAGATGTCCCCATCCCCACGCTGCTCGGTCCAGCCCATCCACACATCTCCGGTTGGACCTGTCCTGAGCATGGGGGTCTGGCCGGATTTCTCAGGCTCGGTGTTGATTCTGTCACCCACCTGCACCCAATTTTTTCCATCAAACCGTTTGACCCACACATCATCGATCTTTGTGGCTTTGTTGCGCTCAATCCAGGCCACCCACGGCAGCCCTTCCTTGCTGATCATCAGGTCAAGCTGAATCGCATCATTGTTTCTGCTCATGTTCAGGCTTTCTGGTGGTGAAGCCAGGGCAGCAGACAGGAGCATCAAGGTCAGGGAGAAAAAGGCCGGAATAAAGGTTCTGGACATCTGGACTCCTTGTTGGTGAAAGATCCCCCTGTGCCGCGCTCCGCCTGGCACTGTCCCCCTTGTTAAGGGGGATTGGTGAGCGTATGGGATGGCTTCCACTCCTGTTTTCCACAAACCCCCCTTCGTTAAGGGGGGACAGCCTGGAGCTTTAGCGACAGGCAGGGGGGATCTCACCCTCAGCACTCTTGAAATCACCTACAGCTCAAGTGTATCCAATTTCCAGCCTCAGCATCCCTGTAGACTCAAAAAATGCCCACACCAGCGTCATCAGAACAGGAAATGTTTGCACACTGGAAACAGCTTGCATCTGATCCGTCACCAGAAGACTGGGGAGAAGGTGATCTGGCCATGTTTTTCCAGTGGTTCAGGCCTCTCGGAGCGGGTGTAGAAGCCGCATTTGATGGTGCCATCCATGGAGAAGCCATTCTGGCCCGACTTCTAGAGGTTTATGAAGCCACTGCTGCAGGCTGGGGTGAAAATGGAAGGTACGACGTTTATTTCGTGGTTCGAAATCCACCGGTCCTCTCCAGAGCAGAAACGCTGGCCCTGGTTCAGAGGCACCTGCAAAACCTTCTTGCCTTGAATGAATGGTCCAGAGGTCCGTCTGATGAGGACGTGCGGGAAGGTCTGGAATCCCTTCAGAGCATTGAAATTGTGCATGGCGCAGTTCCTGAAACAGCAGTCAGCCCGATGGCCACCGTTCTGTATGAATTTCTGGGAGACCTGATGGCTGAACTGAAATACGGGCAGGCTCCCCTACAAAGCCACGCCCTTTTGATGCATGAAGCCTTTTACACCCTGGCTGCAGATCACACGCTTACTGATCACCTCACCTGGCCTCTGTATGGGGACCGGATTCCAATTGCAGAGCCATTCCTGCCTTATTTTGGGTTGTGGAAATGCGGGGTGCACCTCCACTTTGCTGATGTGGGCAAGCTCAGGGTACATGTGCCGAATCTGCTGGACCATTGACCTTCGCCTTCCTCAAAGATTCCCGGTGAAAAAGCAGCGCGCTGCATGACACTTTTCCCTCTTGCTTTTTCTGTTGTTACCAGCGCAGTTGCTACGCCAGCTTTCCTGCGACCTGTCTGTGTAGTCAAGATGTGGAATCAATCTTGACTGATTCTGTAAACTTAAAACCAGAACTTAGTGTAAGGAGTACATTATGACCAGACCTCTTCGCATCGCAGTCATCGGCGCAGGCCCCTCCGGCTTTTACGCCACCGAAGCCCTGCTGAAACAGACCCAGTACGACGTGACCGTGGACCTGATTGACCGTCTCCCCACCCCCTACGGGCTGGTGCGGTACGGCGTGGCTCCCGACCACCAGAAAATCAAGAGCGTCACCAACATCTTCCAGAAAATTGCGGCCAACCCCAAAGTGCGCTTCCTGGGCAACGTCAACTTCGGCACCGACATCACCTATGACGACTTGAAAGCCCACTACGACGCCATTTTCTACACCGTGGGCGCTTCCTCCGACCGCTCTCTGGGCATTCCCGGCGAAGACCTCAAGGGCAGCATGAGTGCCACCGAATTCGTCGCCTGGTACAACGGTCACCCTGACTACGCCGACCGCGTGATGCCCCTCGATGTTGAGGGTGTCGCTGTGGTGGGTGTGGGCAACGTGGCTGTCGATGTGAGCCGCATCCTTGCCAAGACCGCCGAGGAACTCGCCCTGACCGACACCGCAGACCACGCCATCGAGCAACTCAAGCACTCCAAAGTGAAAGACATCTACGTGCTCGGACGCCGTGGTGCAGCACAGGCCAAATTCACCACCAAAGAACTGCGTGAATTCGGTGAACTGCTGAACGCCGATGTGGTCGTGGACCCCGCCGAAGTGCAGGTGGATGAACTCTCCGCCAAAGAGATGGAAAACCCCGGCACCGCCAAGAATGTGGAAGTGCTGCAGGAATTCAGCAAAAAGCACCTTGAGGGCAAACCCCGCCGCGTGCACCTGCGCTTCCTGGTCTCCCCCGTGGAAATCATCGGGACCGACCGCGTGGAAGGCCTGAAAATCGAGAAGAACAAACTCGTCGAGCAGGACGGCTGGATTGCCGCTGTCGGCACCGGCGAATTTGAAACCCTGAACGTCGGCATGGTCCTGCGCAGCGTGGGTTACAAAGGCGTCGCCCTCCCCGGTGTGCCCTTTGATGCCCGCAAAGGCGTCATCCCCAACGAGGGTGGCCGCGTCAAAGGCGAAAACGGTGTGCTCCCCGGCGAATACACCGCTGGCTGGATCAAGCGTGGTCCCTCTGGCGTGGTCGGCACCAACAAGGCCTGCGCCGTGGACTCCGTGAACCTGTTCCTCGAAGACGCTGCGAACCTCTCCCGCGTGGACGACAGCAACGCCACCCCCGAAGCCGTGGACGCCCTGCTGGCTGCCAAGGGTGCCCGTGTGGTCACCTTCCAGGACTGGCTCGAACTCGACAAAGTTGAGACCGAAAAAGGCAAAGCCCTGGGCCGTCCCCGTGTGAAATTCGCCACCGTGCAGGAAATGCTCAGCGCACTGGAGCCTGTCAAAGGGTAATTTCCACCAAAAAACCAGGCGAGCCAGCGGCCCGCCCCTACAACCCCTCCTGAGGTTCTGGGAGGGGTTTGTGATTTGAAGACCTCCTCAACCACGCTCCCATTTCGTGAATCGCCCCACCCCAATACTGGCTTTCTCGTCCTGGGTCGATCTGGCGCAGTTCGCTGAGGGTCCGTTCTTCTCCATCTGGAATGTAAAACAGCTCATGCCAGCGGCCCAGGTTGCCTCTGGGTTCGAAAGCAATGCTGCCTGTGCTGCCTCCAGAGAACACCACAGGTTCCTGACCGGGTTCACAACAGGCAAAACAATTTTCCAGGCGGGCCATGCGGTTGGCTTCATGCTGGATCAGGCGCAGAAACTTTTCCACCCCGATCTGTCTGTCAAAGTGGGCATTGTAGGGCCCTGGAAGGCCACCAAGGCAGTCCAGATACAACCCGGTATCAGAGACCAGACAGGGTTGCCCGAGACGGTCTGCTGCGAATCTGGCACTGAACAGGGCCACTTTTGCACAGGAGTCACTCTGGATCTCGGGGATCTCGAAAGGAGGACTCTCGACCTGCAAGTTCAGCCCATACTGACCGATCAGGATGTCTCTGGCTTCCCGGGCCTTTCCAGGGTTGGTCGTCAGGTACAGGACCTCTGGCATCACCTGGCAGGGAGCATCCGAATTTCCGTCACATTCCCGAGCAGCACATCAATCTCAACGCTGTCCCCCACCTTGAGGTTTCTGGGCGTGAGGGTGTCCTGAACCCGGATTCTGCGCAGTCCTTCCGGGGACCTGAGGGTCAGGGTGTAAAAATGGACCCCGTGGATGGGCTGCACTTCAATGGCTTCTACGGTTCCGGCGTAAGTCTGGTACATGGGTCACAGCATAAACCTCCAGAGCTTGCGCCTCTGGAGGTTTCGTCTAACTGAATTCTGCAGTTGATCCCGAGAAGTCAGGTGTCAAACTTGGTGTAGCCTGCCACAGAGCGGCGCTGCGCCCCTCTGGCGTAGTCCATCTGTTCTTCAATGCTGGTGTCGTCACCATTCATGAAGATGTGTTCGGGAACCCAGTAATTGAGTTTGGTTCCGCCCAGTTCAACGAAGAGCTTGTGGGGCTCTTTTTTGTCGCGCCAGAAGGCCACGCGGTCGAAACTGTTGCGCTCTGCCCAGTCGCGGATTTTGCGGGTCACGCGCTTGCTGTTTTCTTCGTGGTCATCCCAGGTAAAAGTTTGTCCTTCAGCATCAAAGAAAAGAATCACCGCCATAACAGCCTCCTTGATGTTCCATTCTACCAAGAAAGAAAGGCTTCCAACTTGGTACATTGATACCGTGCATGTGACCACCCTGAACCTCAACGGCCTGCGAAGCGCCATCCAGAAAGACCTCTCTGGGTGGATCACCCGAAACGACCCCGACATCCTCCTGATGCAGGAGGTCCGGGCTTTCCCCCATCCCGAATTCTTTGATGAACTGGGGTACCAGGCCCACTGGCATGCGGCAGAAAAACCCGGGTACAGTGGCGTGGCCGTGGCCAGCAAAATCTCCCCCAGAAGCGTCAAATACGGCATGGACCGTCCCGAGTTTGATGTGGAGGGACGGGTTCTGACCGTGGAATTTGACCATCTCACGGTGGTCAGTGCGTATGTGCCTTCCGGGAGCAGTGGAGAGGTGCGCCAGGCCTTCAAGTACCGGTTCATGGATGTGTTTTTCGAGTACACCCGCGAACTTCTGGCAGGCCTTGGGGACAGGCAGCTCATTGTTGCCGGAGACTTCAACATCGCCCACCACCCCATCGACCTGAAAAACTGGAAAGCCAACCAGAAAAACAGTGGTTTTCTGCCTGAAGAAAGGGCCTGGCTCACCCGCTATCTGGAGCTGGGACTGCTGGACACCCACCGCCGCAGACTGGGAGAAACAGCAGAATACACATGGTGGAGCAACCGTGGGCAGGCTTTCGCCAACAATGTCGGGTGGCGTCTGGATTACCAGTTCAGCACCCCTATGCTGGCTGAAAAAGCCCACTTTCATCACACAGACCGCGAAAACCGCTTAAGCGATCATGCTGCGGTAAGTATGAAGTACCAATTTCCCTTGACGTAAAGATGGTATACTGACACCAAGACGCGTTTTCGCGTGGTTTGACAACCGCACCAGAAATCTCAGATTTCGCTGGCAAGCAATTGCACCAGATGTGCAGGCGAAAGTTAAGGACCACAATTTGTACGACTCTCACGTCTTGAGGCCCGAGTATGCCTAAACGCAAAAACAGTGCTGATCAGATCAGCACTCCTGAAACCATTGTGCCAGAAGAGCAAAACACACCCTCTGAAGAGGCGGTCAAACCCACGTCCCGCAAAGGAAAGGGAAAACCGTCAGCGTCTTCAACCCAGGAGGCTCCAAAACCTTCCTCCAGAGCAACCAGAACATCCAGAGCTTCCAGCATGAAGGCTTCTGAAACGCCTGATGATGGACAATTGCAAGAGATTTCACCGGAAAGCACTGCAGAAATCGCAGACACTCTTCCTGTGAAGACCAGCAAACGCCCAAGCAAAAAAACCCCCCGGACCGAACCTGAAGTTCAGGTCCCTGAAGTGCTGCAGGCAGACACCCATCTTGAAGGGGCAGAATCCCTTCCTGCAGCTGCAGACGTGGAACTTCCCCAGCCTGAAAAGAAGGGCCGCACGTCTCGCAAAAAGAAAGCAGAGCAGGAGGCCCCTCGCATCGAGATCAGCTCTGCGCCTGCAGCCGACCTGCAGCCCCTCGATCCTGAAGTGCTCGCAGGTGTTCCTGAGCGTCAGGCAGAACAGGATGAAGTGACCCCCGAGCACTTCACCGAAGTGGTGATTTCTGCACCTGAGCACGCTGCAGCAGCGATTGCCGCTGATGTCGCACAGTCGAGCATCCCCACCGAAGACCTGCAGGACAAAAAAGCAGGTTCCAAACGCAAGAAGAAGGCCCAGAGCACAGAAGCTCAGGTTTCTGCAGTGGTTGAATTGCAGCCTGAGATGGTGGTCCTTGAGGCTCCAGCAAAGCAACCTGCCGAACCTGTCGCCATCGACACCCCTCCTGATCCACCCAGAAAAGGCAGGGGCAGCCGCAAGAAAACCGAACAGCCCTCTGAAGAGGTGCAAAACCCCGAGCCTGTTGCCGCCGAAAGCATGGAAACAACTGCTTCTGAAACTGTAATTCCCGAAACTGCAGCAGACGCGCCTGCAACTGTTGAAGCCACCCCTGAAACAGCTGCAGAAGTGGCCCCTGAAGGTGTTCAGGTTGATGCGCAGCCTGCGAAGACCAGCAAGCCCAGAAAAGGGCGCAAAACAACTCAGGCAGCAGATGACACCCAACAGGCTGAAAAGGTCAGCACCAGTGAAATGGCATCAGCTCAGTCTGTGGTCACGCCAGAAATTGATCCTGAACCTGCCCAGACAGAGCCTGAAGTTCAGGCCACTGAACCTGTCGGGGTTGAACCTGCTGCCACGGAAACGGTTGCAGCAGAAGAAGCCGCTCCAAAAGCCAGAAAGAGCCGCAAGAAGAATGCTCCTGCCGTTCCCGATCAGGCCCTGACCCAGACGGAAGCCGTGCAGGTGACTCCTGTGGTCTCTGAACCCGAGCAGAACAGTGAACCTGTGCAACCTGCAGAAGTTCAGGCCACAGAGAGCACACCAGCAGAAGCTGTCCCAGCCCAGAAAGGCCGCAAGACCAGAAAAGCTGCACCTGTTGAAGCTGCTGCAGCACCTGTCGCACCTGAAGTCGCTGAAATCTCCCCTACTGAAGCAAGGCCTGCAGAAAACACCCCGGTGGAAGTGGCCGCTGCTGTGGAGCCTGTCAGTGAACAGGTGGTTGAAAATGCGCCCAGAACATCCAGCAGACGGAAGAAAACTGCCGCTGAACCTGTAATCCAGGAGACCTCTGTTGAAGCTGCCCCTGCACCGGACATCAGCACTGAACAGGCCCCTGATGCAGATGTTCAGGAAGTGCTTGAAAGCGTCCCTGTTCAGGCTCCTGTGAAGAAAAAAGGCAGAGGCAAAAAGCAGGCTGCACCTGAAGTGGTGGTCCCCGAGGAACCCACCCAGGAGCCCTTGAAACTGGATGATGCCCTGGAAGACAGTGCAGAAGTGGTGGATCTGGTCGAAGAAGGTGGGCAGGAAGATGTTCCCCAGCCTTCCATCCGCACACTGGAGCATGGGGATTCCACCCCTGAAACGGCTCCCAGCAAGCCTTCCATTCCCACCCCCCAGAGCAGCCCTGCATCTCCTGATCTGCCTGCTTACCTGTATGTGAAGCGGGACAAGCAGCCCACCTCAAAAGCTGCACCCAGAAGCCAGCAGCCCCAGCAAAAGGCCCCCGAAAAGGGTCCATCCAGAGGCAAAGGGCAGCAAAACCAGCAGCAGACCCCCGAGCCCCAGAAGCTTGATCCTGCTGAACTGGCAAACAAAGATCCAAAAGAGGTGCTGCTGGAGTTCATGAAGCAGAAGCGCCGCACCTGGCATGTGCGGGATCTGGAACGTGCCCTTCCCCGTGTGGTCAAGAACAACCTGGGGAACCGGCGCAACATGGAATCCCTGCTGGAAGAACTGGCAGAAGAAGACAAGGTGGTGCGGGTGCGCAGGCGTGTTTACGCCTACCCGGAAGACACCAATCTGGTGCGGGGTCGCTTCCAGTCCTCAAGCAGTGGGTTTGGTTTTGTGATTCCAGAAACAGGCAAGGAAGACTACTTTATTCCTGCCGATGCCACCCTGGGAGCCTGGACCGGAGACATCGTCCAGATCAAAGCCGAAGAGAAACGCAAGAACGAGAACTCGCCGCGTGGTGTGGTGGTTCGCATTGTCGAACGCGGCAATGCCCAATTGATTGGAACCCTGGAAGAGCGCAAAGGCAACCAGGTGCTGATCCCTGACGACACCCGTCTGGCCAGAAGCATCCCCCTGCTCTCTGAAGGGCTGGAAAACGTGGCCCTGGGTTCCCGTCTGGTGGCTGAGCTGCACTGGCCTGAGAACACCCGCGAGCCTTACGCAAGGGTCAAAGAAGTGCTGGGCACCGAAATCACCCCGGAAACCGAGACCCGCGCGGTGATCGCACAGTACGACCTGCGCGATGAATTTCCCATCGAAGTGGAGAAGGAATCCGAGAAGATCTCCACCCGCATCACCAAGAAGATGCTGGAAGGCCGCCTGGACCTGCGTGAGAAGAACATCTTCACCGTGGACGGACGGGACGCCAAGGACTTCGATGATGCCATCCACATCGAGCGTCTGGAGAACGGCAACTTCCTGCTGGGCATTCACATTGCAGACGTGTCCTACTACGTCACCGAAGGCAGTGCGCTCGACAAGGAAGCCTACCAGCGGGCCACCAGCGTGTACCTCCCTGGCAAGGTCCTGCCCATGCTGCCCGAGAAGCTCTCCAACGGCGTGTGCTCCCTGGTGCCCCACAAGGACCGCCTGACTTTGAGTGCGCTGGTCGAGATGGGTCCTGACATGGACATCCTGACCTACAGCGTCACCCCCAGCGTGATTCACTCCAAAGCCCGCCTCACCTACGACGAGGTGCAGGCCTACAGTGAAGGCACCGCTTCCCTCCCCGACCATGCCCGTCACCTCGAAGGCGACATGCATCTGCTCTTGAAAATCACCAACAAGATGCGCCAGCGCAGGTTGCGTGAAGGGTCCCTGGACTTCAAACTCAGCGAGGTCAAGGTCGAGGTGGACAAAGAGGGGCGTCTGGAACTCATTCCCATCCGCGAGGAAACCGCCCGTGGCATGATCGAGGACCTGATGCTGCTCGCCAACAAGGTCGTGGCCCAGTACATGATCGAACACCACATCCCGGCCCTGTACCGGGTGCACGAGGACCCCAGCGATGACCGCTGGACCGAACTGCGCCACATGCTCACCAAAATGGGCCTGCAGGCCGACGAGAAGCCCACCCCCCAGAACTATCAGGCCCTCCTCAAACAGGTGCGCGGGACCCCCAAAGAGACCGTGGTCAACCACCTGCTGCTGCGTTCCTTAAAGCAGGCCAAGTACGCCCAGCACAACCTCGGGCACTTCGGACTGGCCTTCTCGGAATACCTGCACTTCACCAGCCCGATCCGCCGTTACCCGGACCTGCTCGTTCACCGCATGCTGCGCAAGCACCTGCAGCAGGAAATCAGTGGGCCTGAAAAAGAACGCATCCACGACAAACTCGCTGGCATGGGCGACCACACCAGCGAACGGGAACGCGCCGCGAGCGATGCCGAACGTGAACTCACCAAGTACTACCAGTGCCTGTGGGCACAGGGCCAGCTTGGCGAGGTCTTCGATGGGCACATCAGCAGCGTGACAAGCTTCGGGTTCTTTGTGTCCATTCAAAACGGCATTGAAGGACTGGTGCACATCTCCAGCCTGCCCGACTATTACATCTTCTTCGAGGACACCATGTCCCTGAAAGGCAAGAACAACGGTCAGAGCTTCCAGCTGGGAGACAAACTGCAGGTGCAGATTTCCAATGTGAACCTGGCAGCCAGACAAATTGATTTCATCCTCTGGGAGAATGACATGGATCAGAAACCCCGCGCCCGCAAGAGGGGCGAGACGCAGAACAATGGCAGCAACACCAATCAAAACACCAACAACCGCAAACCCACTCCCCAGCAGGCCAGAGGCAACGCTGGCGGTCAAGGCGGTCAGGGCGGACGCAAACGCCGCGTGGTCACCCTGGAACGCTCCAAAAACGAGTACTCCCGCCCGGTGAACGTCACGGTGCAGAAACTCTACTTCGGAGACTGGACCGTGGAAAACCTGCGGGACGATGAACCCCAGCAGCCCAGACGCGATTTCCGGGGCGGGGGCGGCAACAACCGTCCTCCCCAGAACAAGCAGCAAAACCAGAGCCAGAACCGTGGCAAAGGACAGCAGGGCAACCCTGGCCAGCAACAGAAAGGCCAGGACCGGGCTCCCCAGCAGGCACGGGAGGGCGGCAACCGCAATTCCGGCAGAGATCAGCAGGAACGCCGCGATCAGACTCGGGATCAAAATCGCGACCAGAACCGCGATCAGGGCAGGGAGCAGCAAAAAGCCCAGCAGCAGAATCGGGACCAGGGGCGCAACCAGGGACGCAACCGGGGTGAATCTCCGATTCCCATGCAAAAACCCCGTCCTCAGAAGCCCATGCAACTTCCCAGGAATCCAGACCGCAATGCCAGCCGTCCTTCTGAAGGCAAGGGAGAGCGCAGTGTCCCTCAGCCCCAGCAGTATCAGCCTTCCGAGCCCCGTGAAGCCCAGCCTCAGGTGAAAGCAGACCCTGCCCAGCAAACCAGGACCGAAGGCAACGCCCAGAAGAACGACGCCCAGAAGCGCCGCCGCCGGAAGCCCAAAACCAACGGCAAGGGCAATGACAGCTCTGGCGAAGAATAACCTCCAGCAAACATGAAAGAAGCCCCGAACTTTCGGGGCTTCTTCTTTTGGGTTTTTGTTTTGAAGAATTACTGGTTGTTGGTGCTGCCAGAGTCTTTGTTCTCGGTGCCCGTGGTGCCAGAATCTTTGTTCTCGGTGCCACTGGTTTCGCCACCGGAGTTGGTGCCACCAGCAGAACCGGAATCCTTCTGGGAGTCTTCCAGGGTTTTGGGGTTGGCGGCGTCCACTTCGGTCTGCTGGGCTTTCAGGATGTCCTGCAGCTTGTTTTCGACTTTCAGCTTCTTGCGCTCGGCGGTGATGAAGGCCTGGCCTTTCTGGCTGATCTTCTGTTGCAGCACCTGCTCGCGGATGTCGTCATGCACTTCTGCGAGGGTCTTCACGCTGGGTTTGACCAGATCGGAAACGTAAGCCACCACGAACTTCTTGTCCACTTCCAGAACGTCGCTGACGCTGCCTTCCCCTGCACCGGTGAGGCGTCCGGATTTGAAGATGCTCTGCAGGATCACGGGGCTCACGTTGCTGCTGGTGTCGGTGACGGTTCCAGTCTCGTTGACGGTGGCTCCAGCCTTGCCTGCGTCCTTGGTGAAGTCCTTGCCGCCCTTGACGAAGCTGTCACGGAAGGCCAGGGCCTTGTTCTTGTCCTTGAAGGAGGCTTCCTTCAGGCTGGCACTGCCAGGAACAGCGTACTGGGTCTGGTTCTGCTTGTAGAAGGCTTCAATTTCTGCCTCGGTGACGGTTTCGTTGCGGCCCTGGTAGGCGACGAGTTCAGCTTCCAGCTGGGCACGGCCCCCGATGAAGGGCTGGTTCAGCTTCTTGGCGATCTCCACAGCGGCGTACTGGTTGATCAGGCTTTCCACGGCCTGGGGCTTGAAGAACTGGTTGACGAAGCTCTCTGCCTGGGCGTTGCCGGGCTGAATGAACTGGGAGATCTGCTGGTTGCTGTAGAGGGTGTTGAGGACCTCGGAGTACTTGACGTTCTGCTTGTCCACAACAGCGACAATGGGGTCTTCCACCTTCCATTTGCTGTCGATGAACTCGACCTTGGCATTCTTGACGACGCTTTCCTGCCAGGCTTCAACAACCTGGGCTTCTTTGAAAGCCTTGGCCCTGGTCATCACATCATTTTTGGCCTCGTCAAAGGTTTTGGCTGCAGCAGGGAGGATTTTTTCCACCTTGACGATGTAGAAGTTGCTGCCATCTTTGATCACATCGGTGAGGCCTGGGGCTTTCAGGGCGAAGACCGCCGTGGACACAGCTTCAGGGAAGGCGAGTTTTGCCACTTCCTTGGGCTCTGTTTCCGTACCGGTTGCACCCACCGCACCTGCCGTCTTGGCAAGATCACCTGTGTTGTTCTCGGTGGCCAGTTTGGCGAAGTCTGCGCCAGCCCTGGCCTGCTTGAGCAGGTCTGCAGCCTTGGCCTGGTCTTTCACCACGATCTGGCGGGCCACCACACGGGGTTCAGACTTGAACTGGTCCTTGAAGGCCTCGTAGAAGAGTTTCGCTTCGGGGTCGGTCACGGTTGCACTGGCCTTGACCTCCTCGGAGCGCTTCTGGATGCGCAGGTTGTTTCTCAGGTCCTCGCGCAGTTTGGGTTCGGTGGTCTGCAGCTGGTTGGTGACAAATTCACGCCATTTCTGACGGTCCTGCAGGTTGTTGGCCTTGCGGTAGTCATCAATGATCTTCTGCACTTCGCTGTTGGCGATTTTCACGCTGGAGGCATCGTCTTTCAGGGCAGCTTCCTGAATCAGGTAGCTGACCATCACACGCTTCAGGTCATCCCCGATCATGCCTTCGGTGTTGTTGAAGATGGCAGAGCGGCTCTGGAACGCCTTGATGTCCTCTTCGGTGACGGTCTGGTCATTGACCTTGAAAGCCGGTGTTCCGTCGTTCTGGGAGAGGCCCCCTTGCTGCAGGTAAGGCAGGAAGGTGAAGGTCATTCCTCCGAGCAGGGCAAACGCGACAACACCGAGGGCGATCCTCACGCCCAGGCTTTTACTTGGTTGTGTTTCCGATTTCACTTGACTTCCTCCTGGTCATCGTGCTACTTTACCTTCTGCCCTGCACCCGTAGCTCAGCCGGATAGAGCGTTGGCCTCCGGAGCCAAAGGTCACAGGTTCGAATCCTGTCGGGTGCGCCATCAACACCACGCTTCGCGTGGTGTTTTTCATGTTCAGACACCACGCCATGCAAGGTGTTTTTCTGGACGACCCCCACGCAGATCGTGGTGTTGGGATCAGGCAGTTTGCACACACGCAGAAGATTCTAGCACCTTTAGATGAAAAGCTTGAAAAGATGTGCGGATGCTTGATCCTGCAACGACAGTCACGGATGTTACATGCGTTTGAGAACCCGAAAGCAAAGAGAGCGATCTCCAAATGATCTTGCAGCGTCTGCAAAGTGCCGCTGCTTTGTCTGGTCTCCCTGAACTTTCTTCCCCCATCAATCCCGGTAGAGTGAACATATGCTAGACGACCACAGCCGCAAAGAACTTGACACCTCAAACCTGCATGATGCCCTCGAGGGCCTGCCTGGCAGCTATGCTGGACCCCGCAAAATCCTGACCCAACCCTATGGAGCCGTGGGTTATGAGGAGGGGGCTCTGGCCCTGCGCCTCACCAGCTTCATTGAAAAGACTGTGGTGGCCCAGGGAACCCAGTTCCTGCTCGGGAACGTGCACGACCCTGAAGGGGAGGACCTCGTGAACATCGCCGAGGCCAGTGGAGCCCAGGTGCAGCGTGTGGGGGTCAGCCCAAGCCTGAGGGACCTGGATTACCTGGTGCCCACCCAGCCCCTGAGCCTCTACACCTACACCCAGTACCTTGCCCACGCCACCGGCAACAGTGAGGAGGCCGAAAAAGCCGATGCCGCCCTGCGCCTGCTGGCAGACCGCTGCACCTTCCAGATCCCCACCGAACAGAACCCTGCCAAGCAACTGGCGTGGTCCCTGTGGACCCGCACTCCCCTGCTGCTGGCTTCAAGAAGCTACGCTCCCTTGATCGGTGCATGGCAGCAACTGCTGGGACGCATTGGGAAGTCCATGAGCGTGCCTCTGGAGCATGAACCCCTCCTCACCCTCTCTGGAGGCTTTGAAGCCCGCCACGAGTCTGGAGATGAGCGTGTGGCCCTGATCCTCGGCGAACCGGATGCTGAAATGCAGCTTGCCCGTGAAATCCTGGAAACCCGCATCGATGAGATCATTCCGGTGCTGCCCCCTGAAAACCTCAGCGATTACGCACGCAACCTGTACCTGTGGTACTTCGGGGCCTGGGTGAGCTATTACCTCGCCCTGACCTACAACCAGGACCCGAAAGACACCAAAGTGGCAGAGTTGCTGAACGCAGACTTCAAGCCCAGGGTCGATGAAGATGACAGTCTGAACTGAAGAGAAGGCAGAAAGCAGAAGGCAATTTAAGCCAGAGCTTAAGCTTTTCTGCTGTCTGCTTTCTGCCCAACTGGTCTTATAGTGGTATGCATGACCCCGAGGATTCGTCTTTACCAGCCTGAGGATCTTGAAGCCCTGTACCACATCTGCCTGAAGACCGGGGACAATGGTGGGGACGCCACCCACCTGTACAGGGACCCGAAGCTGCTCGGGCATTATTATGCTGCCCCTTATGGCGTGCTGTTCCCTGAAACCTGTCTGGTGCTTGAAGATGAAGAGGGGGTCTGTGGGTACATTGTGGGCACCCCGGATTCCCATGTCTTCGAGCAACGCACAGAGGCACACTGGTGGCCTGCCCTCAGGGAACAGTACGCTCTGCCTGGCCCTGAAGACCAGAGCCTGGATGCCCGCATGATCCGTGCCATCCACCGGGGCTATCAGGCGAGAGGGGAAGCAGAGGACTTTCCTGCCCACCTGCACATCGACCTGCTGCCCCGCGCACAGGGAGGCGGAAACGGCAAACGCCTGATGCTGGCCTTTCTGGACCTCCTGCGATCACAGGGCATCAGAGGAGTGCATCTGGGGGTCTCCAGAGACAATCCCCGTGCTGTGGCCTTCTACCATCGCATGGGCTTTCAGACCCTGCAAGAGCATCCCTGGTCGTATGATCTGGGCATGCACCTCTCACCACAATCCGGTCAGTGAGCTCGCATTACCCTGAAGTCAAGGAGGAAGGAACATGGCACAGCGCGACTATGAAGGAGAGGGCATCACCATCCACTGGAACAGCGACATCTGCCAGCACTCGGGCATCTGTGCTCGCGGTCTGGCGTCGGTTTTTCAGCCGAAAGAACGCCCATGGATCAAAATTGAGAACGGCACGGCCCAGGAGATCAGTGCAGTCATTGACCAGTGTCCTTCTAAAGCACTGGCTTACACGTTGAAGTAGATCCCCTTGCTCTGCCCCCCTGCTCCTCATTTCATTTGGAGCTGTCCCCCCACAAAGTTGAGGGGGGACAGTGCAAGAGGAGCGTGCACAGGGGGGACTAAACCAGTTCCGACAGCCTGTGAATCAGGGGCCTGAGGATGGCCCGTTTCAGTTTCAGGCTGCTGCGGGCCACCACAAAGCGGGCGCTGGACTGGGCGATGGTTTCGACTTCTTCCAGGTTGTTGGCTTTCAGGGTGCTTCCGGTTTCCACAATGTCCACAACTGCGTCGGCAAGGCCAGTGAGGCAGGCCAGTTCGATGTTGCCGTTCAGTTTGATGACCTCTGCGGTGGAGCCTTTTTCCCGCAGGTACTGGGCGGCCACGTGGGGGTACTTGCTGGCGACCCGGTTGATGGGACCGTTTGCCCCTTTTTCACGGATCAGGGCCAGACGGCATGCACCGTATTTCAGATCGAGGGGTTCAAAGATGTCCCGGCCTGCTTCGAGCAGCACGTCTTTCCCGACAATGCCTGCATCTGCAACACCGAGGTCCACGTAGGCGGGAACATCGCTGTTGCGCAGTTCAAGCAGGGTGATGGGGCCGAAGTGGTGCCTGAGGAGGCGGCTTTTTTCGGGGATGGTGAGGGGGAGTCCTGCTTTGCGCAGGAGTTCAATTCCGGTTTCCATCACCCGTCCTTTGGGGAGGGCGAGGGTCAGGGTCAGGCCTTCGGGGATGTGCAGTTGGTCACTCATAAGGTTTCAGGGCAAGGACGACAGCCATCCAGTGGTCTCGCCACAAACAGTCTACGTGCATGAAGCCTGCCTGTTGCAACACATTCAGGTAAACATCTAGGGGTTCACAGATGTTGCCCTGTGCCGCCTGGGCCTGCTCGTCCTGCAAAATCCAGTCTGGCACCTGCGCTTCAGGGATCTGTTTGACCCGTGCCCGTTCCAGCGAAATCAGGCGGTGGGTGTGCGGGGTGGCCCCTGCAATGTGGTCTCCAATCACCAGCACACCTCCCGGCCTGAGCGCCTGAAAGGCCTGCTGGAAGCTGAAGAGTTTGTCCGGGGCATGGTGAAGCGCCATGCTGCTCACGATGGCATCCAGAGGCTCTGGGGCGCTCCAGGGCCGGGTGAAGTCCAGCAGCCTGAAAGAGACCTGCTCTGCCGTGATTTCAGACTGTGCAAGGGAAAGCATCTCTTCTGCCCCATCTGTGGCCTCGATTCGGGAGAAAAACCCCGAATCCAGCAGCACCTTTGTAAAATCTCCGCTGCCTGCCCCGAGTTCCAGCACCCTGCCACCCGCAGGAATCAGGGCACGCAGGGTGTCCAGCATCACCTCAAACATGCGTGCTTTGCGGGGAGGATCAAAAGCATGCTGGGTGTGGTAGCGTCTGGCCCGGTCTGGATCATGGTACGCCCGGATGGCATCTGTCATGGGTGCAGTCTAGCGATCACAACGGGGCAGCGCAAAGCGTGAAATGGCTGATGGAGATGAGCCATCAGCATTCAGCGGTCAGCCATCAGCAAAAAACCACCTGATGCTTTCGCCACAGCCTGCAGCAGCCCTGGAGTCTGTCCTGAAGGAAAATGATGCTCCTGGTGTTCTGGCCTGTTCTGCAGATTGCAGGTCTTTTGAGGCTGAAAGCTGACGGCTGATGGCTGATGGCCCCTCGAATCAACCAACCTTCAGCAAGACAGAAGACTGGCCGTTCATTTCCGGACAGCAGCAAAAATGGCATGGTTGTGCTCCTGCCAGAGTTGCCCGGCCATGAATCCGGCCCGTTCGAGGTGATTCAGCAAGCGGGATGCCGTTTCCAGGTGTTTGCCAGACTGGCGGTTCCAGGCCTCGGTTTTCTGGGCCACTTCCGCCACTTCCTCTGGCAGGGGATGACGCTTCAACCAGCGGCGGGCATTTTCGTAATCGAACAGTGAAGCCTGTAAAGGATGGTCTGGAGCGATTTTGTCTGCAAAGACCAGCACACCACCCCGGGGAAGCAGGGCGTGGATTTCTCTGAACAGGCGGGATTTCTCAGGATGGTAGTGAAAAGTCAGGCTGCTGACCACACCCCGAATGCCCGAGAAAGACTGGCTCCAGTCTGGGTCAAAGTAGTCCAGCAGCTGAAAGGGCACACTTGGCATGCTGTTTCGGGCAACAGAGAGCATCTCTTCTGAGCCGTCGGTGGGCAGCACTTCTGCAAAGTGGTTGAGTTCCAGAATCTTGCGGGTCAGGTGTCCGGTTCCAGCGCCGAGTTCCAGCACCCTTCCCCCATCAGGCAGGGCGTCTCTGAGGGTCTGGGCGGTGACCTGCAACATGCGGTCCCGAATGGAACCTGGCTGCAGACCTGCGTGGTAGTCTGCAGCCTTCTCCGGGGTGTTGTAAGCCTGGATGGAGGGTTTCATTCCACCTTTCATTCCACCATTGTCACACCATCAGGGGTGTAAACACGTGAGATGCCCCGCTCTCTGGCATACCTGAGGGTCGCTTCCAGGGTGGTCTCCAGCGAGAATTCGGTGCGGTAACCGTCCTGCCTGGCCCTCTGTGCAGAGGCAAAATCCATGGCGATGGCCTGGGGTTCGGTTCTGCCGGGGGGAGAACCCAGTGCAGCCATCACCCGTTCCAGTCCGATGGCAAAGCCTGCTCCGGGAATTCCAGCGTCGTAACGGCCTCCACCCAGCAGGGGCAGACCGAAGTCAGGGGTGTAGGCCCGGAAGGTCAGACCCGAGTAATAGCTGTACCGACGGGACATGCCAAGGTCGAGCAGGTGGTCTGCGCGTCCTGTGAGCTCCACCACTTCCCGCACGTGACCCAGGGCTTCTCTGGCAGTGTCATTTCCAGCGATGGTCAGGGCCTCATCGAGAATCTCGGTACCACCATACAGGTCGGGGAGGCGCAAAATGCGTTCCTCCAGGGGTCCGGTGATGCCCTGTTTTTCCAGCTCTGCACGCAGTTCAGGGGTGGCCTTGCGGTCAATGATGTTGTGCAGCACATTCAGGCTCTCTTCTGGCAGGCCTGTTTCCTCCAGCACGCTGTGCACAAAACCCGGATGGCCGAGTTCCAGTTCATAACGCACACCCAGTCGGTCCAGTGCGTCAAGCGCCATCATGATCAGTTCTGCATCCGCTCTGGGAGAGGACACCCCCACCAGTTCCACCCCCACCTGGGTGAATTCCCGCATGCGTCCCAGTTCACTGCTCATGGAGCGGAGCCACAGGGAACCCGCGTATTGCAGGCGAATCGGAAAAGGATGGCTGGAGAGGTCAGTGCGGATCAGTTTGCCCACGGCGGTGGTGTATTCACTGCGCAGGGCCAGCACCATCCCATCTCTGTCCACCAGTTTGAAGGCCCGGTCAGACAGAGGATGGCTGGGATCATGGACTTCTAAAGCAGGGGTCTGCACAGCCTGGTAACCCCAGGTGCTGAACACCTCCTGGATGTTGTGTTTCAGAGACTCACGCCACTCCCACTCGGGGGGGAGCACAAAACGCGTTCCGTCAGGAATGATGGGCAAGGTCAACCTCCAAGAGCCCATGATACCCGTTCCCTGTCAGAAGCGTGGGTGGGGTGATATGGGCAAATCAGACCGGGGGCAGAAGGAAGATGTAGGGGCGGGCCGCTGGCTCACCCCCCTCCTGACAGGAATCTGGATGGTCTTGATCAGACAACCCACAAAAAAAGGATGGGCCAGAAACCCATCCCCTTAATTTTCTGAATCCTTTTCCCCTTCCCTGACCTCAGGTTTTGGAGGTGAAGGGCGTTTGCGGCGTCTGGCTGCGGTCTGCAGCACCATCACGGCCAGCACCACGGGAATCCCGTACATGATCAGGGCATTGATCACGCCCTGCATGCCTGCCTCCTTGAAGCCCGAATAGATGCCGACTGTGGCGAAGGCGATCAGGATGATGTACAGAAAGGTGTTGTTGCCAGACATGGAGCCTCCAGAAGCTTTGGGGTGCTTTTGCAATCATGTTAGCAAACGCTGTCAGAACGTTTTCTTTCCACACATAGACCTGAGAGGGTCGACTCCAGATCTTCAAGCGCAACCTGCTGTTTTTCTCCGGTCTGTCTGGTGATGAGTTCCACCAATCCTTCCTGGATGGTCTTTCCAACCACCACACGGAAAGGGATGCCGATCAGGTCTGCGTCTTTGAATTTGACTCCGGCCCGTTCGTCCCGGTCATCCAGCATCACTTCCAGGCCTGCTGCTTTCAGGTCCTGATACAGCTGCAGGCCTTTTTCAGCCTGCTCTGACTGTCCCATGTTCGCCACCGTGAGGATGACCTGATACGGTGCTGCTGCCAGTGGCCAGATGATGCCCTGCTCATCGTGGGATTGCTCGACAATGGCCTGGGCCAGTCGGGTGATGCCCATGCCGTAACAGCCCATGAGGGGGACCTGCTCCTGTCCCTGGGCATCCAGGTAACGGAGTCCCAGTCGGTCTGCATATCGGTTCCCAAGCTGGAAGATGTGGCCCACCTCAACCCCTCTGGCACTGAGCAGGGTCTGCTCCGGGTCGTGTTTGGCACGGTCTCCTGCTTTTGCCATCCGCACATCTGCGAGGTACCCGAGCTGGAAATTTCCACCCCAGTTGGCTCCGTAAACGTGGTGGTCAGTCTCGTTGGCTCCGGTCACAAAGTTTTCAAGTTCTGAAACCGTGAAGTCGGTGATGCGGGCAAACTGACCATGCACCCCCTCCCTGAAGGCGATCAGGCTGTCCGGGAGGTCCGGGGCGATGTAGCCCAGCGGCAGTTCTCCTGTGGTCCATTCCTTGAGCTGATCTGCATCTGGCACCTCCAGACTTTGCAGGCTTCCCAGTCCACTGAACATCTCGGAAAGCACGTTGGAGAGTTTGGTGGGGTTCACATCCTGATCTCCACGGATGCTGACCAGCACTGGAACCAGTACGCCACTTGAGAAAATCGCCTGATAGAGCACGTTTTTGACCACCTGCGTGGGGTCACAGTCCATGAAGTCACACAGGGTGGCAATGGTCGGGGTTCCCGGGGTGTGGTGTTTGTGGTGTTCGGTGAATCTGGACGGAACCGCCGGACTGAAGATGGATTCTGCCTTTTCCACATTGGCGGCGTACTGGCCGTCTGCAGTGTAAAGCACCTCGTCTTCTCCCGCCTGGGTCAGGACCATGAATTCCCGGCTCTTTTTGCCACCCATCGCACCAGAGTCTGCTTCCACAGCCACCACTTTGATGCCCAGGCGTTCAAAGACCCGTTCGTAGGCCTGTCCAATCTGCTGGTAGGTGTCCTCCAGGGACTGTGCCGAGGTGTGAAAGGAGTACCCGTCTTTCATGATGAACTCGCGGGAGCGCATCAGGCCAAAACGGGGCCGGATCTCGTCCCGGAATTTGGTCTGGATCTGGTACAGGTGCACCGGATACTGGCGGTAGCTGCGCAGCACGTCTTTCACAGCCAGGGTCACGGCCTCCTCATGGGTCGGGGCGAGCACCTGTCCCCTGTTCTGGCGGTCCTGAAAGTGAAACAGGATGCCCTCTGCACGGTAGGCTTCCAGACGCCCGGACGCTTCCCAGACTTCATCGGGGTGCATCTGGGGAAGCAGGCACTCCTGGCCTCCGATGCGGTCCAGTTCGTCTCTCACGATGGCTTCAATTTTGTGGATCACCCGTTGCATCAGGGGCAGCAGGCTGTAGGACCCTGATCCCAGGCGGCGGATATACCCGGCCCGCACCAGAAGCTGGTGGCTGCGAATGTCGGCGTCGCTCGGAACTTCACGAAGGGTGTAAAAAAAAGACTGGCTGAGTCTCATTGTTTCTCCTGAAAATCATGTGCTCCTGCCATTGTGGGGGCAGAAGGAGGAAATCAAAGGCACATCACCTACAAAATGTTGCAGAGGGCAACACACGCAGGCCACTTTTCATGAATTGAAAGAAAATTTACCCCCTGCGGGGTGGCGGGCAGTACACCAGAGAAAACCGGGTAAATTGTATACAGTTTTCCCATGTCATGGGTCTATTGTTGGGGAGTCTGGGGAAGATGTCAAGGTGAAAGGCTGAGGGCAATAGCAAAATGACACGCGCAACATGATCAGGAAGGCACAGAGCAAAAGCTGCATCTCCCGCCACAGCTCAAAATGCCCAGGTAGACAGGGGCATCTGGATCGAAGAAATGAACCAACAGATCCACTTGCTTTCTGCTCTGCAAATCCAGCTCCCGCAAACGATCTTTCTGCTCTCAGCCCTCGGCCCTCGGCTTTCTGCTGACCCCTTCTAGCACAGTCACAACCCCTCAAACCCAATTTGTTACACTACTCAAGATGAGTCAGGACAAGAAAGCCCAACAGTTTGGCGTCACCCCACAGAGTGTGGATTTTAACGAGTGGTACAACGAGGTCATCACCAAAGCCGACCTTGCCGATTACAGCCCTGTGCGTGGCAGCATGGTGGTCAAGCCTTATGGACACGCCCTCTGGGAGCGCATTGTGCGCTGGCTGGATGACAAATTCAAAGAGACCGGCCACGAGAGCCTGCTCTTCCCCACCCTGATCCCCATGGGTTTCATCACCAAAGAGGCCGACCATGTGGAAGGCTTTGCCCCCGAGCTTTTCACCGTGACCAAGATTGGCACGGAAGTGCTCGAAGAGCCTTATGTCATGCGTCCCACCAGTGAGACCATCATCGGGCACATGTGGTCCCAGTGGCTGAACTCCTACAGGGATCTGCCTTACCTGCACTACCAGTGGGGCAGCGTGTTCCGTGCAGAGCTGCGCACCAAGCCTTTCCTGCGCACCGCTGAATTCTTCTGGCATGAGGGGCACACCGCCCACGAAACCGAGCAGGAAGCCCGGAATGAAGTGCAACAGATGCTGAACATCTACCATGTCTTCTGCCGGGACATTCTGGCCCTGCCTGTGGTGCGAGGCAAGAAAACTGCTTCAGAGCGTTTCGCGGGTGCTGTGGACACCTTCTCCATCGAGGGCATGATGCGCGACGGTAAGGCCCTGCAGAGCGGGACCTCCCACTACCTGGGCCAGAACTTCGCAAAAGCCTTCGAGGTGAAATTCCAGGGCCGCGACCAGAAGGAGCACTACGTGCACACCACCTCCTGGGCGATCTCAAGCCGCATCATCGGTGCCCTGATCATGACCCACGGGGACGACAAGGGCCTGCAGATGCCCCCCAACATCGCCCCCATTCAGGTGGTGATTGTGCCCGTGACCCGCAAGGACAACACCGAGCAGATGTTCGAGGCTGCAGACCAGATTGCCGATGAACTGAAAGCTCTGGGTGTCCGGGTGAAGGTGGACAAGCGCGAAGGCCTCTCCAATGGCTTCAAGTACAACGACTGGGAGCTCAAAGGGGTGCCTGTGCGTCTGGAAGTTGGTCCCCGCGATCTGGAGCAGGGTGTGCTGGTGGTCAAGAACCGCACCCACGGTGACAAGGAAATCCTGCCCCGGGAAGAGGTCATCTCCGGCATGCCTGCAAGGCTGCAGGAGATCCAGCAGTTCCTGTTCAAACGTGCCGAGGACTTCCTGCTGGAGAACACGGTTCCAGTGGACACCTTCGAGCAGTTCAAGACCGAAATTGACAACAACAAGTGGGTGCTGGCCCACCACTGCGCCGATGCTGCCTGCGAGGCCAGCATCAAGGAAGAAACCAGAGCCACCACCCGCAACGAACCCCTCTCAGAAGGCGAGTACTTCAATCAGGAGAGCACCGGAACCTGCGTGAAGTGCGGCAAACCCTCGGGTTACAGCAAGCGCATCCTGTTTGGCCGTCAGTACTGAGCGGATCAGACAAAAAACCCGTCCAGCCGGGCGGGTTTTTTGTTTTCAATGACCATTTGAACACAAAAAAACCAATACGCTCTTCATTTCATTGATCACTCACCAGCCTGAAGAGGTTACGAAATGTCACCTGCTTCCCAGTCACCTCGATCACCATTTTCTTAAAACGCATCAGAAACTGAACCCCCACCCTTACAACCTCACCTTGCAAAAAGAGGTCTGTGTCTGCCCAGATTTCTTGAGGCGTTGGCGGAATCACCCTGCCCCCAATCCGCAAACCCGTTTCGGGATCATATCCGCTCCAGTGTCCCTCTGGCAGTCTAAGGTCAGCGACATACTGCTTAAACTCTTCATGGTAAGGTTGCAATTCCATTCTTGTGGACTCCAGCAGTTGGACGCGCGACATGAATCCATTATCGCCTGATTGCCCTGGTCATGCAAAACCCAGAAAAACAGGCCAGAATTTTCTGGCCTGCACTGACAAACCTGCTGAAATCAGTGGCCCTGTTCCTGCAGTTTCAGCACTTCCTGAATGGCATTCTGAAAGTGCTCCGGAGGCATCGCTCCAGAGGCCACCGCGTAACCATTCACGATGAAGAGTGAGATTATTCCACTGGCATTTTATCCAGCTGCCTGACTTCCAAAAACACCTTCCCAGACGTATTGACCATGACAAAGATGCCTTGCTCTTTCACAATATTGGTCAGACTGGTGTCACTTTGCAGCAGGGCCCTGAGTCTTGCGGCCCAGTCCACAACATCGAGGGTGAGTTTGGGGGTGGTGCGTGCCTGCAGGGCCTCACGCGCCTGGTCGAGGTCTCTCTTTTTGGCTTCCAGGTCGTCCAGGCTGATGATGCCCTTTTCATATGCAGCATAGGCCCTGTCCCATCTGCGTTTGAGTTCTGCCTTTGCAGCTTCCAGGTCGGGCTCTGGGAACTCCGGAGTCTGGATTCTGATGTGGGTGCTGATCACATGCTCAGGACGTTCCACCAGGGCCCTGAGCATGGTCCAGACTGTTTCATGGATGTCTGCAGCAGGGTAGTGGGTGCTGTGGCCACATTCGCGTTTCCGGGTGTGCTTGCTGTGGCCACAGGTGTAATAGAGCAGTCGCGTGCCGTCCTTCCTCACACGTGCGTCTTCCAGGCCGGTCATGGCGTGCTGACACACATCACACTTAATGTTTCCTGTCAGGGGAAAGCGGTCGGTCCTGTTGCCTCTGGCATTGCCATTTGACTTGCGGGTTTTGACTGCAGCCTGCACAGCCCACCAGATCTCAGGCTTGACGATCGCGTCACAGGGCAGGACGTGCTGTGTCCCTCCAGGGATCTTGAAGTGGTATTCCCCACGGTACAGGGGATTTCTCAGCAGTCGGTTCAGAGATGACACATGCCATCTGCTTTCCCCTTCCGGAGAGAGGACCCCTGCCAATTCCAGCCGGTCAATGATCTGCCTGCCCCCCATCCGGAGGGCCATGCTGTAGATCCAGCGCACATGCTCAGCTTCCACCGGGTTGATCTTTCCTGCAGACCATCCGTAGGCATCTATTGGCTTGGCAAATTCGCCCCTGGCCACCTTTGCCGCACGTCCGGAGATCAACCGGCGCACAATGCGCTTGCGTTCATTGCTGGCCAGAATCGCCTTGAAACCGAAAGCCAGTTCCTTGCTTTCGTCGTCTGGATCGTAGCGTCCGTCTCTGGCCCCGTGCACCTCCAGGCCTGCAGCAAGCAGCTGATCACGCAGGGCATAAGCTGCAGGGACAGCCCTGGCCAGTCGGTCCACATCCGGGATCACCACCAGGTCAAACTCATCCTGACGGGACAGCAGGGACTGGAGTCCCGGACGCTGCATGCTGGTGCCGGTGATCGCATCACTGAAGGTGGCCACCAGTTGATAGCCCTGCTGCTTGATGTAGGCCTCACAGTCAGCCTTCTGTGCGTCGAGGCCATAACGGGTGGTCTGGATCTCTGTGGAGACCCGAAGGTAGATGGCCGCACGCATGCTAAATCCCTTCAGTGCTTATCATTCACACCTACAAAAGATAGCGTTTCATTTGAACAAGTATCTTCAACACACAAGGTTGCAAAAAGCTTGAGACCATATGGATTTTTGTCTGCTGAAAGGTATTGATCAACTGCCATTAAAACCGATGTAATCACCTTAGATCCTTGGACCAAGACAGTTCCAGAATTTGGAGGTAAGCTTACTGCTGGAGCAGCATAGTTCAAGGTCATTTCAACCAGACTCGTATCTACCGCTTGTGTGGAAGAAAAAGATGTTACAAGCTTTTGTGGGAAGCTCCGCCAAAAATTCTTGTCTGTCACAAAATACTTGAAGGGAAGAATGACAAAATTTCTGCTTCGATTCTTCTGGACATATTCTGTAATCTCAAACTTTCCATATCCGTCTTTGTTGACTTCTTCAAAAGACGGGTTGAAAATCCCTCCACGCTTTTCCAGGTAACTTGCCTGCGTGTGGAGGTATAGCACTCCATAATCAATGGGAGTTTCCAGCACCAGAACACAGGAGTTCTCACCCACCATCAGTTGGTTGCGTGTGAAGCCGTTCTGGTCTGTGCAACTGAGAGTGCTTTTTAAGCCATACTGAAGTTTACTTTTCAGCGTCTGAGACTCATTAAACTTGTTGATGGATGTTGCCAACTCTGCTTGCTGCGCAGGAGTGCAGGCAGACAACAAAAGTAACGCGGCACTCAGTATAGGTTTCCTCATGCTCCCTCCGGTACTGGTGTTCATGCTAGCACCAGAAGGCGAGTTTATATATCCTGATACATATGGACGTTTCTTTTGCTGCAGACTTACAGGAACTGATCTTCTGCCCTGTTGAGTGGGATCAGTTCTTTCTGCAGGTCCAGCAGGAGAAGAGGCTGTCAGAGCTTTTGGTGGCCTTGCAGGGTTTGCCAGATTGCAGTGTGCGAGACGCAAGAATTGCTGCCATTCTGCGCTTGCGTGGTCAGATGAATGAGGCCATGGCCCTGGTGTACAAACACTCCAGTTGTGTGCTATGCAAATCGTTTTACTTTGGTTTCTTGGTGGACTCCGGAGGGGATGATGTCATGCAACGGGTGCTTCAGTCATTCAGGCCAGATTGGCCACTGAAAAGCAGTCTGGTGAACCTGGAAGCCAAATTCAGGGCTTACCTTGCGCTGGCTATTGCAGCCAGTACCTTGAAGAGGCAAGAAGGTGTTGGTTTTTTTATCAAGGCAGGGCAAATTGCAGACATCCTTGAATGTAAGCGGTTCAGGGATATCGTGCATTATGAGTCAGCCTGGAGAAGCCTGTATACCGGAGACATAGGGAAAGGTGTAGATACCTTTGGCGAAGTCGTGCGGTCAACTGCAGAAAATACTGGGCTTCACAACAATGCAGTAGAGTATGCGACCGTTGGTTCTTGGTTGTCAGGGAAAACCCCTGAATGGTTACCTCAGTGGTCACGAGCCACATTGAAGGCCCTGAGAGAGGGACAAGCCTCAAAGGATGCTATTGAGGCCCCTTCCATGGCCGCATCTCCTTACATGATTCCGATTCTTTCAGAGTTGCGTGCTTTCACCAGAGAGTTTCATCTGAAGCTTCCCCTGTTTCATGTGGCTGAGAATCGGGAACGCCGCCTTTTGCAGTTGGATCGCATCAAGAAGTGTGTGGGAACTGATTACGGTGAAATTCTGGGATTTCTGGGCCAGTCGGCCCTGGCCCTGGCCCTCAGTATGAACCATGACCAGAGCGCCCTGGACGTGCTCAAAAAGGCATTCAGGTATCCTCAGACTGGAATTGGTCTCATGGCCATGACTTTCTTTGCCAACCTGGTGCAGATCCATGCCAACCTGCCCCATCTTCCGAAAGGGGATGAGGTGCAAAAAGCGCTGGCCACCATGGCCCAGCAATTTCGTGCCCTGCCAACTGGCCAGAGGGAATGGCTGATCCAGTGGATGCGGGACTTTACACCAGTGCCGCTGTACCTACTGGCCAGAGAATCGGCCCAGCTGCAGGAGGTTGCTGCAGATTTCGTGGTCGTGTCCGCCACTGGAGCAAGGCGCGCAGGCACCAAAGTTAAAACCTATCCCAAGGACTTCATGACCCGTCATGTGCTGACGCTTCTGGCAGGTGGCCAGATACCAGTAGAGCAGAGACATCAGGCCCACCGGCACCGCCATGCCCTGGAATCCTTGGGCATGCCACCCGTCATATACCAACCCATCATTGAAAAACTTGGAACGTAAAACCAGGGGTTTTCTCTTCAAGTGTTCCTATGCTGGAGTCATGAAAAGATTTCCCCTTTGGATCGCAGTTTTGGCATTGGTGTTGAGCAGCTGTGGGGCCGCTGTGCCCACCCAAAACATTTCCAAACAGGATGGTCCTCCCCCACCTCCTGGACACTGCGGCACCTGCTGACTGATCCTTCTGACCGGGTATAAACGCCCGGTTTTTTCATTCCAAAGAGGTTGCGTTCCAACTTTTTTCAGGAAAATTGGAAAATTCTCTGAAATCGCTCAACTCTTGAAGATGCGACAAAAAAACTAGGAACGTTAGGGGTTTCTCCCTACCCTGTGTGACAACCCTATAACATCCCCCCCAGATTTAGGCTCATTGCAGTGAGGAAAAATGGGCACAATCCGAATCAACATGTTGCGCAATTTCACAGAACTGGGTCGGCCATTACTCGAAACTGAAGCAAACGCCCTTGAGAAAGCTGATATTGCATTCCTGCAGTTTCCTCTTGGGTTGCGTGCATGGATCGAAACCGAAAAAATTATAGAGGCGAGGCGAATTTTAGATGCATTTTCACGATGATCTCGAAGAATTAGACAGCCTCTCCATAGAACAGATCAAGGCATTAGCAGTACAAATAGATCTGTTTATCGAAGTGAAGAATGGAGTTTGGCGTGTGTATGTACTTCCTGAAAACCTTGATGATGCCAATCGCTGGATTTTAAATAATAGACCTGTTTCTATGGAATGCTTAGAATCAAGAGAAATTAATTGATTTGATTTCTCCGAAGGTTTTTTCTTTATCTGGGCACAGCGGACTATCTGAATCAATGATCCAGAACTCATCTCCAATTTTAAACAGGAGTACGCCTGTTCTGCTACTTCTATCTATAACCAGTTCAGCATTCTGAGATGGCAAAAGGACAATTTGTCCTTTTGTTTCTTTATTTACATTAACAATTACTAGGTTGCCAGCATGCTCATTGGTCTTGAGAACACGCTCCAGGTTGGGATTTAAATAGATCATCTCTTCTGGAGAAAGGCGCAGTGCTTCTGCGATGCTAGTAAAGTGCTTGTAGCTGCGTCCTACATGGCGAATTCCACGCTCAAAATTCGATAAATATTCTGGGTCAGGAAGTGAAGTCTGCTCTACCAGCTGCCGCTGAGTGAGACCTAGGGCTTCACGTTTTTGCCTTATAAATTCTCCTGCAACCTTTGCGTCAATAAATTGCTTGGGCATGAACTCTAACCCTCTCTCAGTGGGCAATATTCTGTCTGCGGTAAGGCCATCGAGTGTAATCATACTGTTAATAGTAACAATGTTGAACGTGACAAGTCACAGCTGTCATTCTTGACAGGTTATGCTGTTACTTATAACATCTAACCATGCTTCCAGAGATTCTGCAGATTGGAAGCAAGATCAAAGCCAAGCGTGCCGAGCGCGGTTGGAGTACTTATGATCTTGCTGAAAAGGCGTTTCAGCGTAGAGAAAGAGCAGCAGATGTCACCAGGTGGGAGAACGGTACGCTGATCCCCTCGCTGAAAAACCTGGTCCATCTCTGCAGAGCGTTCAATTGTCAGCTTTCGGACTTGTTATTTGTAACAAGTAACAGCAAGGAGTGATATGTCCGGAGAGAAGAGAGGCCCAAAACAGAAGAAGCGGTGTTTTGCTGGTGGTTACCGGATTGACGGGGTGGAATGTACCCCTGAGGAGTTTGCTGCTGTGGTTTTGCCCCGGCTGGCCGATTACCTGGTTCGTTCCCACATCGAGGAGCAGCAGGCCGCAGCGAGGAGGGCAAGCTGATGTCTCACCCAGACACCAAAGAGTGGCATGGGGTTGCAGAGTCTTTCAGCAGCACCTACATCCAGAAGTGCCTGGCGGCCATGGAAGACACCCTGCAGGAGCAGGCAGACGAGATTGCCAAGGAACGCAAGGCAAAGCTCCTGCAGCAACTGGCCATTCATGCGCCTGCATGCCCCCGCGATTGGAGAGACCCCTTCAAACCCAAAGACCCTCTATTGTTCCAGGCGTGGGTGTATTTCGCTTACCCCATGGAGGAGCAGGACCTGAACTGCATGTATGCGGTGCTCGGTGAGTTGCCCCATGACCTGACGACAACTGCAAAGGAAAAGGCCCTGGAGCGAAATGACCTCCATGCACTGGTGCAGCACCTGCCCCTGTATGAGCGGGTGACCGGTGAGTACTTGCATGTCCTGTCTGTGCACGACCAGGAAGTGAAAGCGTATGCCGGTGAGTTGACCCTGGAGGCCAGAAGACAGGCCAACTGGTCTGCCTGCCATGCCCGGGCCCTCATGGATGCCCTGGATCGGGTGGGTGATCTGTGATGTCTGAGGACCTGACCCCTCCCACTTCCCTGCAGCTGGTGGACATCAAGAACCAGGCCATCAATTACGGGAACCACGCGGAGCAACTGGCCAGAGATGGGGACAGCCAGAAGCTGCAGGAGCAGGTGCTGCAGGTTGCGAAGTGGCTGAAGTGGCTGAATGACCCCACCCACCCCACCACCTACCTCCTGCAGAACATCAAGCGGCGTCTGGAGATGAACCTCCAGAAGGCCCTCACCGTCACCCACAAAGAAAAGAAAAAGCAGTCCAAGACCAAACTCTCTGGACTGTTCGGAGGTCAATCATGAAATCAGCTTTCGACATCCTCCAGGCCCTGGCCGTCTTTCATGTGCCTGCTGAAGAGCATGCCCGTGACAACCTGCGTGCAGAGATGGGCATCATGGCTGCGTTTGCACCTGCACAAATCCCCGCGTGGTTTGACCGGTTGCTGGATCTGTCAGATCCAGCAACCCATGCTGCAGGACCCACCTCCCCCTTCCCTGCAGGGCACCACATGACACCTGCGGTGCGCCTGGTCGAAAAAGGCTGGACCTCAGAGGATGCGGTGCTGATGGCCCTGGACAACCAGGAGATCGAGCAACCCACGGAAGAGGACCTGCTGAACCTGTTGGGGTACAGCATGGCTCTGAAGGTGTACAAGGGGGACACCAGTGATGTGGCCATGCGCCAGATGGACCGTGAAATGCGCTGGAAGGCGTTTTATGGCACCACTCTGGCCATGTACGTTCAGCAGGAATTTGACCGTTTCCCCATCCAGGAAAAATGGATGCCCCCATTCCTCTCTGGTGAAGACGCTGGAGCTGTGCATTTCGTGGAAGGTGTGGAGGTTGTGCCGACCGCAACGGTCACAGAAGAGGTGGCCACCGGGAACGCGGTGCATGTGGACCCTTCAGGAGAAGAGATTGATGTGGTTGTGCTTTGCCCCACCTGTGGCTGTGAAAACAACTTCGGGTTTGATCTGCAGCCCAATGAAACCACACCTTATGAGCGTCTGGTGGATTGCCAGAATGTGAGCTGTCAGAAGCGGTTCATGATCCACTTTGACGAGGACAGTGTGGAGATCCCCCGCCTGGTGGATCGACCAGATCCAGAAGGGCAGATGAGCTGAGATGGACCATCTGGACCGCGATCAAACCCTACTTCAACTGAAACAAGCGGAACAGCAAGGGACAATTTACGAAGCAGCAAACGACCTGAAAGGCCTGGAAGAGTTGCAGCAGACGGTGCTGCAACTCAGAAAGCCATATCTGGACGATGCCGAAATCAGGCCTGTCAGCATCACACTGCTGATCAACCTGATGGCAAAAACTGCACGTGTGCGTGACAGGCAGGGGATCTGATGTCACGCGGAAAGTTTGACCCTTCGGTCTACCTGACCAACATTTATGACCAGGAGACAGCTGCTGAGATTGCAAGACAGGCCCAGCAATACCTGCTACCCGAAGCCGGGCCTGTTCCGACTGTAGCAAAGCCCACACCCGAAAAATTGCGAGATTTCACACAAGCCATGCCCAAAGGGATGGCTCCAGATCCACGGGTGGCCAGACGGCGCACAGATGATGTGCTTCCCATCATGACGGAACCAAAGCCCCTGGAAGAGGTGCTGAAAGATGAGGTGGACCAACTTCTGGACCAGTGCCCGATTTACCAGTCCATGATGAAGTCCCTGCCTCCTGCAGCTGATGTGGTGTACAGGGCCCTGCAGCGCCTGGCTCGCACCTACGGGCGAACCATTGGCATGCGCCTGGATCTCATGAAGTCTGTGACCTTCCACCTGCCTGCAGAACTGCTGATGGAATACACCGGTTACAGCAGCAGTTACCTGTACGAAATCCGCCATCACCTGATCCGTCATGGCCTGGTGGCATGGAAGGGCAAAACCACCTGGATTCCTGCTCCTGAGAAGCCCTCAGAGGCCTCAGAAGGAGAGGAGGGCACAAATCCCCCTGTGACCTCAGAGGATGCCCCCAAAACGACCACAGTGAAGCGCAGGGGCAAACGGCATGACCCTTCTCTGGTGGTGCGGCGTACCGGCACCCTCTTTTGCGTGAAACTGGACCCCTCCAGTGACTTCACCCCCCGATTCACCCCAGATGAACTCAGGCAGGAGTGGCGTGACCTGGAAGCTGACATGGCCGACAAAAAAACGGTCTGGAATTTTCTGCAAAGCAGGACCGGAGATACATCAGAAGCCGAAGAGATGTTAGACGCACAAATACTTATAAGTAATTGGTCGTTATCACCGTCTTTTGTTGGTTTTAAACAAAAGGAAACCGTTAGTAATGTATCTCCGGTGCACCTGGACACCATTTTTGACCTGTTGACCCTCCGGGACTGCCCCAGAAACGAACGTGGCGCACGGGTTGAAATTCTCTCGAACGGAATTTCTCAGCGGTACAACGACGTTTCCAACGTGAACTGTTACCGTTTCATCCTCTGGCAACTGCTGCGGATGAAGGACCAGGGCAGAGACCGTTTTGAATACCTGCTGAATCAACTGGCATGGCTGGACGAGTCCATGCGTGAAGGCGAGATCCGCAAAAAACCCGGTGCGGCCCTGGTGTGGAGGCTGAAACAGCTCGACCTGTGGGATGAACTGGTGTTGCAGCCCCGCGACTGTGTGACACGGGTGAAAGCATGAAGGAGACCTAATGTTCAGAGCAGTGACCAGAGTCGAGAGAGGGCAGGGGATTGCCTACCATTTTCACGTTTCATGCGGCCATGTGGTGAAGCGCCTGGTGCACCCCAAAGACAAAAGACTTCAGCAAGACGAATCCCAGGTCTGGTGTGCAGAGTGCTGGAAGCAGGTGCACCCCGCTCCAGATCTGGAGAGCAACCGGGCCCAGCTGGTGCTGCAGGCCCTGGAGGTTCTTAAAAAGAAACACCGGCATGAGGTGACAACTGTTTCTGTACAGTGGCACATTCTGATCACCGGGTGGGGCCTCCCTGAAACAGGATGGTCAGATGAACAGAGCAACTTCCTGCACGAAGAAAGCAAGGCTTTGACTTGGGTTGAATACTGGCTCCGGAAGCTGGAGAAGCAGGGCCTGGTGAAATCCAGCCTGGAAGTCAAGGGGTGGTACAAGATCAAAAAGTGGGGCCTGCCTGTTCAGCCGGTGGCCACCCAGCCCCATCTCCTGCAGGAGGAAGACCATGCTTGATCCTGAGAAGGCCATGGAGATTGCAGAACTGGCAAGGGTGGAAGCCAAACGGTTTTTTGGGATTCCAGAGGAAATCAAAATCCACCTGACCGCTACCCGGAGAGAAGAGAACAAGCTGGCCCAGCTCTACTACCTGGACGCATACCTGGAGGCTGATCTGCAGTTTGATCCCTCTCAGATGGACTCCCTGCAGGAATGTTGGGAAACCATCGCGCATGAGGTCGCGCACCTGGAGAGCAGGGAAATCCTGCATGCGGCCCAGCTGCTGGAGAAAGAAGAACACAAGATCTTCAGGGAGATCCAGGTGGCCATTGAAAAGCTGACCGTCCGGAGAACCCGTGATTTCCTCAGGGCCCACCCCTGGAGAGAGGAGGGGACCCATGCTGAATGAGGTGCCCGTATGGTTCGCACTCATTTGCTTGCTGCTCGGCTTTTATGTCGGTCTGATGGGGCGCAAAGCAGACCGGTTTCTCCTGCAGGACCTGGAGCAGGAGAAAGCCGATCTGCAGGCCAATCTGGAAGATGTGTACCACCAGAGGAACATGCTGGCCATGGCCCTGGCAAAGTACAGCATTGAGCTTGGCCTGCAGGCCGGGATCGGGATCGATCCGGATGAAACCCCGGACTGGTGCCATGTGCTTTTCATCGACATGCCTGATGGTGGCCAGATTTCTTACCACCTGGCACCCCATGAAGTCGATCAGTTCCAGAATCAGCTGCCTGCGTACACCAAACCGTGGGATGGAACCGGAAAGGAGGAACACCACCGACTGATAGAGGCCCTGTAAGGCAAAAAGCGCAGGTCATCTAATACCTGAAAGGATTTGGAGAGGCCTTAAAACGCATTCTGGAGAGCGGGTAGAAAACAGCGTGCAGCACAAGAATGATCACGGGGCGTGTACAGGGTTTGGGAGATCATCATGACGGCAACAGCACCTGCACCATCAACTGAAACTGAAACCACCATCCACCTGCTCCAGAGCGCCCGACTTCTGGCCAGTCGGTTGTTCAGCAAGCGCAACCCCCGAAAGGTCGAGGACATGACCGACCTGGAACTGCTCAGTGTGGCCCTGCACAACCGCACCGCTGCAGAGGCAGTGCTGGATCGGTGCGGCTCCCTCAGCAACCTGGACCAGATCGAATCCGGACAGAACATGATCGGGGCCCCCAACATCGGCCCTGCAACAGCTGCACTGCTGGAAGTGCTCTATGAACTGAGTTTGCGGGTGTGCGGTGAAGCAGAACCCCCCAAAGGTGGCCACCAGTGAGCCGGTGGGACTGGGACCACTTCAAAGACCTGCTGCTCCTGGCTGTGGCTGCAATGCTCGGTTTGCCATTGATCGGGGCAGGCCTGGCTCTCGGCATGATTGCATTCATGTGGATCTTTAGTCTGTTCATTCCTGCAGGTGGCCAGTGAGAGACCTGCAGGCTTTAAACGATTGGGGATACCAGAATGGTTTCTACCGTTTCAGCAATGAGGAGCTGAAACAACTGGCCAGACGTGCAGATGTCAGGCTTCGGAACGCCAAGAATCACTTCAGGGACGTGGTTCAGACTGTGCCGTGCAAGTATTCTGCAATTGAACAGGCCGATTTGTTGGTTCAACGCAGATTGCGTTTCAAACGGCAATTGTCACGCTTCATGCGCATGGTGGGTGTGGGATGGGGGTTCTGAAAAACATGAACCGTGACATTCACCATCTGGTAAACCTCCGAGACCCCTTTTACAGTGCTCCAGGGAACCACATCCGGACCCTGCACCGCAGGCCTGGTGCAACGGGTTACTATGCCCTGATCGTGATCAGTGTCAGCCCAGGTTCACGGTCCGTGGTTTTTGATGTGCAGGTGGCCAAACGGTACAGACTGATCAAACACCAGTTTGTGCAGGACGCTCCAGCATCACAACTCACGTATTCTTCCAAGTGGTACAGGCTCCGGATGCATGACCTCCTGCTGTTCCTCCGGAAGCGCCTGCAGGACCACCAGACCGGGAAGCATTTTGAGCGTGTGCTGATGGACCTCCTGCTGGACATCAAACTGCACGGCTCAGCAAAATTGACCCTGGTGCTGGAGTAAACCCTCCAGCACCACCAAAAGCATGCACCGTGCTCACGGTCCGTGCTCACGAACCATGCGCATGAACCGGTGTTTTTTTGTGTGATCGGATACACCACTCTGGAACCATGGCAGAGCAGCGTGTGAAAAATACTGCAGATCTCACCTCACTTCCCCCTGGTGCATACCGGTTTGAGGTCCGAGTCAAAGACCCCATTCTCAAGCGGGTGGTGAAGTTGGTTGCAGGTGGCTACCGCCTTGCCCTGGTGGGGGATGTGTGGGACAAGTTGGTCGTTCCTGCAATTCACCAGAAGTACCCCAACATCAAACTTCCAGCAACCAACTTTGTTGATCCCCTCACCGGTCTCGACAAAGTGGGTGGAAAATTCCGCCCCAGAAAAGGCTTTGAAGAAGCCACTGGTGAATTCTGGTTCTGGCTCTCGGTGGTGAAATAATGCCTGTCCTTGCACTTCCCCTGATTGCCATTCTGGTCGGTCTCCTGCTCGTGATCACGCTGGCCGTGAGTGCATACATGATCAACAAGAAGCTGGCCACCATGGATGAGCTCAAAGCTCTTGGTGACAAACTGGCCAACCCTCAGCAGGTCGTGGGTCAGCTGATCGATACTCCCGGTCTTACCCGGTACGTGCAGGAAAAGATGGCCAGTCCTGTGCTGGATCAAACCGTCCTGCCTGACCGAAAAGTCTCATTTAACGAAGTGGCCAAGGACGCTGTAAACAATCCCTGGAGCATGTGGGGCCTTGCCATTGTGCTTTTCACCGGCGCGGTTCTGGTCAAGCAGTTCCGTGGGGCCGGTCGAGATGCCGCAGACGGTGTGAGTGCCGTCTACAACGAAGGGAAAACCGGACTGGAATCTGCAGCTGGAGATCCCTCCCGCACCCCGTCCACATCCAGAGGGAAACGCAGATGAGACCCCGCTCGGTGGCCACCTCTGCGGCTGTGCCCCCTGCAGCTGCTCCCTCTTCTCCAGCACCGGCCCCTGTGACCGGCCTGGACCCCCTGACTCTGGCCCTGGTGAACGAAGCTCCCATTGTGCCAGATGCCCTGCAACCTGCAGCACCCCCTTCAGACACCACGCATCAAAACCTGCCCTCAACCTCCCCGGTGGACAGTGGTGACTCGAAGGTCTCAATTTTTGCGGTGCTCGGTGGTTTTTGTGCTGTGGGCCTGCTCACTGCCCTCGCTCTCTTCTCCGGTCGTCAACCGGGCAGATCGGGCAGGCCTGCACCCTCCACTGCTGTACCCGTCGCACCCCGAAACCTGAAGTTGAATCCTCCTGCAGACCCTCTGGCAGGCTGGACTGTCCCAGGAGCGCAAAATGGATGAACAGAAAATCACCAACGGATTTAATGCCCCCCCAACCCCTCCAGGACCTCCCACCCCTCCCGATCCCACCCTGCCTCAGTCACTGGCAGATGCTGCCCTGCAGGGCACCTCTGATCCTCAGCATGAGGAGCAAGAAGAGCCCTACGTTGAAGAGGCTGTGCCCTTCAGTCCAGATGACCTGATCGGCCTGGTCGGTGAACTCTCCAGCATCGACCTGCCTGCAGACCAGAGGCAGGCCTACATGGCTGAGCTTGCTGCATCTCCCATCGTCAAGATGGGCGTGCACATGTCAGGCATCACAGACGCACTGGCCAAATACGGCATTGGTGCCGGTGGTGGGGCCCTCCCTGACTGGGCAAAGGTCCTGATCGGCGTTGGGGCCCTCGGTTATGGCGTGGCCACCCTTCGGAGGAAGTATGCACCACAAGACAAAGACAGCATTGGTGATCCTGACAGCTACGGTCATGCTGGCAGTGATCCTCAGCAGACCTCCGGTGTGGACACGATTATCTGAGGCGGTGGAAAAAGTGACCCAACCCGGCAAACCTGACCTTCTCCCTGTGACCCGAATTGTGTTCCCAGTGCGGAACGCAACGATCAGCACGATATTCCTGGACCCCAAGTACTTTGACGGTACCTATGGGGCCGCTCTGAAAGGCCAATGGCACACAGGGTGGGATCTCAATTGGGGGACTGGGGATCAGGATCTGGGTCGCCCGGTTTACTGCGTGGGTGGTGGTGTCGTTGTTTTCGCAGGTCAAGGTGCAGGCCAGTCCTGGGGAAACATTGTGGTGGTCAAACACAACATTGGCGGCAAAACCCGCTGGACCCGCTATGCACACCTGCAGGATATTCAATGCAAGGTCGGGCAGACCCTGCAGGCAGGTCAGCAGCTTGGAACGATTGGCAAGGGCTACCACAACAAGTGGGTGGCACATCTGCATTTCGACATCTTCCAGGAAAAGCCATTGACCTGGTCACACTGGCCCGGTGGCAACAAGACAGCAGTGTTGCAGTACTACATTGACCCACAACAGTTTTTCACCACACTAAAGGCGGTACAACCATGAATCCCAGTGTCTCCATCACCCTGCTTGGCATTCTGGCTGCGTATGGTGTGCTTTGCCTGCTGGACCCACCCAAACCCCCACCTCCAGCGGTGGCTGTGCTTCTGGTGCCGGTGCACCTGCAGGAAGAAGAGGACGAAGAGTAATGTCCCTGGCCCTGCAGAACTGGCTCATTCTCGGCTCCAGTGGGAGCGGGAAGACCTATTACCTGAACATGCTGCTTGAGGAATTCCGGTCGCATGTGCGGTACCTGGTGGTGGTGAACAGCACCAGGCAGCTGCAGCAACACTGTGCCCATCACGAGTATGTGAGCAATGCCGATCTGGACAAACAGTATTCACCTGAGATGCTGGCCAACCTGATCAGAGCAAAAGGAAGCATTCACTTCGAGGTGGCCCCGTCCAAGAAGGCCAAAGCCTTCCTGAACTCCCTCAGTGAGGCTGTGATGTCGCTCGGTGTGTTTGAAGCAGAGAGCTTGCAGGTTCTGGTGGTTGTGGATGAATGCCAGAACTACGTTTCAAAGCAATGCTATTCCGAAGGCTGGAACCGCATTGAAACAGAGGGCCGCAAATTTGGGATAGGCGTGATGAAGGCCACCCAGAACATCACATCAACTGGCCAGACGGCCATTGAACCGGATGCCGTGAAACAGGTGACGCGCCTGGTCGTGTTCCCCCTCAGTGAGGTGAACCAGAGGCGAAGAATCCTGGAGTGGTATCCGGAGATGACCGACCCAGGAGACCTGAAAATGCCTGATCTGGCCAATGGTTGGGGCCCTGAATACCTGATCCGGGATCGTCCGACCGGTCGGGCTGATCGCCTCACAAGACAGCCAGACGGGAGCCGCATCCCGGTTCGGATTGGGACCTGAACGTCAACCCCTCCGCTCTGAAAGGAACCCCAGCAATGGAAAAAGTGCAACTTCTCAGTAAGCCAGATGGCAACATCCTCCAGCTCCTCACCGACCCCAGAATGATCACCCTTGCGGTCGGATCTGTTGCAGGCGCAGTGCTCGAAAAAAGCCTGTTCAGCATGAACCGTGCAGCTTTCGGCTATGCGATCAACACCCCTGCAGGCGTGCAGTACTTCGCGTCCTACGAGGAGTACAACGCCAAGAAGCCTGCCAACCCCAAGTTTGGCACCAACCGCCAACTGGCCCGTGTGGGGATCGTGGTCGGTTGTGTCGCAGGGATTGAGTACATCCCTGAGAAGACCGGCGGCCTGATGCAGTACACCCTCGCAGGCATTGCCGCTGTCACCCTCGCCCACGCCATCCAGGAAATCTTTCCCTCACTCAAATAAGGAGTAAACCATGGGAGCACCACGCGGTAAAACCATCTCCAGTCAGTCCGAAAGCAGCATCGTCACCCTCACCTCCAACGTGGCCAACGTCCGGACCCCCATCTTTGAGGTCCTGGTGCCCCGTGGCGTGGTCTACCTGCTGGCCAACCAGAACCGGGTGCGCGACTCCCTCCTGCGCGGCATGCTGATGCTGGCTGACCTGAACGTCACCGCTGGCACCCGCATCAGCGGAGCCACCACCCTGAGCATTGCCGTGCAGGGCCCTTCGGATGAGTCCGAAAAGATCGTCCGCACCGTGCCCTACAGCCCCTGGAGGGACCTGCCCATCGTCAACCAGCGCAACGATGATTACAAAACCAACATCATCAGTGCCCTGGACCTCGGTGAGGACACGGGTTTCAAGCTGCCAGAGGCCTACAAGCTGATGATCCTGGCCAAAGGTCCGGATGTCATCGACTGGACCAAATCCTACCTTGAGATCCCTCTGTTTGAAGTGAACTGACCGACCAGGTGGGCCCGACCAGCTGGCCCGGCCCACCTCCTCCTCTCTCCCACAGCAGCACCCCTGGAGGACACACACGTATGACTCAGAACCTTCCCTTTCGGGCCCTGAGAAAGCCCAGTCCCAAAACCCTCACCATCACCAACTTCATGCAAGGCAGGCAGACCCCTGACATGCTCAGTGCAGCCCTGATTCTGACTGTGCCCCTCGGTGAAATGCTCTTCATCAAAGGTGGTCAGAGTCCCAGGTTTTTCCTGAAGGCCCGTGAAGAGGTGGAAATCACCATGGACGCTGACCTGACAGAAGTGGTCAACCTCGGGGCCCTCGGTCACGACCTGATCCGCACCCAGAGGCCTTTCACGGGTGGCTTCCCGACCCAGTCTCACCCGGATGTGGTGGCTTATACCCAGGAGGACGGCTCAGACACTTGGGACAAAGCCAACATCACCGCCATTGATTTTGCCGCCAACACCGTCACGGTGGCGAAAACTGCAGACGTGAAGAAGATCCGGATTTACTTCGTTCCTGGTGGTGGGGAGTTCGAGATCCGCGCCAAGCGCCCCAACGGCTCGGACTCGATCAACATGAAGCTGTTCGACATGGGCCTGAAGGCCATGCACGAGACCGATCAGACCAACACCCGTAGCGCCCCCAAACTCGGGCATGAGGGCACCAACCCCCCTCTGCCTCCCCAGTGGGAACTGCAGATTGCCGTGCGAAGCAAAAGCCTGATTTACGCCGATCCAGAAGCGGAGCATGAGCTGAGCCTGCAGGCCTGGAGTGCCCCCATCGAGATCCTGAACCGCAGCCGCATGGACGCAGAAGCAGAAGTGCAACTGCGTGGCGGATACGTTTAAGGGGCCTGGTCATGGACTGGTTAGGAGGTCTCCTCAATGGTGCGGTCGGTCTGGTGGATGACCTGTGGGTCTCCGGAGACGAGCAGCTGCAGGCAGATGCCATGAAGGACAAGGCAGCGGCAGACAAGGCCCGTGCCCAGTCTGACAGCATGATCGCCACAGCCAAACTGCAGGAAGCACAACTGAATGCCAAAAGCATGCAGAGTGTTGCCCTGTATGGCCTGATCGGGGTTGCAGTCATTGGAGCCTGCTTCATTGGCTACCAGGCCATGAAGGACTGACCCCATGGGCAAAGCGATGAAAAAAGCCATCGGGATCACCCTGATGGCTGTCGCTTTAGGGGGAGCCGCTTATGCCGTGGCACTCATGGCCAGACAGGCAAAGCGAGACGCTGCAGAGAAATCACAGCAGACCAAAACAGAACAACTGGTCTCACGTGCGCCCGACCTGATCAAGAACATGCCCAGGAAAGATCTGGCGAACGAAATGATTTCCAGCATCGGCAAGGTCCTTGGTGGCTCTCCCAAAACGTCAACCCCATCCAAGTCGGACTTTTTCGCATTTGTCACGAAAGGCACAACATGAAAAAGAAAACACAAAGCACGCTTCTGCTGCTCACTGGCCTGCTGGCTGTGGGTGCTGTCGGCCTGGTCGCCTGGAACATGTTCGGGTCCCATGAGAAGGCCCCTGCAAAAGGGACCCAGGTGGAACCCAAACCCTCCACCGGATCTGGCTCCAATGATCAGAACCCCAACAAGGGCGGGGGATACAACCCCATCACTGGAGAAGGGAGCTACGGCTCTGGAGACAAAGAAGATTGGTACGTCCCGGACTGGGAAGACCGGATCAAAGACTGGTGGAAAAACTTCACCACACCTGGTGACCCCCCTGCGCCTCCAGCCTCAAATGCCCCTACCCCTGCGCCTCCCCCTCCAATCACCAAACCAAAGCCCTACAACCCGATCACTGGTGAAGGGAGCTACACATGAAAGCAAAACTTTCGATCAGCCTCACTGGTGCACTGGTGGCCACTGCCCTCCTCGGAGGTGGGGCGTTTGTGGCCTACAAACTGTTCTTCGAGAAAAAAGACCAGAAGCCTGCTGACGCCGGGAAGGTCCCTGCAGGCAGTGGCAGCACCCCCACCACGAACAATGGCACCACCCCAGCGATCGGCACCCCTCCCAACGGGAACACTGGCATTGTTCCCCCTCCCAAGGTTGTGAAAGACCCCACTCCCATTTTTGGGATTCTGCCCGGTGAGAACGGCAGACCCATCAATGATCTGATCTTCAAACCCCTGCCAATTGGAAAGCCTGTTTTGCTGGACTCCAGCCTGGACCCCACCAAAACGCAACTGACCTTCATTGATGGGAAACTTGTGACCCCCACAAATGGCACCACACCACCCATCAACACGGGGCACCAGGACCCCATGGTGTACATCAAACCTCAACCCCTGTTTGACCCCAAAGATTGGAGGCTGACATGAAACAGTCAGCCCCTGAACTCATCCGCGTGGGCATCTACTCGGCAATCGGGGCCCTGATCGTGGGCTCTGTGGTGTATGGCGTGTTGTACGTCATTCAGGCCCCCATTGCTCCCAAAAGCCAACCCTTGAGTCTCAAGCCAACCTGCCCCTGTAAGGAAAAGGACCAGAAATGAATGTGGACCTCACCCCGTGGATTGCAACAGTCCGTGAACTGGGCAGTTTTGCTCTGATCATCTACTTCTTTGTGAACGGAATGACCCAAGTGAACAACCGCCTGAAAGGAATTGAGACTGTGCAGGCAGAAACCCAGAAAACGCAGGTCCAGATGGTGAGCATCCTGGACCGTCAAACCGATGCCCTGGAGCGCATGGGAAGGGTGGCCACCAATGGGGCTGTTTGATGGCATGGCCAAGTATGAAGCCCTGATCCCAGAAGCACGGAATGCCCTGCAGGCCTGCTTTGAGCAACTGAAATGCATCTGGAGCAGCACATACGCCACTTGGGAAGAGTCCAAGAAACAGCGGGAGATCCTGGAGTACCAGTTTGGCCGCGTGGAAGAGCCTGCAGCAAAAGACCAGGGCCGCATTGTGCCCCGGAATTTCACGGCGCTCCCTGAGATCTGGGAAGGTCCCTTCACTGCAACTCCACAAACGCCCATGCTCACCATCAACATCGAGGAGAAACTGGGCCGGCTGGCCAGTTCAGGCTTTTATGCCAACCTTGGAGATGACGTTTTCAAAGTCATCCTGCACGGCATGAATGACAAGACTGTGGAGCATCGGGTGCTTCCTGGAACCACCATTCAGCTCAGTTGCTTCATTGCGAAGATCACCATCATTCCGCAGGATGGGCAACCTGCAGACTACCAGGTGTATGTCCAATAAACCGTTCGTCAAGGTCAGCAGGAGGGGGAAAACCCTGCTCCCCGAGTTGGTTGCAGCTCGGGGACCGCTGGCCATGACTGTCACCGGTGACGGCAGTTACAACACCCTTTTTGGTCGCAACTGGTATTTGTACTGGCACAAAAAACGAGGCTTAATTTTGCTGCAGGAGCAGGGTGCTGAACTGGTGGAGATTTCCCCTGGTCAGGCCTTTCCCATTCTCCCTAAAAATGCTAGGCACATCACACTGAATTTCGATCAGTCGGCCCGACATATTTTCGCGTGGGAGCATGAAAATCAGATCACTGTGAGACAGTGGGACGTGGCCACCGGAGCCTACATTTTCAGAGGTCCGTTTGTGGGGGTGGACCCGGTGCTGATGATGGATGCCACCATTTCACAGCACATTCCTGGCTCTGATCTGGTGTTGTTTTACCTAAGTGTGGACCGGAGAAGCCTGTGTTACAGAATCCAGAATGAACTGTACGCCATTGAGCATGTGCTGCACGCGTTCGAGAGTCCAGTGTACTTGGATCAGGTCACAGTGGAAACCTACCGTTACCAGGTGCTGCTCGGAACAGGACAGGTGCGAGAGTCAGAACTTTCCTTCTCCAGTGAGCTGTATCCGGTTTTCGTGTCTGAGTCTGCCCTCTCCGGATCGGTGCTTCTGCAGGATGGGCTGTACCTTCCAGCAGTCACCCTTGCAGCAGGCACTGAAGCCCTCTCCGGATCGGTGCTTCTGCAGGATGGGCTGTATCTTCCAGCTGTTCAGGCCCATTCACAGAGTGAGCCCAACCTCTCTGGATCGGTGCTCCTGCGGGACGGCTTGTATCAGTCTGCTGTTCAGGCCCATTCACAGAGTGAGCCCAACCTCTCTGGATCGGTGCTCCTGCGGGACAGCCTCTATGCTCTCGCTGTGATTCGTCAGGGCGTTTCAGAGTCCGTCCTAAGTGCCTCTGTGACATTACTGGATGGATCTTATTCGCTGTAAAGGTGTAAAGGACTGACCATGTTAGAGATCTCAGGAAAAATTGAAGGCCGTCTAGGGTTTGCCCTGGTGAACCGTGCAGGAGAAGTGGTGCAGCAGGGAGAGTGTCAAAACCTGATTCTGGACCAGGGACTGAACTACATCCTGTCCTCGCTGAACATGCGTTCCATCTGTGGATATATTGCTGTTGGGACCAGCAGCACCGCTCCTGCATATGGTCAAACTTCGTTGGGTGCTCAGATTGCAGAAACCGCTGACAACCTGGAGATTCAGGATAAATACACCCTGACCAGAACAGCCAATGGCGTGTTCACGCTCGTGTTTTTTAAGGCGTTTGACTACCACCAGGCGAACGGCAACTTAACGGAATTTGGAGCGAAAACAATTGGTGGCCTCCTGATCACCAGAAGTCTTTTTACCAACCTTGGCAACCCCATTACCATCACCAAAACATCTGACACAAGGCTGTTACTGACTTACACGTTTACATTGGTGTTGTCTCCAGTGGTGGAAACAGCTGCAAACACGTTCAACATTGCCGGGATGGGAAACATTGACTCATCCATTGTTTTCACCGGTGCACAAGACAATTTTGGGTGGGGGGATGCTGACCTGTTTGGATGTACGGCTGACAAGGGCAAGGCCTTCAATCTGTACACCTCAGCTCCAAACATGAGCTATGCCAACAGCACCCCTGGAAGTGGTAACTATGGTGGCCCCATCACATACACAGCTGGCACCTTTTACCGGGACTGGTCGTGTGAAATCCCTCCCACCGGTGCTGACATGACCATTTATGGATACAGCATCGGTGAGGATGCGGGTGCAAACGCAAACAGCAAGAGCTGCTTCAAGGTGAAATTCACCAGTGGCTCTATCGTCAAAAACAAGGACTACCGGCTGACTCTGAATTGCAGGGTCAGTCTCACGAGGTGATCAGCATGGACCAGGCGCAATACACGTTTAACGTTTTTATCCTGCATCGTTCAGCTCCAGAGTCTGCAGCTGGCCAGATCCACCTGTCGAGCGCAGCTCTCTATGGCTCTGTGACAGAGCTGCAGGCTGTGCCGGCGGTGCGGTCTGAGGTCTCAGTGGACCCTGATCTGCAGATGGTAATTTTCAGGGGTTTCATGGTTGCCCGTGAGGAGTTTCTGGGCCTGCGGGTGGAACTGGTCTCCAGTTGGATCGGTGAGGCCCCTGAGGGTGTTCAGGTGGTGCAGGTGTGAACGTCCGGCCTGTGCATCCTGCTCCTAAAATCCTGCCTGCAGCAGTGCCTACAGTGAGGCTGGATGTGGTGGTCTCTCCTGCAGCAGGCAAGAGTTTCAATCATGTCTCTGGAGAGGTGACGGGCACGGTGGCCACCTATCAGGACATCAATGCCTGCACCTGGTACGTGCGGGGGGGATGGGAGTACAGGAATGGTCGCAAGATGAGCAGGCGTGGACTCTCCGGAGGTGAGGACGTTGGAGCTGTCAAACGGCAATAAACAACTTTTGATTGTGGGTGGCGTGGTTCTGGCCCTGGTGCTCCTCTCTCCCACATCTGCAAGGGTGGTAAAAGCCCAGTCCAAAAAGGTGGCCACCAAAAAAGCCCCTTTGCTTCCTGTGCCCATCTCTCCAGATCCCACAGTGAAGCCTAAAACGCCCGTGGTGAAGCTGCGGTTGTTCACGGACCAGAAGGACAACCGGCCTCTCTCAGGCCTGTACAGCCTGCACCTGGATCAGCAGGCTGAACGCTGCAGGCAGATGATGTATGAAGCTGGTTACGGGCGTGGTTATCTCAGGTCCTTTGAAGACTGGAAACTGGCCATCTGGAAGGAAATCCCCTTTGTGGGACCCTCCTACATGTGGAAATTGGCCCAGGACTTTTTAAAGGTTTGCAAGGAAGAAAACTACCCTCTGGATCTGGCGATCGGTCATGCATGGGCTGAAAGCTCCTGCAGGCCTGCCATGACCATGAACAGCGCCGGTGCGATCGGGCCCCTGCAGGTGACACGGGTTGCAGCTGAGCAGGTGGGAGAGTTCTGGCCCCCCATCTCTGCACAGTCAGCCATCCGGATCGGCATCAAGTACATGAAGTGGATCAGGCGCACGTACCCAGAGGCCAGACGTTCTGTTGTGGACTGTCTGCGCATTTACGGCATGGGTTACGGTGGATTCCAGAAGGCCATGAAACTGGGTTGTCCTGGAAAAGCACAGGAAACATACAGCGTTTGGCAAAGCGAATGTGGTCACAAGGCGTATGTGTACACGCAGCGGGTGCTGGAAGTGGCCAGAAACTGCCCTGAGCTGCACACGGTCCGGTGGGACACCTGGACCGGGAAGGAGTGAGTATGTCTCTGAAACGAAATGAAGTGCTTGTTTTGGGCTCTGTGGCTCTGGCCAGTCTTGCGTTCATCGGTGGGGCCTGGATCGTGGCCGATCGGCTGGAAAGGGCCATCCGTGAAACAAATTTGAGCAAGGCATCCAACAGCATCGGGAATGCTGCAGACAAGGTGTCTGGAGTGATTGACGGTGTGGGGAATGTCGTGGACACCGTTGAGGACTGGCTCAGCAAATTCAAAACCCTGTGAGGTGAACCGTGAAACAACAGCCCATACTGGTTGAAATCGTCATCACCCGGTGGAAAGATCCCGTCACTGGGAAATTCGTCAAGAACCCCCATCCGACCCTGAAGAACGAGGTCCGGAGAAAGGGCGAAGTCAAAGAAGAAATCCCGCTTGGAGACGGTGAGTATGCGAAGGTGTACTTTCGCTACAAGTTGAACCGGTACGGGTACCAGGTGCCCAGCAGTTGCAGGGTGGTCTGGCCCTCTGTGCGGGAAGCCGTGTCCAGGGGTGAGATCTCGGTGGATGACTGCAAGCGCATCGAGCGGGACCTGGCAGACGAGATCCTGAAAGATGAAAAGATCCGCGCAAACCGCATCATGGAGAAGGAACTGATGCAGGAGGGGTACAACTCAGACAAGGCGAAGCGTGCAGCTGCAACCCGGAAGGCCAACAAGGCCCGGAAAGGGAAAGCTCCTGCACCTTCTGAAGCCCAGATCAAAGCGGACTTCCTGGAAGCACAAAACAAGCTGGAGAAGGCCAAGCGTGCCAATCCGAAAACAGCAAAGTCAAAACAGATCCAGCAGAAGAAGATCCAGAGTGCCAGTCAGAAAATGGCCACTGTGAAAGCCACCGCAAAGCGGCACAAAGTCAGTCTGTGATGTGAAATACCACGAACCGTGATTGTGCTGAAGTGGAACTGAGCGTAGGATTAATTCATACCCAACACGCTACCCGAATGGAAAGACCTCCAGAGATGGAGGTTTTTCTATTTTTGCTTTTCCAGTGCACGGTATAGCGTAGCCCTGGACACCCCAAGCGTTTTAGCGACTTTTGTAGCAGGGTGCAGCATCAGCAGGGCCCTGGCCATGTCCACCTTATCCGCAGAGAGGGCTGAGGGCCTTCCACCCTTGCGCCCACGTGCGCGTGCAGCCTGCAGGCCTGCCTGTGTGCGTTCGCGGATCAGGTCACGCTCAAATTCTGCCAGTGCACCCATCATGTGAAAGACCATCTTCCCTCCTGCAGAACTGGTGTCAATGCGTTCCTGGATCACCACCAGGTCTATCCCTCTCTCCTGCAGACCCTTCACGGTCTCGATCAGGTGCTGGAGGCTGCGGCCCAGCCGGTCGAGTTTCCAGACCACCAGTTTGTCTCCAGATCTCAGATACTCCAGGGCAGAAGAAAGACCAGGCCGGTCAGCCTTGCTGCCTGAAATCTGGTCTGTGAAGATCTTGGTGCATCCCTCTTTGGTCAGGGCATCTGTCTGCAGGTTGAGGCTTTGATCAGCTGTTGAAACACGGGCATATCCAATGAGCGCCATGGTTAAGTGTAGCAAAACCCATGTGGTTGCCAGTGTTTGAGACACTTGATTTTGAGATGGGTTTTGCAGCAGAAAACACGACAGAAAGAACGATAGTTTTCCCAGTCCAGGGAGTGTCACGAAAATGACCGTTTTTAAGACGAGCAATATAGCTTAAAAGTTATATTCACGGGAAATCTGTGGCAAAAGAAAATCCCTGGAGCCACTTGCCCCAGGGCACACAAGATTACCAAGGGACCTTGATGGTCCCACCCAGATCTAAAAAGACTCCCCGACCAACGCAGGGAGTTCTCTCCGGAGAAGAAGAGTAAATCCAGTCTAGCACGCATTTTGAAATAACGGTATATATCTCTCAGAGATTATGAAAAAGGGCACGCCCTGTACCCCCTGGCGCTTGATGTGCTGGTCGAACACCCGGATGTCCTGCACATCCTGATCGCTGTGCAGGTAGGCAGAGACTTCTTCACGGTCCAGCCCGGCCTGAACACCAATTTCGGTCAGGAGCTTCAGGTCGGAGAGGTTTTTCCCTTCGGTGAAGTAGGCTTTGAACAGCAGTTGGGTGATCTCAGGCTGCTTGCCTTTTTCCTGGGCGAATCTTGCAAGACGGTGGGCATGGATGGTGTTGGGAGCGACCGTCACCCGGTCAAAGCGGTACTCCCAGCCTGCCTCTTTTGCCTTCTCGGTGATCATGTCCTGCATCTGTTCCATGCGGGCTTTTGAGCCAAATTTTTTGCTGAGGTGTTCCACATGGTCCGTCCCTTCCATGGGGATCTCAGGGTTGAGCTGGAAAGGAAGCATTTCGACAGTGGCCTCACCGTTCCAGGTGCCGCTTTGCCGGAGCAGGTCCAGGCCCTTTTGCAGGTTGGCTTCTCCTATCGGGCAGAAGGGGCACACCCAGTCCGACACAATCTGAATGTTCAGGGTCGGACTGGGTTTCAGGTTCATGGGTTTCAGTTGCTGGGGTTCTGCGGGACGCACTTCGCAAACGTCGCCCTCACAGATCAGGGTTTCCTGTTCATTCATACTATATATTTTATAGCATCAACTCCCGGTGGAAAGTAACCCTTCTCTCTTCACGGCCCACACGGAGCGGTGCTCTGCAGCAAAGCGTTCAAAGGACACCGGAGGACGGCCCAGCACCTTCTGCAGGTCATCGCTGACCCGGCCTGCAAAACCCAGACGTGCCGTGGTGTAAATGGCCGTCAGGACCATGATGTAATCCCAGGAGGCCCCTCTGGCCCGCCAGTGCTTGATCCACTCGGGAATGCTGGGGTCAATGTGCTGGATGCGGCGTCCCAGGGTGCTGCTGAGCACATCGGCCACATGCTGGTAATCCAGGGCTTCCGGTCCAGTCAGGTCATAAGCTTTGTACTCATGTCCGGGGTTGATCAGGCAAACTGTGGCCACCTCGGCAATGTCGCGGGCATCAATGAAACTGGTCAGGCCGTGACCTGCAGGAATGAAGAGTTCCCCTTCCTCGATTTCTTCCTTGTGGGTGGTGGTAAGGTTCTGCATGAAAAAAGAGGCCCTGAGGAAGGTGTAGGGCACCCCCATCTTCTCCAGATGACGCTCAATTTTGCGGTGGGGAGAGAGGTTGTTGCTCTGCGCCCCAAGCAGGGACAGGAACACCACATGCTTCACGCCAGCTTCCACTGCAGCTTCCAGGAAAGGAAAAATTTCCTTTTTGGGGTTCCCCAGATGGGGAGGACGCACCAGAAACAGACGGTCCACATCCTGCAGGGCTGCAGCGTAGGTTTCAGGGCGCTCAAAATCAAATTCAATGAAAGGAAACAGGGGTCCCATCTTCGCCTTTGCCTTCTCCACATCGGTGACGGCGGCTTTGAAGGGGTAACTTCTGGCTTTCAGGTGACGGGTGACGTATTCACCGACATTGCCCGTGGCTCCGGTGATCAGGATCTGTTTCATGTTGTTCCTCGCTTCCAACAGACGAAATGGCTGACTTGATGTCAGCGTACTCCGAAAAAGAGGAACCTTTGTCCCGATTTTCACGAGGAATCGACCACTTTGTCCCTGTGTCCACCGATACCACCGAAAATGATCAACAGTTCACAGTAGACAGTTCACAGTAGACAGCGAGAAACAAACCAGGTCACAAAAACACCCTCCCGGCCTGGAGGGTGTCTTCTTTGAGGGGTCTGACGCTGAACTTCAGATCCGGTGTTTTCAACCAGGGAAATGCCTGAAGCGTCGCACTGCTGGTCGGATCTTCCTGCTGTGAACTGTAAACTGTTTACTGTCAACTTCTCAGGACAGCACAGGCTCTTTGAGGAAGTGATCGGGAATCCAGCCCCTGTGGGCTTCCAGGAGGTCATCCACCAGGGACCAGATTTCGTCCAGGGTGAGTTCGGTGCTGGTGTGGGGGTCCAGCATGGCGGCGTGATAGATGTGCTCTTTCTTGCCGGTCAGGGCGGCTTCCACGGTCAGGGACTGCACGTTGATGTTGGTCTGCATCAGGGCGGCGAGTTGTGGAGGAATCTTGCCAATGCGGGTGGGTTGCAGGCCATTCTTGTCCACCAGCACGGGAACTTCCACACAACAGTCCAGCGGCAGGTTTTCGATGAGGTGGTCGTTTTGCACGTTGCCGTAGACCACCCGGGGAATTCCGGTTTCCAGGCTGTGGATGATCAGGGACCCGTATTCCACACTGCGGTGCACTTCCATGGGGTGGCTGGGGTCTTCCAGCTGCTTTCTGAGGTCTTCCCAGCCTGCGATCTGGTTCACACAGCGGCGGGGGTACTCATCCAGGGGAATGTTGAATCGGTCGATGAGTTCGGGGTGCTTCTCTTTGATGAAGTAAGGCACGTACTCGGAGAAGTGTTCGCTGGACTCGGTGACGAAGTAACCAAGACGGGTCAGCATTTCGTAGCGCACCCTGTTCCAGTCGGGCATTTTTCCTGTGCGGGCAATGTCTTGCAGGCGGGGGTAGAGGTCTTCTCCATCCCGCTCAAACTTCAAATAGAACGCCATGTGGTTGATGCCTGCGGCCACATAGTTGATCTCCTCCACAGGAATGCCCAGATCATTGGCCAGTTCCTGGGCCGTGTGCTGCACGCTGTGGCACAGTCCGATGGTTTTGATCTTTGTGGCTTTGTTGAGGGCCCAGCAGTTCATGACCATGGGGTTGACGTAGTTCAGGTGGGTCACATCGGGGCACAGGCGTTCCATGTCACGGGCCATGTCCAGGAACACCGGAATGGTGCGCAGGGCACGCATGATGCCACCCATCCCGAGGGTGTCTGCGATGGTCTGTCTCAGGCCGTATTTTTTGGGAATCTCGAAGTCGGTGACGGTGGCAGGCTGGTACCCACCCACCTGGATCATGTTGATGGCGTAATCTGCCCCGTCTAAAGCACGGTCCCGGTCAAGGGTGGAGACAATGGTGGGCTGAATGCCGAGGGTCTGGGCGAGCCTCTGGGCCACCACCTCACTGGTCTTCAGGCGCTCCTCGTTGATGTCGTACAGTCGGATTTCTGCACCTGAGAGCTCGGGAAAGCTGAGGATGTCGGTGAGGAGGTTCTTGGCAAACACGGTGCTGCCAGCGCCAATAAAGGTGATCACGGGGTTGCGGGACATGGGATGCTCCTTTCGAGATGGGGCTTGTGGTCTTGGGGGTTTTGATCGTTCAAAGTTGATGCCAGAAGCAGCAGGCTGCCCTGCACATCGAACTTCAGGAGGATTCGCGGATCTTCAGGGTGACGGGAAGGCGCACCACACCCGAACGGGTCTGGCCGTTCATCTGCTCCAGCAGCAACTGAATGGCAGTGTTGGCCATTTCCTGATAGGGAATGTGCACGGTGGACAGGGAGGGCACCAGATAACGGGCAAATTCAAAATCGTCCACTCCGGTGATGGCCAGTTCCTGGGGAATCCGCACTCCAGCATGGAGTGCGGCATGGAGCAGACCTGCTGCCATGCGGTCGTTGGCTGCCACAATGGCTTCAGGACGCTGTTTCAGGGACCAGAAATAGCGGAAAGCTTCCTGCCCCCCTTCAAACGTCCAGTTGCCCTGGTGCACGTAACTCGGGGAAATGCTGACCCCGAGCTGTTTCATGCCATCGAAGTAACCCTGCAGACGCTCTTCTCCGGTGCTGCTGTGGTCTGCCTTGAGACCAGACAGAAAAGCGATTCTGCGCTTGCCTTTCTGGGCCAGATGCTGCAGCACAGCCAGAATGCCTTCCCGATACTCTGCGGTGACCGAGAGCCACTTGCGGTGCGGATGGGCATGGTCGAAAATCACCAGCGGTTGCCCGGAACGTCTGAGTTGCGACTGGGCCTGTTCGGGCAGGCTCGGGCCGACCAGAACTGCACCGTCCAGCCTTCCCTGTGCGAAGTGCTGCATCATGTCGCGCAGGCTGTCTGGATCATCGGTGACGTGGTAGGTGAGAAGGCTGTAGTTGTTGTTTCTGGCCGCGTGGGCCAGGGCCGCCTGAACGAGGGTGCGGTAAGGATCGTTTACGGCGTCGTCGTACACCTGGTAGAAGACGCAGGCCACCGTCATGGCCCGGGCCTGACGCAGGGCCCTGGCAGCGTAGTTGGGCACATAACCCATCTGCTCAATGACCGCTTTGACTTTTTCACGGGTTTCAGGCCGCACCACATCCATGTTGTTGATCACATTGGACACGGTCTGGTAGGACACCCCTGCTCGTTTTGCCACTGCCCTCAAGGTCACACGGGCCATACTCACCTCATTTGATCGTTCAAATGTATTGAACCAGATTCTGCAAAGGCTGTCAACCACTGCCTTTGTGCCCCTCACTGGCCCCGGCACCAGATGACCGATCAGGATGAAGCTTTGACAACTTTTGTGAACCCACCCCAGTGTCTTCAGACCGCAGAACCATTCAAACAGGCAACAATGGCCTGTCTGAAGACCTCCACAGGCTCTGCTCCCGTCACGGCAAGCTCCCCATTGAGGAAGAAACTCGGGACCCCACGAATTCCCCGGATGGGTTTCTGGGCCAGGGCCCTGGAGCGGATCTCCTCACGGTCCTCCTGGGACTGCAGGTAACACCGGACTGTCTCACGGTCCAGACCGTCCGCCTGTGCAATGTCCAGCAGCACCTCCAGATCTGAGAGGTTCCGGCCTTCCGTGAAATGGGCGGCAAAAAGGCGATGTCCGATCTCCAGCTGTTTCCCCTGCCATGCAGCAAAAGCCGCAAGCCTGTGGGCATTCAGGGTGTTTGGAGAACGCTTGATCAGGTCATACCGGTAAATCCAGCCCACCTGTGCGGCCATCTCGGTGTACTTCTGCTCGTTCTCACGAACTTTTGCAGGGTCTGCCCCTTTCTCTTGCAGGTAAGCCTGCCTGTCTGCCCCCTGTTCAGGCAGGTCTGGGTTCAGCATGTAAGGAGTGTACTGAAAAGTCACCTCCAGATCTGGAAAGGCCTGAAGGGCTTCTCTCAAGTTGGCCTCTCCCACCGGGCAGTAAGGGCACACCCAGTCCGACACCATCTCGATGTGCAGGGTGTGGCCCGTGGCCGAAACAGCATGCTCTGGGACAGCCTGAATCTCGCAGGCATCGTCTTGGCAGATCAGGGTCTGGCGTTCTGTCATGGGTCCACAATAAGGCTTAGGGCGCACAGGATCGTAATGCATTTTGCAGATGCCCCCCTCCTGCATCTCCCCTAGTGTGGAGGCATGAAATCCCTCGGCCACCAGACAGACCTGATCTTTGCCCGTTTTTTCGGCGTGATTGAGGACCACGGCACCTGCACCAGCATCCAGAGCCCCGGCAACCGCACCCACTACTTCGGGAACTACATGATCTACAACCGACCTCCACAGCCCGGAGATTTTCCCATCTGGACCGGGCAGTTTGAACAGTTTGTGGGCTCACCCGAAGAGGTCAAACACCAGCTTTTCTGCTGGGACGACCCCGAAAACCTGGGCGAGGTGCAGGAGTTTCTGGACGCCGGGTTCATTCTGGAAGACTCGATTGTGATGAAAGCAGACCAGCTGAAAGCAGCCAGCACAAAAAGACCCGTTGAGATCCGCCCTCTGCAGGACACCGACGAGGAATGGCATGCCCTCTTCAAACTGCAGATGACCCTCAGACCAGAAGAGCACGAAGAAGGGGCCTACGCCCAATTCAAAAAGGCCCACCTGCGCATGTACCGCGACATGCAAAACCAGGGTCTGGGGCACTGGTACGGAGCCTGGCTGGATGGGCAACTGGTTTCCAATCTGGGGCTTTTTGTGGACGATCAACTCGCCCGATACCAGCAGGTGGGGACCCACCCGGATTTCAGAAACCTGGGGCTCACCAGGGCCATGCTGAAGCACGCCGCAGACCACACCATGGACACTTTCGGCCCCCGAACCCTGGTGATCGTGGCCGATGAGCATTATTTCGCCAAGGACATCTACCGCAGCATGGGCTTTGAGCCAGCAGAAAAACAGTACGCCCTGCTGAAGATGCCACCCCAGTGATCCACTCTGTTGCGGGTGATGCCACCCAGCCGAAGGGGGAAGGCAACAAAATCCTGGTGCATGTGTGCAATGACCTCGGGAAATGGGGCAAGGGATTCGTTCTGGCAGTCTCTCGTCGCTGGAAGGAACCCGAACGCCAGTACAAGTTGTGGGCCGATGGGAAGACCGACCAGAAATTCAAACTGGGAGAGGTCCAGTTTGTGCAGGTGCAAGAAGACCTGTGGGTGGCCAACCTGATCGGGCAGCATGGGGTGAAGACCCAGGGGTCAAGGTCCAGCGTTCCCCCCATCCGGTATGAAGCCATCCGGCAGGGGCTGGCCACCGTAGCCGAATTTGCCCTGGCCCACGAGGCCAGCGTTCACATGCCCCGAATTGGAGCGGGTCTGGCGGGAGGAGACTGGCAGAAGATCTCAGAGATCATTGAGGAAACACTGGTCCAGAAAAAAGTGCAGGTCACGGTCTACCATCTGCCGTGACCTGCCAGAGTGCAGTCTGCTCAGACCAGCACTTTTTCCCGCTGGATGTCGCTGATGAGTTTCCCATCGCTGAGCTTCAGAACACGCGGGGCCAGACTTCCCACCTCGGGGTCGTGGGTGACCATGATGATGCTCATGCCCTCGGCATGCAGTTTCTGCAGGATGTCCAGAATGACCCCTCCCCCTTCTTTTGAGAGGTTCCCGGTGGGCTCGTCTGCCAGCAGCAGGGTGGGTTCTGTGACCAGTGCGCGGGCAATCGCCACCCGCTGCTGCTCACCTCCGGAAAGCTGGGTGGGGTGGTGCCTGATCCGGTGGGAAAGGCCCACCTGTTCCAGTGCAGCCTTTGCACGTTCACGCCTTTCTGCAGGGGGTGTGCCGCTGTAGATCAGGGGCATTTCCACATTTCCCAGTGCGGTGAGTTCCAGAAAGAGGTTGTAGGCCTGAAAGATGAACCCGAAATGCCGGTTGCGAATTCTTGCCTGCTCCCGGTCCCTCAAAAAGGCAATGTCATGGCCCTCAAGCAGGTATTCCCCTTCTGTGGGGGCATCGAGCGCACCGAGAATGTGCAACAGGGTGCTCTTGCCACTCCCTGAAGACCCCATGATGCTGATGAATTCACCCCGGTTCATGGAGAAGGAAATGTCACTGAGGGCTTCCACGATGGTCTCGCCCAGGGCATAGCGTTTGGACAGGTGTTTCACTTCAATCATCTGTGACATGTCTTTCTCCTTGCAGTTTGAGGGCACCACTGCGGGGGGTCTGTATTTCGGTTCTGTCTTTGAACAGCTCATAACTGGAGGCCACGATGGTGTCCCCTGCTTCGAGGCCCGAGACCACCTCGATGACCTCGCTGTTCTGGGCACCGAATTGCACCTCTTTGCGGATCGCCTTCTCCCCTTCAATCACGTAGACCAGGCGCTCTCCTCCAGTGCTCAGGTATTCGGCGCGGGGCAGGGTCAGCACGTCTTCATGCCTGTCGGTGGTGATTTCGAGTGCAGCGCTCGCACCAAGTTTCACCCCTGAGGGCAGGGTCTGGAACCGAATTTCAACAGGCACAAACGTGCCTTTTTCGCTGGTCTGGGCATCTTGCGCCACCTTGCTGACCTGACCGGGGTAGGTTTTTTCACCAAGGGTGATCTCCACCTGTTGGCCTTCCTGCACCTGCTCCGCCTGCGCTTCATCAAGGTCGGCAGTGATGCGCAGGTTTTTCACGCTGGACAGTTTCACCACGGCAGCGGAGGGCTGCAAGGTGTCTCCAGTTTTGACCTCAACGCTGGTGATGCGCCCGCTGATGGGGGCTTTCAGGACCAGTCTCTGCTGCTGGCGTTTCACCTCTGTCACCTCACGCTGTGCAGCCTGCACTTTGCGGATGTTGCTCTCCAGAACAGTTTTTCCGGCAAGCTGGGTGCTTCGCAGTTTGACCTGAGCGGCCAGCAGTTTCCTCTGGGCTTCCTGCACGGCCATGCGGGCTTTCTCCACATCCACCCTGGGAATCGCTCCGGCCGTGTAAAGCTCCTCATTGAGCCTGAGGTCGGAGGTGGCGACCTTCAGGGCCTGCTGCTGGTCTTCGAGGGCCTGTCTGGCCTCCAGCACTTCTCCCTCATGGGTGATGCCCTCTTTCTCCAACGCACTTTGTGCATCTTCAAGAGCAGCCTGGGCTTTGAGCAACTGGTCTTCGAGGGATCTGGATCGCAGGCGGGCAAGTTCCTGTCCCTGCTGGACCAGATCCCCCTCCTCGACCATCAAATGGTCGATTTCCCCTTCAGCCCCGGCCATGACCGTGCGTTCATCTGCAGAGGCAATGGTTCCTGCAAGTGAGGCGGTCTCCGTGAAGGAGCTTTGTTGCACTGTGGCCGTCTCGTAACTGCGCAACACAAAAGTCCCGGTGCGCGGTTTCAGCCAGAAATAGGGCACGGCACCCAGCACCCCCAGCGTGAGCAGAACCCCCACAATCATGCCGGTCTGGGTGCGGGGCCGCTCAGCTTTCACCTGGGTCCTTTTGCCGGGGCCTGGGGATGGAATGATGGGCTCGGAGTGTTTGCTCACCTCAGGCCTCCTTGAAAGCCTGGGTAGGGCTCAGGCGCACGGCAGCAAGCGCCGGATACAGGCCTGCCAGAAGCCCCACCAGAACCACAGCAAGCAGCACACCTGCAGCAACCAGAGGGCTGAATTCGATGCCCCTGGCAAACAGTCCATTCCAGCCCGAGAAGTTCTGCTGCAAAACGGGAATGGTCAGGATGGCTGCACCCAGACCCAGGATGCCTCCAGACACCGAGAGCAGCACACTTTCCATCAGGCGCTCCTGAACCACCTGGCCCTTGTGGGCCCCCAGGGTGCGCCTGAGCCCCACTTCGCGGGTCCTTTCCACGGTGTCCACAAACTGGATGGTGAAGATCCCGATGGAACACACCATCAGCATGATGATCGCCATGAACGAGAAGACCACCAGGGTGGAATCGACTTCTCCGGGTGGGGCGTAGATCGCTTCATTGAGGGCCTTGGTGTACAGGGCTCCTCCGGAACTTTTGAACATGGGGCTGTTTTTGTAGGTCTTGCGGATGGCATCGAGCAGTTGCCTTTTGGCTTCGGTGGCCTGGCCTGCTTTCGCCTTCACCACCACAGCCATGGCGATCCCTGAAGTTTGTGCAGGAGCCCTTTTGCTTGCGGCAGGCAAAAGAAAGAAAGGGGTCTGAAAGCTGGCACTGGCATCATCTCGCATGACCCCCACCACTTTCACCTGCCGGGGCTTGCTGTTCGGGTTCCACTGGGAGGAGAGTTTGACGGTCTTCCCGATGGGGTCCTCTGATCCGAAAAGCGTCTGTGCCACGCTCTGGGCAATCAAAAGTTCCTGGCTGTCCGGCCTGGGAAAGGTGCCTTTGAGCATCTGCACCCGTTCAATCTGGGGATAGCTGGGACTGACCGCAAACACCCCCTGAATTTTGAAGCGTTTTCCCTGATGGTCCAGCAAGTTGGCGTCCCACACGTCCTCATAGATGGACATGCTTTCCACTGCAGGGCTGAGTTTCTGGAGTTCTGGCAGGTCCTTGCTTTCAAAAAGGCTGTAGGTGCTGCTGTTTTCTTTCCCGGCCACCACCTTGAAGGCATCTGACGTTACCTGACTGGCGTAGCGGGCATGGACCACACTGAGGGCCACGGCCACCACGAAAGCCCCAAGGGCGAGTTCCAGAATGCTGAGCAGGGTACGGATGGGCCGCTTCATGGCCCGAATCCAGGCGAATTTTAATGTGTGTTGCATGGGCCTCCTTCAGGCGGTTTTCAATGCTTCGATGGGGCGGAGTCTGGATGCCACCATTGCGGGGTACAGGCCAAAAATTACACTGACCAGCAGTGCAACACCGAATCCTTCTGCACAGGTCAGGGGGGTGAGCATGCCTGTGGGTGTGGCGTTCCCCATGGCCTGTTTGAGCACTTTCTCGAAGCCATAAGCGAGCCCTATACCCAGCAGTCCTCCGAGTGCTCCCAGCACCAGAGATTCCAGCAAGACCAGTCTCAGCGTCAGGCCACGGTCTGCCCCCAGTGCACTGGCAATGCCGAATTGCCGGGTCCTGCCCAGCACGCGGGCCAGCATCAGGTTGGTGATGTTGATGGCAGCCACAATCAGACCTGCAGAGGCGAAAGCAGCCAGCAAAAGTCCACTCTGCATCGCGCTCTTTCTCCAATCCAGCATCCTGTCCTTCTGGGAGCGCACCACCACCGAAGGTCCATACTGCTGTTGCACAAAGGCCCGCAAGGTGGCCTGAACCTGGGCCAGGTCTGTCCCTGCTCTGGGAAGAAAAGACAGTTGTGTGACCTGACTCGACCAGGTGGAGTTCAAAGGGACCAGACCGATGCTCCCCCATCCTGCCGTGGTGTTGCTCAGGTAGTCGTTGTTGTCTTTCTCAGGCTGAAAGACCCCCACCACCTTGAAGTCTCTGGCATGGTAATCTCCGAGCCGCAGGGTTTTGCCCACGGGGTTCTCACCGGGGAAGCGCTGTTTTGCTGCCCAATCGGTCAGCATGATCACCGGTTTTCTTTCCATGTACTCTTTCTGGCTGATCCAGGAGCCCTGCACCAGTTTGAGCCCATCGGCCTGTGAAAACTGCTCTGTTGCCGCCGTTACTCCAAACTCTTTGCCCCAGACGGCATTTTTCTGACCCGGTTCTTTGGTGCTCTGGCGTTCCAGAACGTATCCGTATTGCAGGGCTGGCACACCCTTGAGGATCACTTCCAGGTCCTTGAGGTCCAGTTTGACGGCCTTGTCCCGGGTGCCTCCAAGTTCCACAATGCCCCGCTGGTGTCCACCTTCAGAGAAAGCCCCCCAGTCATCTTTCTTGCTGACCACGGTCAGTTCACGCATGTTCCGGCTGTCCATGTTCATGGAAAATGCTGTCACCGTCTGAATCATGCTGATGGCCAGGGTGACCACGCCAACCCCCAGTGCGAGCGCAAGAATGATCAGGATGCTTTCAAGTTTTCGGGTTCGGATGGGACGCAGGGCCAATTTTATTGCATCATTGATTCGCATTGATCCTCCTGAAATGACATTTCGATTTGAAAAAGAAATGGAGTTACATGGTTCCTCCTCTCTTTTCCACTTTATCCGCAGAAAGGTGAGATGGTGTGATTGATTTCAGTTTGATGTCCAGACCATCTCATGCAGGCCCAACATGAAACTTCTGTGGAATCTTATGTTTTCCTTGCAGCACAACAATCTTGCAAGGGGTTCTGTCTAGCAAGCGACCTGATCGGTGAAATCCCTGATCTGTCATGGAGAAAGGCAACGTTGGGGTGTCCCTGCGGAATCGCTGACAGATGGAATCAGGCTGATGCTTTAGTATATAGCTTATCTAAATAGTCTGTCAACAAAGATAGACCAAACAAAAGCACCCCGTTCACGGGGTGCCTGTGGTTCGCTGAAATCAGCCAACGATGATGAAGTCAATGTGGATGGGGGTGCGACGACGCTTGTCGATCTGCACTTCCTGCACCTTGACATTCAGCACGTTGCCATCCACATCAAGTTTGATGGCTTCTTTGGTGCTGACCTGACGGAAAGCGCGGTCGAAGGCTTTGGCGTCCACGGCGAGCTTCACGTTGTTCTCTTTGTTGTAGGCGACGGCGGCGATCAGACCTTCGCCAGCCTTGCCTTCACGTTTCACGGCTTTGAGTTCCATGCTGTCCTCCTGAACTGCAAGCGTTTAGACTTGCACACGAAAAATGATTGTACCAAGTTTTTGCAAATTACGCCAGAACACTCTCAAGGTCTGTCTGGGTGATGGTCTTGCGCTGGGCTCCCACAGCGGTTGCAGCCAGGGCTCCGGCGAGGTTGGCCATCTTGGCAGCCTGCTTGAGGGGTTTGCCAGACAGGATTGCATGGGCAAACACCGCACTGAAGGTGTCCCCTGCCCCGGTGGAGTCCACAACCTCATCTCCGAGGGGCACAGATTCCACCAGATCGGTCTCCTGGGGGGTCCAGATGATCGATCCGTGGGCACCCACCTTGACGATCACACAGCCTGCTCCACGGTCCTTGAGGCCCAGCAGTGCGTCGCTGATGTTGTCGGTCTCGGTGATGGTCTGCAGTTCATGGCGATTGAGGAGCAGGTAGTCTGCACTGAGCACGGTGTCCAGCAGTTTGACCCCTGCAGCATTCACAGCCCCGGTGCCCAGGTCGATCAGGACCGGCACACTGGCTTTCTTGGCGTAACTGATGGCCTTGATGGCATATTCCCGCTGGGGACCGCCAATCAGGCTGTAGGCGCTGACCAGCAGGCCATCAGAACTTTCGATGTCTTTCTTCTTGAGCTTTGCAGCATCCAGCTGTCGGTTGGCATCTCCAGAAGAAATCATGGCCCGTTTGCCATCGGGGGTCTGCATCACCGTGATGGTGCTGGTGAGCAAATCCTCAATGACCTGAATGGGGCTGGTGTTCACACCGCTTTCGCGAACGTATTTTAAAGCCACCTCTGCAAACGGGTCGGACCCGACAGAGGCAGCCAGGGAAACTTCATGCCCGAGGCGCGCCAGGGTGACGCTCATGGTGCCGCCTGCCCCACCCGGTTGCATGGTGGAACGGATCGGGGACACTTCCTCGCCCGGTGCGGGGATGTGGTTCAGGTGGTACAGGTGATCCACCGTAACATCACCAATGACGTAAAACTTCACAGCTTCCTCCAAAAAGTGTGTCTTGTTTATCAGGGAAATTTTAGCATGGCTCAGCGGGAAAATCCGTCAGCGAATCCTGACCCTTGTTCAGGCCAGGGCTTCGTGCAGGCCCTGCCAGTGCGCGTAAGAAAGGGCCTCCGCGCGAATGGTCGGGCTGATGCCCAGAGCTGCCAGAACCTCATCAATCTTCTGAACAGGGTATCCTGCGCTCTGAAGGTTGTTTCTGAGGGTTTTCCTGCGATGTGCCAGTCCGGCTTCCAGTAAACGTAGCAGGCTGCGAGGTGGCTTTTGTCCCGACAGGTCCACACGCACCACGCTGGAGGTGACATCGGGGGCAGGATAAAACGCGCCTTTGGGCACGTCCTTGACAATTCTGGCCTTGCCATGCAGTGCCGTTAAGGCACTCAAAAAGCCGTACTGGTCGGTTCCCGGGGGGGCAACCAGACGCTGGGCAACTTCTTTCTGAACCAGAAAGGTGGCCCTTTTGAAACGACCACTCTCAAAAATGCGGGTGAGGATGGCCGTGGAAATGTAATACGGCAGGTTGGCAATCAGCACGCTGCCTTCTGGAACATCCTGCCAGGGGTATTCAAGGGCATCGCCCCACACCACCTGCACGTTTTCAAGCCCGGCCAGGGTTTCCTCCAGCACGGGCCTGAGACGCTCGTCTTTTTCCAGGGTGATGACCTTCAATCCGCTTGCTGCGAGCTCCCGTGTGAGCACCCCTAAACCCGGCCCCACCTCGAACACCGTTCCTGCAGGTTCTCCAGCCTGCACAATCATGCGCAGGATGTTGCCGTCAATCAGGAAGTTCTGTCCAAAGGCCTTGGTCGGACGCATGCCGTAACGCTCTAAAAGGTCATGCACGACTTTGGGGGAGTAAAGGGGTGCTTCCACGTTAAGCCATCACCGTGTGATCCAGAGTGTGTTCCAGTTTGGCCTTGGCATCCTCAAAGCTGAGGTGCAGGGCGACCATCACTTCTGTCACCAGAATGTGCTTGGCCTCTTCATAGATCGCCCGTTCGGTGACTGCAAGGCTGCGCAGTTGAGCACGGCGGTGCAGGGTGCCGACCAGGTGGGCGATGGTGTAGATGTTTCCTTCTTGCATGATGGTCTGTTCCCGACGGTGGCGTGGGGTCCATGCTGCAGGTAAGTCCATATCCGGAAGGACCAGCTGTCCGAGCAGTCTCGGAATCTCGTCGACAGGGGTGATGCGCCTGAGTCCGAGGCGTTCTGCATGGTCGACAGGAACACGAACTTGCATGCCAGTTTTGAGGAGTTCAATCTCAAAGTAGTTCTGGGTTCTTCCCATGACTTCGAGTTCGCTGAGCCCCATGATGGTTCCCGCGCCATGGCTGGGGTAAACCACGTTGTCACCGACATTTAAGCTGATAGGCATGTTGAAAAGACTCCTTTACATGTGCCATGGACCTGTCAAAAATCGAGCGTCGATTTCCGCCAAAATCAGCAGATAGCACAAATACCGATTGTACCATATCTGGGGTTTCAATGCTGAGTGGCCCCTGAAAAATGGACCGGGTTTAATGAACAGATCTGTCTTTCAGCACGTCAAAAATCTAGACAAACATCCTTGCATTCTGTGCAAAAACATGGGTGGATTTGTGTGTTCGATCATCCCTTGAGGGGTGCATCAACTTCAGAGGGTCTGGGGCCACAAAATGTGCCCTCTGGATCACCTTCCATCCCCGGACCATGCTCCACCCCCCAGCTGCTGATGGCCATGATCACGGGTTTCAGGGTTTCTCCATACCCTGTCAGGGAATACTCCACTTTTGGAGGCACCTGATCGTAAACCCTGCGCTGGACCACCCCATCTTCTTCCAGTTCTCTGAGTTGCTGGGTGAGCATTTTCTCGGTGACTCCGCTGAGTCCTCTGCGCAATTCCGCAAAACGGTGAGGGCGTGCAAAGAGCAGGTACAGGATGGGCACCTTCCAGCGTCCCCCAATGACTTTGAGGGTGAATCCTGTGGGGCAAATGTGGGTCTGGTCTGTCATGCGTTTTGTCATGAAACCTCCATCAGGTCAAAAGGGGCTTACTTTTTAGTAAGTACCTTACTTTTTGGTAAGTACTTCACAAAACATATCATGTGATTTATAACCAGAACAGGCAGCAGTGCACCTTCTGGACACAGTCCACGAGGGTCCCCTGTCTCCACTTCCCCATGCAAAATTCTGCTTTCACAGGCATCAGGCCATCCTGATGCGAGCCTTCTCATTTCTCAAGGAGAAACACCATGGCACACATCCTGCATCTGGATTCCAGCGCACGCACCACTGGCTCCTACTCCCGTCAGCTCACCCGCGAATTCGTGGAAACCTGGCTGAAACTCACCCCCCAGGACACCGTGACCTACCGGGACCTGAACACCACCCCCCTGCCTTTCATTGACCAGCAGTGGATTTCTGCGGTGTTCAATCCCAGCACGCCTCCCACAGCCCAGGAACAGTCTGCCCTGACCGTCTCTGATCTGCTGATCGATGAACTCATGGCCGCCGATGTGCTGGTTTTCGGGGTGCCCATCTACAACTTCAGTGTTCCCGCAAGCTTCAAGGCGTATCTGGACCAGGTGATTCGCATGGGACGCACAGCCCGATTCACCTCCAGTGGTCCGGAAGGTCTGGTCAAAGGGAAACAGGCCTACGTCATCACCGCGAGCGGCTCCGATTTCAGTCAAGAACCCTTCAAGAGTCTGGACCACCACACCCCTTACATCAAAACCGTGCTGAACTTCATCGGCATCACCGACGTGACCTTCATCCGGCACCACGGCTACACCCCAGAAGCCCAGCAAGAGAATCTGGCTGCAGCCCGCAAGGACATTGAAACTCTGACCCGTGAAGGACAACTGACCAGCGTTTGAACATTGAACCCGGAAAGCCCAGCCAGGCTGGGCTTTATCTTTTGTTCAAGCCGTCGGAGTGGCCTCCCAGAAAACACGTCTCGGATGATCCTTCAGATGCTTCTGCACCACCAGAAGATCTTCAAACGCCTGATTCAAGAGCAATGCATGAACGTTTCGGGCCTGCATCCAGGCAAATTCAGCAAGCTCAGGGGAAACCCGTCCCTGGCTGATGGCCTCTTCCAGCTCATCCCCATCGATGATCTCAGCGGTTTTCACCTGCCAGCCTTCCGTCAGTGCAACCACATCCAGGTACAGGTCCATGCCATAAGGAAGGCCATCTTCTGAAACAGCATTGGAATGGTTGATGTCGATGTAGAACTGGATGGGTCTGTCCTGGGCATCCAGCTGAACCGTCAGGGCGTGATGCGCTCCCGTTGGAGCCCAGTGAATCCAGCGGTGAAAGGAATCCAGCACCGTCATCTGAACTCCACAGGAAGACACCACCAGGGGTTTGGTGACCTCCCCAGCAAGATAATCGACCAGAATTCCATCCAGAAGGTTGTAAATGTGCTGTTCATCGGAGGTGGTACGGTGCCAGTTGCGGTGGTCAAAACATTTCTTTTTCATCTGGCATCCAGTATGAAGCAACCAGCAGGAGGCTTCCATGCTCTCTCCTGGACCTCCAGAAACATATCCCCTGGTCAATCAGGATTCTGGTACCTTACCCGTATGAACCGCGACCAGTGGCAACACGTCATCGATCAGGATCACCAGCTTCCACACGGAATCTCTCTGCAGGAGGCCACCCGTGAATTGCTGGGTTTCCTCTCCTCCACCGATCCTTTTCTGAGGGACACGGTGGGGTACTTCACCCTGTCTGCCTGGATTGAAAGGGAACTTTACAGTCCTGCAGAACTGAGCAACATGCTGACCTGGGCAGGCGAAAACCTGCGCCTGGGTCTGGGAACCAGCGGGCATGATTCGGTGTTCCTCAGGTCTTTCAGTGCATTGATCCTCTCAGAAGTGGTGGCACTGGATGCCAGAAAGCCCTTCTTGAATGAGGCTGAACGCAACGCAGCCTTTGAGAAAACCCTGCATTACCTTTCTGAAGAATGCGACCTGAGGGGATACCTGCCAGAAAAAGGCTGGGCCCATGCAGTGGCCCACGGCGCAGACGCCCTGATGGCTTTCGCAGATCATCCTCTGACCCTTCCAGAGCAGCTGGAGCAAATTCTGGAAACCGTACTGGATCTCGCTGCAATGGATCAGGTGTACCTCTACAATGAAGAAAAAAGGCTGGCACGTGCAGCCTTTTCTGCCATCACCCGCATGGATGACTTTGTTGTGGAACACAGAATGGGGGCTCAACTCTCCCTGGTGCCAGAGCAGTGGTTCATGTCTCCTGAGTGGGCCGCTTCAAGATTGAACCTTCGAGGGTTCTTTTCGGCCTTGCTCCTGATCGGTACAGAAAACCACCAGGAGCAAGTACAGGCCTGGGCCAGAGAGGGGTTGCTCTTACTTGCCTGAGCCGTTCACCATGGCATAAACCCTTAAAAACTCACTGACACTCCAGGCCTGGAAAGGACAGCCTTTGGTGGTCATGTTTTTGGCTTCCAGGACTTCTGCAACAGAACCCAGCCCACCATCCAGCAGGTGGTTTTTCAGACCACGCATCGCCTGATTGAGCAGGGTTCTGTCTCCGGTTTCCTTCCAGAGCAGCTCCAGATAACTGCCCAGAGGCCACGCCCAGATGGTGCCCTGGTGGTAGGCAGCATCCCGGACCAGTTGCGAACCTGTGAAACTGGGTTTGAACTCTTTGTCATTGGGGGCCAGGGAGTAGGTGCCCACCGGAGTCACCAGCAATTCTGCAGCTGTTTTCAAAGCGGCTTTTCGCTGTTCAGGCGTGGAAGGGGTATGGGGCAGGGCCAGGGCAATCAGGGCATTGGGCCGGATGGCGTCGTCCAGGTGGCCTTCTGGAGTGATGTAGTCGTAAAAATATCCTTTTTCAGGGTTCCAGAAGCGATCAAAAGAACTTTGACCCTGCTGGAGCAGGTGTTCACAGCGCCCCATAAAATCGTCGTTCACCTGCAGTTTTTTGCTGATCTGCAGGAAAATCTGCAGGGCATTGAGCCACAAGGCACAGATCTCGATGGCCTTGCCATGCCTGGGGGTGACCACCCAGTCCCGGATCTTCACGTCCATCCAGGTGAGTTGCACCCCCTTTTCTCCAGCACTGAGCAGGCCATCTTCTGGGTCCACACCGATGTTGAAATCTGTTCCTTCAATGTGGTGGTGGATGATCTCCTGCAGAACAGGAAACTGTTCCCTGGCAAAATCAAAGTCCTGTGTGGCTTCCAGGTAGCGATCCAGTGCCACAAACAGCCACAGGGCCCCATCCACAGTGTTGTATCCTGCGCCTTTGCCATCGTCCCAGAAGTTGTTGGGAACCAGTCCTCTTCTCTGGTATTTCAGGAAGGTGGTCAGGATGCCCTTTGCATCCTCAAAGCGCCCGGTGGGAAGGGTCAGGCCTGAGAGGGAAATCATGGAATCCCGACCCCAGTCTGCGAACCAGGGATAGCCTGCAATCACGCTCATGGACTCCACAGTCTGGCGGTGCACCAGAAATGCATCTGCAGCCAGGGCAAGCGTCGCAACTGTTGCATCCTGCACCCCTGTGGCCTCGAAAGCCTGCTGGACCAGATAGGTTTTCCGGGCCTTCTCAGCTTCTGCGGCCTCCCAGGGGTCCTGGTTCCAGCCTGTTGCGGAAACGGTGAGTGCAAAACGGTGGTGTCCAGGGGTAAATTTCAGGTGGTAAAGGCCGGTGCGGGCTGCAATGTCTTCACAAGGCTCTCCCCTTTCGCACTCCACCCGGTAGAAGAGCTGTTGCGGGATGGGCGCAAGAGGCAGTTCATCAAAAGTGTCTGCCTGTAGACGCACCTGCACGCCGCGCCCATTTCCGTATTGGGTCTGGATGACTCCATGCTCTGAATTGAACTCCAGAGCAGGCAATTTTGCACGGGTTCCGTGCATGTCCCGGTCTGAGAAAAGACCTTCCAGGATCAATTCTGTTTCGTGGGGGGTGGTCACTTCGTACAGGTAGACCAGGGTCCCACTGTGCCGGGGCATGACGGTGGTTTTCTGCACGGTCACCCCACACGCCTGATACACCTGGGTGGGTTGAAGCGCTTCCAAATTGCATTCCATCAGAAAATCCCGTCCCCTGCCCACAAAATAACCCGGGGTCATCTCAAAGGTGTACAGGGAAGCTTGCTGGCTCCCCACCTTCAGGGTTTCCAGAGGCATGATCCAGGGCAGGTCCCGTTCCACAGGTGGATTGTGGCTGTGGGCCAGACCATGGTATTTGCGGGTGGGCACACCGGCAGGGGTCATCATGTGAAAGCCTCCCAGACCATCCGTGAGCAGGAACTCCTGCGTCAGGCTGCGGGCAGCTTCATGGGTGATTTTGAATTCGGGCAACATAGGGAGAGTATAAAACAAGCTTTCAGCGATCAGCAGTCAGCCATCAGCTCAAAAGCATCATTCAAAGATATCTCCTGAATCAGGAGGCAGTCCTAAAAGTCTGAAAACCTTTGCATCCAGCAAGACCTGATCAAACTTTTGCCTTTGCATCTTCTGCTGACGGCTGACTGCTGACCGCTGATTCCTTCCCTGGCAATATTTATGACAGTCCCAAACCTTTACACTGAATCCAATGATCGAGTTGATACAGTACTCCAAAACCTACGGTGCGTATCAAGCTGTCAAGCCCCTCTCCCTCACCATGAATCCGGGGGTGGTGACTTCACTGCTTGGTCCCAACGGGGCAGGCAAAACCACCACCATCCGGGCCATTGTGGGCCTGACCAGGCCCAGTGCCGGGCAGGTGAAGGTGCAGGGGATTGATGTCTGGAAAGAGCCCCTCAAGGCCAAGAAGCTGATCGGGTACATCCCGGATCGCCCTTACCTGTATGGCAAACTCAGTGCCCGTGAACTGCTGCGTTTCATTGCAGGCGTGCACAATCTGGGAGAGGTCACTTCCAAAATCGAGAACTGGCTGCAGTTTTTCAGTCTGGAGGACTTCGGGAATTCACTGATCGAAACCTACTCCCACGGCATGAAGCAGAAGCTCACAGTGATTGCAGCCATGCTGCCTGAGCCTCCTGTGCTGGTGGTGGATGAGCCGATGGTGGGCCTGGACCCCAAAGCGGCCAAGCAGGTGCGTGAACTGCTGCAGGAACATGCCCGCAAAGGAAACACGGTGCTGCTGACCACCCACAGCATGCCGCTTGCAGAAACCATCAGCGAAAAAATTGCTGTTCTGCACAAGGGCCAGCTCAGGGCTCTGGGCAACATGGAGGAATTGAAGAACCAGACCCATGGAGGCGACCTCGAAGAGGTGTTCTTCAAACTGCTGGAAGAAGAGGCCCAGCATGTTGCTGCAACTTAAACTGCAGGGGTTGTGGAATGCTGTGCGCACCGGCAACCGTTTCGGTTATGCCGTTGTGGTTCTGATCTGCCTGGGGATGGTCTTTGGGGAATGGATTGGGGTGCATCGTGCCCTGGACTTTCTGGACCGTTACGGTGAAGGACTGGGCTTTTCCATTGCCAAACGGTTTCTGGAAGCGGGTGTGGTGGTTCTGGCTGCAGGTGTGACTTTCACCAGCATCACCACTGCCATCAGCACGGTGTATCTGTCCGATGACCTGAATTTCCTGTTGACCCAGCCCATCTCCACCCTGAGGGTGTTCGGGCTGAAACTGCTGGAGACTTTCCTGAGTGCAGCGGGTGTTCCGGCCCTGCTCACCATTCCTGCCATTTTGAGCATTGGGGCCTATTTCAATGCACCAGCATGGTATTACCTGCTGGCCGTGTGGCTGATCCTGATTGTTTACATGCTGCCAGTGGCGGTGGGTTGCCTGATTGCTGTGGTGCTGATGCGTGTGGCCCCGGCAGGGCGGGTCAAGGAGGTGTCCACAGGTTTCGGGGTGCTGCTCTCGGCAGGTCTGGTGTACATGATCCGTGCCCTGAAACCCGAGGCCCTCTTAAATGTGACCGATCCAGGTCAGTTTGACCGCCTGCTTGCGCAGTACGTGGGCAATGAGGACACCCTCTTGCCTCCTGCACTGGCGGCCCGGGCCGTGTGGGATGCCTCACAGGGAGAATTCAACACAGCTGTTCTGGGGGTCAGCCTGATCAGTGTGGTGGCCCTGTGGCTTGCCGGGTTCATGGCTGTTGTGGCCTACCGGGAAGGCTGGATTCGAGGACTGGAAGGCACAAGTCGTGCCCTCAACCCGAAAGTCCTGGTCGCAAGCTGGGGAGAGAGGCTGTACGGGACGATGGGTTCCATCGGGCACATCCTTTACAAGGACCTGCGCCTGATGATGCGGGATGCCACCCAGTGGAGTCAGCTTCTGGTGCTGGTGGCCCTGGTGGGGGTGTATCTGTTCTCCCTGAGTTCCTTTCCACTGGAAGGGGCACTTTCAGCCCAGCGGTTCAGGAATGTGATTGGTTTTCTGCAACTGGTCTTCCAGGGATTTCTGGTGGCCGGAATTGGCATCCGCATGGCTTTTCCAGTGGTGTCCATGGAAGGGTATGGCTTCTGGCTGCTGCAGACGACCCCCATCACCTACACCCGTCTGGTGGTGGGGAAGTTCCTGGGTGCCCTGGTCCCGATGCTGGCGGTTTCCCTGGTGCTGGCCTGGCAAACCGTGAACATCCTGAAACTGGGGAGCGTCATGGGAACCTCTTTGTGGATCGTGGCCATCAGCAGCACCCTGGTGATCACTGCACTTGGGGTGGGTCTGGGTGCAGCCTTTCCAAGGTTCAAGGCAGACAACCCCAGTGAAATTGCGATGTCTCCAGGCGGCATCATGTACATGGTGTTCAGCCTGATTTATGTGGCATTGCTGGCCGTGATCATGGCCCGGCCTGCAGCCATGCTGTTCCTGCAAAACACCTCAGCTTACTGGACTTCAGGTGAAGGGTATTTTGTGGCAGGTCTGGTGGCGTTGCTGACAGTGGGCCTGACGGTGGGCATTCTGCTGTGGGGAATTCGTGCGCTGGACCGGTTGCACCAGTAAAATCCCTGCTCTTTGATGACCTCTGCCAGGTGCAGAGGTTTTTCTTTGCGCTTGATCCACATGCCCGCTTTACATATATATGTATATATGTTAAACATATGGTGTATCGATACGAAGGAGAAACATATGTATGAATCCAAAGCCCTGACCCGTGAAACCCTGCAGCAGTCTGTCAACGCCCTGGACCCCCGCAAGGAAGTGACCCTTGCCCTGGTGGACATGGACCACTTTGACCACGTGAACAGCCATTTCGGCACAGACAGTGGAGACCAGGTTCTGGAAACCCTGGAGAAACTGCTGCTGCAGAGCCTTCCAGAAGGTGCACTGGTGGCCCGGGTTGGCGGAGACGAGTTCGCTCTGGCCCTCCCGGAATACAGCCCGGAAAGCACCCTGATCCTGCTCAGCGAAATCCAGGCGCACTTCCTCGGGTACAGTGACCTGCTCACTCCAAAATTCAAACTGACCTTTTCAGCAGGAATTGCCAGCAGACCCGCACATGCCCGGGACTTTCCCAGCCTGTTGCAGGCCGCAGATGAAGCCCTGTACCGCATCAAAACCGAAAAACGCGGAAGCATCGGCATCTATGTGGAAGCCAAAATGGTTCTGAAAAGCAATTACTACCCCAAAGCCAGCCTGGAACGCCTGTCTCGCATTGCCAGCGCCCAGAAACGCACGGAGGCCTCGCTGCTCAGGGAAGCCCTGGAAACCTTGCTGACCCGGTACAGCGATCAGGTGTGAGGGGGCAGAAAGCCCTGTTGCTCTCCAATATCACCTCCTGAACACATCACCACAAGCCTTCCAGCACACTCCCTGCGACCATTCGATTGAAATATTTCTCAAATCTCAGCTCCTTCTGAAAACACACCAGAGGGAGCTTTTTTCTGAGGCTTTCAAAAACAGAGACTTGCTTTTTGCTGTCTTCCCAGGATGCCTGGAGAACGGCCCAGCAGTCACAGGGCCGATGTCTTTGGCCTTTTGCCTTCTGCTTTCTGCCTTCTGCTGCCCCACCAACCCATCCCCCATCCAGCTCCCTGCCTCCCTGTCACTGCGTGAAACCTGACTACTCTTTTTAAACTTTTTTGCTAAAATGCCTGCAATGGTGGAGGAACCTCCCAGTTCTCATAAAGAACGACCCCAAACCTCAACGCTTATTCAGCGTGCCTGTCCTTTCGGGGCAGGGACGCTTTAACGCTATATTCCACCACAGGAGCTTGTGTGAACATATCCGACCTTTTAGGCCTCTTGTCGTTATTCGTGCTGGTGCTGCTCAACGGGTACTTTGTCGCTTCCGAGTTTGCACTGGTGAGTGTCAGACGGACCCGCATTGAACAGCTGGTCGACGAGGGGGTGCGGGCCGCAAAAGACGTGAAAATGGCCCTGCAACAACTCGACCTCTACATTGCTGCCACCCAGCTCGGCATCACCATGGCCTCTCTGGCCATTGGTTTCGTGGCAGAGCCGGCCATTGAGCACCTGCTGCACCCCTGGCTTGAGAAAGCCCAGATCAGCGAAAGCAGCGTCAAGGCGATTTCTTTCGGGGTGGCTTTTGCCATCTCGACCACGCTGCACATTGTGTTTGGAGAGCTTGCCCCCAAAACCATTGCCCTGCAACTGACGGAACAGACGGCCCTGGCAGTCACCAAACCCCTGATCATTTTCACCACTGTCTTCAGGCCCGTGATCTACGGCATGAACTGGCTGGGCAACAAGGTGGTGAGCCTGATGGGCCTGAAACCCGCCAGTGGGCACCACAGCCTGTACTCCGAAGAGGAAATCCGCATGATTCTGGACACCTCCAGTGAGGCAGGCATGTTCGAGGAGCAGGAACGGGAATTTCTGGAGAACGTCTTTGAGTTCGATGCCATCACGGTGAAGACCATCATGACCCACCGCACCGAAATCATCGCCATGCCAGAAGACGCCCCCCTCAGGGACCTGATCGAGTACCGCCGTGAGCACGGGTATTCCCGCGTTCCGGTCTTCAGTGGCACCCTGGACAACGTGACGGGCATCGTGCACACTGCAGACACCCTGCTGCACCTTGAGCACCTCGACACCATGACCCTGTCGGACCTGAAACGCCCGGTGTACTTCGTGCCTGAAAGCATGAAGGTGCGGGACCTCTTCAACAGCCTGAAGACCCAGAAGACCCACATGGCCATCGTGGTGGATGAGTTCGGTGGCACTGCCGGACTGGTCACCCTTGAAGATGCCATTGAGGAACTGGTCGGTGACATCTACGACGAGACCGACGAGGAAGAAGACAGCATCCAGATCCTGGACAACAACACCTACCTGGTGGATGGCGGCGTACACATGAATGAGATCGAGAGCCTGCTGGAGCAGGAAATCGACAATTCAGATGAATCTGAATACGAGACTGTTGCAGGCTTCCTGTTCTCCAGGCTGGGTCACATTCCCAAAGCAGGTGAGAGCGTCAGGGCCAACAACTGGATCTTTGAGGTGATCGACGCCAACGAGCGGGCCATCAAACAGGTGTCCATTTACCCCCACCAGGAGACCACTGAAGAAGAGGCTTGACATTCTGGCGACCCTGGTATACTATTTCGTGCGTGTCCGCGAGGTTCCAAGTAACCTCCAGGGCCAGAAAGCCTCTGGCCCCATCGTCTAACGGTTAGGACACTACCCTTTCAAGGTAGCGATACGGGTTCGAATCCCGTTGGGGTCACCAGCCCTGAACCCCCAGAGTCTGACTCTGGGGGTTCTGCTTTTGGCCTTTTTGGCCTTCAGGGCTTCATCCGTAGGTGATCTCCCGGGTGAGGGTGGGCTCCTCTTCCTCATACCGTTTGATCCAGTTGCCCTGCGCATCGTAATCATAGGTGAATTCGAGGATGAAGGTCTCCCCATCCTGAAAGGACCTCTCTGCAACCTTTGCCCCATTGGCGTTGTACAGGGTGGTGAAACTTCCATCGGCGGAAACCACAGAAGCGAGGTGGCCCCCTTCGTAGTTCAGCAGGTTGACCCCTTGCAGAACAAAGGTGTCTCCCTCTTTTTGATACAGGCTCTCTTTGGTGGGAAGCCGCTCTGGGCTGTACTCGAAGACCCTGCGGGTGGGGACAATGTCTCCTCCCTCCTCTTCCCGGCTCAACAACAGTCCATCCTGATAAGTGTCCAGAATCCTGCCATGGTTGGTTGGGGTTTCGAAGACCACTGTGCCATCCAGGCTGGAAACCAGTTTGCGGTTGCGGATTTCCTGCAACTCCACCCCATAGGCGTTGAATTCGAGGGTCTCGCAGTAATCGGTCACCAGAGAACAGACCCTGACGGCTTTGACTTTCCCATGCAATTCAAAGTCGGCAAGGGTGGAGTATCCCAGCGAGTCCAGGTCAACAGGAGCATTCTGGGACAGCGCAAACATGGTGCATCCCAGCGACAGCAAACCTGCAGCAAGCCATTTGTTCATGGGTTCAGTGTAATTCAAACCCCGCAACAAAAAACCACCAGTGGGGTCTGACCTCTTCTGGTGGTTTCAGACCTGCACTTTCACCTGAACAGTTGATCCTCAGGGTTCTGTCCCTGTCTGAAAGCCTCCCAGCTCTGCTCCAGCAGGTCATGGAACTCCTGCTGAAAACGTGCCCTGGAAAACCTCTGGGACTGCTCGTGAATGAAATGGCTGTCAAAGGTGGGGTGCTTCAGGAAGTCTTGCAGGGTCTGTTTGATGCTGGCAACGCCCTGATCCGGGAAGAAAAGGCCTGTCTTGCCCCCCTGCACGATCTCTGTGGAGCCACCCCGTCCATAGGCCAGCACCGGAGCCCCAGAAGCCTGGGCCTCGACAGTGGCGATTCCGAAGTCCTCATCGGCAGCGAAAACGAAAGCCCGGCAACGGGACATGTGGTCGCGCACCACCTCGTCGCTCTGGCGGCCCATCACTTTCACAGTGGGGCCTGCCATGGCACGGATGCGCTCCAGGTCTGGACCTCCGCCAATCACCACCAGAGGGAGGCCCAGTTCATTGCAGGCCTGCACCACCGCATCTGTGCGCTTGTAGGACACCATGCGGGACATGGTCAGGAAAAAGTCATCTCTGGACTTTGCCGGATTGAACAGATGGATGTCCACCGGAGGGTAGACCACGCGGGCCTTGCGGCGGTAGGTGCGCCAGATGCGGCGGGCCACGTATGCGGAATTGGCCATGAACACATCCACCCGGTTGGCACTTGAAGTGTCCCACAGGCGCAGGTAATGCAAGATGGCTTTCACCACGAAAGCCTTGAAGCCCCGGGTGAGTCCAGCATCCCGCAGGTACTCATCTTGCAGGTCCCAGGCGTAGCGGATGGGGGTGTGCACATAACTGAGGTGCAACTGGTCTGCCCGCACCCTTGCCCCTTTGGCCACAGCGTGGTTGCTGGAAACCACCACGTCATAAGGGGTCAGGTCAAACTGTTCCACGGCCAGAGGCATGAAAGGCAGGTACTGCTGGTAACGCTTGATCGCCTGTGGGAAGCCCTGCAGGAAGGACGGGTGGATCTCACGGCCTGCCAGAGGGGTGTTTTTCAGGGCCTCAGGGTCATGGACCAGGGTGTAGATGGGAGCAGGATGGTGTTCCATCATGGCCTCCACCACCTTCTCCGAGCCAGCATAATTGACCAGCCATTCGTGAACGTAAGCGAGTTTCAAGGGTTCCTCCGACTGTGCTCCAGCAGCACATCCCAGGTGGCCTGCGCGGTGCGGTCCCAGGAGAAGCGGCCTGCCCGAACCAGCCCCTGCTGGGTCATCTCCTGCCTGCGGTCGGGGGCTTCCATCAGGGCACGCAATGCCGTCACCAGCGATCCGGCATCGTGTGGATCACAGTACCAGCCAGCCTCACCAACGACCTCGGGCAGAGAAGTGACTTCGGTGGTGATCACAGGGGTACCGCAAGCCATGGCCTCCAGGGGTGGAAGCCCAAAGCCCTCGTAAAGGGATGGGAACACAAACACCTCCGCCCCGGCGTACAGGAGGGGCAAGTCCTCATCGGGGACACGACCCAGCAGGCGCACGCCAGGAGGGATTTCTGGAAAACCGATGCTGCTGAAGACCTTCCCTGCCCCTCCAGCCACAGCGAGCTCAAGGTCCTCCGGGCGGTCCTTCCAGGCCATCCAGGCTTCGAAGAGCAGGCGCAGGTTCTTGCGGGGCTCCAGCGAGCCCACAGCAAGCACATAGCGGCCAAGCTGCTTTTTCTGGCGGTAGGCTTCCTTCTCAGCAGGCGTACAGGGTCTGAATCGAGGGTCAGCGGCCAGAGGAATGGCCGTGACCCGGTCTTCTGGAAGCCCGAACCGCCTGAGGATTTGCCTTCTGGAATGCTGCGAGACCGTCAGGATGTGCTGCACCCTGGAGGCCAGCCTGGGCAGCAAAAAGCCATACCACAGGGCAAACTTCCTTTCAAACCACTCCGGATGGTCCAGGGTGGCCAGATCGTGAATGGTCAAAACCTGATGCGGAACCGAAAGGGGGCCTGTGTTTCCAGGGCTCCACAGGAGTTTTCCACGCACCAGACCCGGCAGCTGAAACTGCTCCCAGAGGTGCCCCTTGAAGCCCTCCGAACCCGAGGTGGGGGCCACCCTCGGCAGGTCCGGGTGACGGTTCAGCAGTTCCTGGGTGTAACGCTGGACCCCGGTCAGGGGCTGCATGAGGGTGCGGACGTTGACCACCAGAGATTCAGGCATGGTTTCCCTCCAGGAACAGGCTCTGCAATCTGCTGTTCACATTGTCCTGCGAAAAATGTTGCATCACATGCTGTTTTCCAGTGTTCTGAAGTGTTGCGTACCGCTGGGGATCATGAAGTGCACTGCGCAGAAGGTCCAGCAGTTCCGACTCGGTGTTTCCCACCAGCACATGCTTTCCATGCACCAGGTCCAATCCCTCTGCACCAATGGGGGTGGTGATCACCAGGCGGCCTGCAGCCAGGGCCTCAATCAGTTTCAACTTGGTGCCAGATCCCGAGAACAGTGGAGCAAAAAAGATGCCTGCAGCTTCAAGGTCAGGCAGCACACTGGGAACCGCACCGGTGATCCTGATGTGGTCTGCCCCCCTGGCAGCCTCCTGCATGGCCTGCGTGGGTTCTTTGCCCACCAGGCTGACCTGATGTTGCAGGCCCTGTTTCAGGGCACGGTGGGACAGCGAGATGATGCGCAGGGCTGCCTCTTCATTGGGCGGATAACCATACCAGGCGGTATACACCAGTTTGCGAGGATCTCCTGGTTTCAGATGGGTGTATTGTTCGATGGGCACCACGTTGGGCACCACAAACACCCTCCGAAGTCCCTGCTGGCGGTACACTGTTGCGTCCTGTTCAGAGACAGCCAGCACCTGCGAGACCCTGGAAAAATCCCGTTCCAGACGCCTGGCTTCCCATGCAAGGTACCGGTAACGCAACTTCTGGGCCCGGCTGGTCTTGTCTGCACTGATGCGTCCCATCAGGACAGATTCCACGTTGTGGGTGTCAATGGTGATCCGCCCAGTGGGAAAACGCAGGTGCTGAAACAATCTGGAAATGTAGGTGTCCCCGAGAATCAGGTGGTCAGGCTGGATCTGGTCCAGCAGCGCCTGGATGTGCTGCAGACGCCCTGAAGGCATGTGCTTGCCCAGAATGGTCCCAAACGGACTGACAGCACCCAGCAGATAGCGCTTCAATTTCTGGATTCTGGATTCTGCAGGGGCAGGGAAAAAAGTGGTGGTGTGCTGGCGAGGGTATGAGGACAGGTGTTCTGCTGGCACAGGGTCAGACAGCACCACCAGGTGTACTTCTGCGAATTGAGCCAGTCCCTCCACAAGGGAATGGATTCTGAATTTTGCTCCAGAGTCCATCGGGTGGGGCAAAAAAGGGGCAATGTAGACGATTTTCATCTGGAACCTCTCAATAGAGACTTGAACTGCTGCACCAGAGGGACAGGCAACAGCAGCTGAATCCACTTGCGCAGGACCAGGGCAGAAGGGTGCTTCAGCAGAACATGGCGGTACTGCCAGGCCCGGGCCAGATTTCCCGGATGTCCTTGCTGGTGGCTCTTGTTCAGCAATTCCATCAGCATGATGGCATCGTGTTGATGGAAGGCACGGCCCAGTTCGGCCACCTGCGATGGCACCCATTGCTTCAGGTCCTGAAACAGCTGCTGGTGGTCTTCCAGCCACATGTCCAGCCTCGCCAGAGAGGTCTCACTGGCAGCATGGGTGCGGTAATACGCCACTGCTTCTGCATCAAACCCGACTTTTCCCTTTTGCAGGGCCAGCGTCATCCAGAGCCAGGCATCCCCGGCCAGACGGTAACGGTCACCAGGGTAGCCTCCCAATGCCCGGATGTCTGCAGTTCTGAAGAGCTCACTGCACGGATTGATCGTGCGTTTGCTGCGTAAAAATCCCAGGGTGACATCCCAGCCACTTTCCATCTGGGGAGCAGTGTGACCCTGGTGAATCTGACACCCCTGACTGTCAATAAAGACGTTTTTCCCATAGGCAAAAGCAAGGTCCGGATGAACTTCAAACAGACGCAACATTCTCTCAAGAAAGTCTGGAGCAATCAGATCATCGTCTGACAGCAGCAAGAAGTATTCTCCTTGTGCCAGTTCAAGGGCACGGTTCCAGTTGCCAAACATGCCAAGGTTTTTCTCATTGCGAATGTACCGCACCCGGGAGTCCTGGAAAGAAGCCACGACATCTGCAGTGTCGTCGGTGGACTGGTTGTCGGTCACCAGCACTTCCAGTTCGAGCACCGTCTGATTCAGAGCACAGTCAATGGACTGTCGCAGATAAGCACTGCGGTTGTAGGTTGGAATGGCAACCGTGACTTTAAAAGGCTTCAAGCTTGACCTCCCCTTTGCGCCTGTGGCGAAAGTAGATCCACATTGATACAAGTGTCAGGGTGAGGATGCCCAGCAGAATGGACAAAGCAGCCCCCACTGCACCATATCTGGGGATCAGCAACATGCAAGCCGCAGCATTCACCACAAATGCCAGGGCGTTGCAGAGCAAATAGGCCTTTTCCTGACCCATGAAGGCCAGCACAGATGAAAAGGGAGAATGAAGACCAATGAACAGGTACAGCACGGCAAACACCGGGAACACCTGCGCAGCATGCTGCACCTCTTTATCACTGATCCAGGCCAGAACAGGGGTACCCAGAAAAAAGAGTCCCAGTGCACCGACCAGTCCAACACCCCAGGAAGCCACCAGATAAGCCCTGAACAACCGATGGCGCTTCTGGGAATCACCATCATGATAAGCCTGGACGATTCTGGGCATCAGGGTGTTCAGGATGGCCACAATGGGCATGACCGCCACCTGGGTGAGACGACTGGTGGCGGCATACTGGCCTGTCAGGCCTGCGATGTGTGGGCCCAGACGGTCCAGCAGCAACAGATCAATGGTGTAATACCCCAGCTGGATGAAATTTGCGAAGGTGTTGAGGGCGCTCTGCCCCAGCAGGACTTTCAGGACACCTGGCATCAGGTTCATGTTCCACTGGCCCACCATCTGGGGCAAAAAGCCATGCCATTGCCAGACCACAGCGCACAGCATGGACAGACCGTTGATGAGGGGAATCCACCACAGCGGCAAATGCCAGGTCACGACGACCACCACACCAATGCCATAAAGAAGGGCATACAGCACCTGGCTGCGGGCCAGCAACCCTGCTTTCTGGCGGGCAATGGCATAGTAATCGAGCTGTAAAGCATTCGCCAGCAGCAGCGGAAAGAACGCCCACATCAGGACCTGCTGCTGGGGTTGAAGCATCCAGCCAAAAGCACCCATCAGAATGAGCACAAAAAACAGGGCACCCATCCGCAGTACAATCACCTGCTGCACCACATCCACATCCTGTGAACTGCGATTCAACTGGGCCACTGCAGTGATGTTCATGGCCATCTGGACCACCGGCATCAACCAGAACACCACACTCTGGGCGATGGCAAAATGGCCGTATTCTTGCTGGGAAGAATACCTGAGCAGCAGGGTGAGCACCAGAAACGAAACCAGGTAGTTGATGCCACTCCCCAGGAGAAAGTTGAAGGCGGTCTTGAGGACTCCCCGCATTTCAGGTCCTGGAGGATTTCAGTTTCAGGGCCATTTGCTGCAATCCTTGCTCCAGCGAAACCCGGGCATGCCATCCGGGAAGCAGACTGTAACCAGACCAGGTTTGCATCACTTCCCGCTGCCGATAAGGCCGTCCCCCAAATGCTGCCAGTTTTTGTCCCAGGATGGCCTCATAACGTTCCACAAGGGTTTTGAGAGGGAGCGGATGTTCACTGGAGACCGCGAACACTTCACATGGATGGAGGGCTCCATTGGTGAGGTACACCAGCGCCTGCCCGTAAGCCTGCACCACGTCGTCCACATGAACCAGATCGATGCTCTGTTCTCCTGGAGACATCTGCAACACCTCACCGTTCAGGTAAGCCTGACCGAGCAGAAAGAAGAGCTTTCTGCGGTTGTCTGCAGGCCCGTAAGTGTCAAACAACCTGAGGGTGAGGGCCTGAATGCCTCTGGCTTCATGGTAATAGCGAAGCAGGTCTTCAAAAGCCTGCTTGGTGGCCGAATAAAGGTTCACCGGATGGTAATCCTCATTGAGGTGGTTCTGCCAGGAGGTTCCGGTGTTCAGAAAAAAACGCACCCCACTCAGGGACATGGCCTCCAGCAGTTTGAGCCCAAGGGTGATGTTGGACTGCACAAGGTCATCCAGCTGTTCAGGCTGATGGTCCGACAGGAACAGCGAAGCCAGATGCACCACTGCTTCGATGCTTTGATTCTGCATCTGCCGGGCCAGAGACCGGACATCACCATCGAAAACCACCACAGGAAAAACAGAAGCTTCAACAGGTCTGCGGGTCAGCAGGTGAACGTCGTGGCCGAGGCCCGAGAAATGCTCTGCCACAGCAGCACCAAGAAAGCCTGTTCCTCCACTCAGCAGAATTCTCATGGGGTTTCCTCATACCGGAACGGGCTCTGGTAGTCCTGCAAGGCAGGAAACTTCTGGTCCCGGTCAGACAGCACTGGCGGAGCAGCGGTTTGCCAGTCGATGGGAAGACTTGACCACAGCACCCCCCGGTCAGACTCTGGATGGTACACACTGGTGACTTTGTAGACCATCAAGGCATCTTCCAGGGCCTGAAAACCGTGGGCCATGCCTTCTGGAATGTACAGCATGTTGCCCTGTTCCGCACTGAGCACCACCTCCATCACCTGATGGTAGGTGGGAGACCCCACCCGGAGGTCCACCACCACATCTCTGACCGAGCCTGTCGCACAAAACACCAGTTTGGCATGCTGATGAGGCGGCTCCTGAAAGTGCATTCCCCGGATCACCCCCCGTCTGGAAAAAGAGCAGTACTCCTCCACGAAGTCGGTGCGCAGACCCAGAGCAGCAAACTCAGGTTGCACGTAGTACTTGAAAAACCGTCCACGGGCGTCTTCCATCACTCTGGGACGCAGTTCGAAACATCCAGGCAGGGCAGTGGGAAATTTCACGCTTGCTGACAGAGCTCCTGAATGGATTCAATCACAAAATCCAGATGGGCCCGGGTCAGACCTGGATAGACCCCAATCCAGAAGGTCTGGTTCATGACAAAATCTGCCCGATCGGTGCCACCCACCACCCGATGCTGGATGTTCTGGTAGGCAGGTTGCCGCAGCAAGTTGCCTCCGAACAGCAGGCGGGTGCCAATTTTACGGGCTTCAAGATGCTGCACCATCTGGTTGCGGGTGAAAGGTGCATCCTCTCTGACCGAGATGGGAAAACCAAACCACGAGGGATTCGAGTTCTCAGTGGCTTCTGGCAGAATCAGCACATCCTCAAAAGCTCGCAATCCTGCTTTGAGGTGCTCGAAATTCTGGCGTCGCTGCTCAATGAAACCGTCCAGTTTTCGAAGCTGTGCCACACCCACAGCGGCCTGCATGTCGGTCAGTTTGAGGTTGTACCCAATGTGAGAGTAGGTGTACTTGTGGTCGTAACCATAAGGCAGGGTTCCCAGTTGCCACTGGAATCTTTTGCCACAGGTGTTGTCCACTCCGGTGTCACACCAGCAGTCCCGTCCCCAGTCCCTGAAGGACTCTGCAATTTTCTTGAGTCGGGGATCGTTCATCAGCACGGCACCACCTTCGCCCATGGTCATGTGGTGGGCCGGGTAGAAACTGACGGTGGAAATGTCGCCAAAAGTCCCGACTTTCTGGCCTGCATATTCTGCACCAACAGCATCACAGGTGTCTTCGATCACCCAGAGGTTGTGCTTGCGGGCCACTTCCATCACTGCGCCCAGGTTGAAGGGGTTGCCCAGGGTGTGGGCCACCATGATGGCTTTGGTTCGTGGGCCAATGGCGGCCTCCAGATGGGTGACATCCAGATTGTAGGTGGGAATGTGGGCATCCAGAAACACCGGGACAAGACCGTTCTGGATGATGGGATTCACGGTGGTGGGAAATCCTTCTGCTGCGGTGATCACCTCATCGCCAGGCATCAGGCGACGGTCCCCAAGTTGTGGGGAGGTGAGGGCGGTGAGGGCCACCAGATTGGCACTCGAACCGGAGTTCACCAGCAGGCAGAAGCGCACTCCCATCCAGCGTGCAAATTCCTTCTCAAATTGCTTGGCATAGCGACCGGTGGTCAGCCAGAAGTCCAGCGAAGAGTCCACCAGGGCCTCCACCTCATCGGCATCAAAGACTTTGCCACTGACCGGGACAGCACCCTCTCCTGGCACAAAATTGCGGGCAGGCCACTGCAGGGTCTGGTATTCACGGGTCAGTTTCAGGATTTCCTGACGCAGTTCTTCAGCTGTACGGGGCGTGGTGGTCATGGCTGTACCTCAAAAAATCTGCGGTACCACTCCACAGTGGCCTGCAGTCCAGCTTCAAAGCTGTAGGTGGGCTCCCAGTTCAGGATGGCCCGGGCTTTGCTGGAATCCAGATACTGGTCCTGAATTTCCGCTTTTGCCTGGTTGAGAACCACAGGCTTCAGGTGGGCTCTGTCCATCACCTGTGCCAGAGCATCGATCACTTGCAACACATTTCTGGGCTGATCCGGTCCAAAGTTGAACACCTGTCCCTGAACTTCAGGACGGTGGGCTTCCTGGGCCATTTTCAAATAGGCTTCAACCGCATCCATCACGTAAACATAATCGCGGGTGAGGGTCCCATCACTGCGTACCACAGGAGCCTGCCCGTTCAGAAAGCTGCGGATGGTGCCCGGAATGATGCGGCTCCAGTTGAGGTCTCCTCCACCGTAGATGTTCCCGCAACGGGCCACCACCACGGGGGTGCCATAGGTGTGATGGTAGGTTTGAGAGAGCAGGTCCGTGCAGGACTTGGAAACATCATAGGGATGCTGCCCCATTGGGGGCATTTCCTCGGTGTATGGAAGCACGGCACTGTCCCCATAAGCCTTGTCGCTGGAGGCCACCAGCACCCGTTTCACCAGACCGGAATGCACCCGGCAGGCTTCCAGCAGGTTGTAGGTCCCGCGAATGTTGGCCTCAAAGGTGGGAAGTGGGCTGCGGTAGGCGGTGCCCACAATGGTCTGGGCCCCGAGGTGGAACACCGTGTCAATTTCGTGCTCGTTGATGGCCCGCTCCAGATCCCGGTATTCTTCCAGACGGCCATTCACAATGCTGACCCGCTGAATGGTGCCACTGCGGTAGAGCTCACTCTGGGGGTCCTGATCGCGAATGAGCACCACCACGTAAGCACCCTGATTCACCAGTTCACGGGTCAGCCAGGAACCCACAAGTCCGGTGGCTCCGGTGATGAAAACCCGTTTGTCCTGCCAGAAGCCGCTCATGACCACACCTTCCAGGGCGCATTGCCCGACTCCCACAATTTTTCCAGCACCTGCTTTTCACGCAGGGTGTCCATGGGCTGCCAGAAACCATCGTGCTGGAAAGCCATCAGTTCACCACTGCGCGAAAGGGTTTCCAGGGGTTCCCTTTCCCAGATGATGTCATCGTTCTGGACAAAGTCCAGCACCTTGCGGTTCAACACAAAAAAGCCTCCGTTGATCCAGCCTTCTCCCAGAGAGGGCTTCTCGATGAACTCCGTGATCTGACCGTTCTCGAGTTTCAGTCCGCCAAAGCGGGACGGCGGGCGCACGGCAGTCAGGGTGGCCAGTTTGCCGTGATCCGCATGAAATTTCAGCAGTTCGGTGATGTTGATGTTGCCCACCCCATCCCCGTAAGTCGCCAGGAAGGTTTCATCTTCGCCCAGCCAGTCCTTGAGGCGTTTCAGACGTCCACCGGTCTGGGTGTGCAGGCCTGTGTCCACCAGATGCACTTTCCAGTCGGGTTGTTTCCCATCGTGAATGGTGGTCTGACCGGTCTTCAGGTCAATGGAGATGTCATTGTTGATGGCGTAATAATGCAGGAAGTATTCCTTGATGGATTCTCCCTTGTACCCCAGTGCAATGATGAACTCCTTGATGCCGTGGGCAGCGTAGATGTTCATGATGTGCCAGAGGATGGGTTTTCCGCCAATTTCGACCATGGGTTTGGGCCGAATGCTTGTTTCTTCTGCCAGACGGGTACCCAGCCCACCTGCGAGGATGACTGCTTTCACACTTGCTCCTTTGTTAATAGGCCCCTTTGCCTCTGAGGACCACATCGACCGTTTTGATCAGGATCACCAGATCCAGCCACGGAGACCAGTTTGACACATAAAAGAGGTCCATGTTGACCCGCTCTTCATAGGTGGTGTCACTCCTGCCGTGCACCTGCCAGTACCCGGTGATGCCCGGGCGCACCTGCTTGTACACCTCGAAGATGTCACCGTATTTCTCGATCTCTGCAGTGACAATGGGGCGAGGTCCGACCAGGGACATGTCCCCGATCAGCACATTCCAGATCTGGGGGAGTTCATCCAGGCTGGTCTTGCGCAGGAAGTTGCCCACCCGGGTGACCCTGGGGTCGTCTTTCAGTTTGTGGGTGGCCTCAAACTCTGCCCGCAATTCTGGGTCGGAGGCCAGAATGTCCTTCAGGCGCTGGTCGGCATCCTGGTACATGCTGCGGAATTTCAGGCAGTCGAACATCCTGCCGTCCACCCCGATGCGTCTGGCACGGTACACGGCAGGCCCTTTGCTGTCCAGTTTGATCGCCAGAGCAATGATCAGCATGGCAGGCAGGGCAACAATGCCACCCAGCAGCACCAGCAGGATGTCCAGAACCCGTTTGATGAATCTGGAGCGTGTGCTTCTGAGGTTGTTTCGGACTTCCAGGGCGGCAAATGTCCCCAGGCTGTGGGGCCGCAGGGACTGGTTGGGCACCCCAAAAAAATCAGGAATGACCCAGGTCATGGGATAGGCGTGGTGGATGTTGTTGATGATCTGGCTGAGCCGCTGTGCCCGTGCCCCCGGAATGCTGATGAGCGCATGGTTGGTCAGAGGAGCATTCACTGCATCCTGCAAGGTGCCGAGGATGGGCACCCCTTCAATTTCCTGCCCGGTCAGTTGAGGGTTGTCGTCATAGATGGCCACTGGCTTCAGGCCATAAGCCGGGAAACGCAGCATCTGCTGAATGGCCGCTTTCCCTGTCTTTCCTGCACCAATGATGACCACCGGACGGCCAAAGTAACCGGATTTCACCAGCAAGTGACGCACCAGGTAACGCATGGGCAATGCAAACACGAACAGGCCAAACCACAGCACAACCAGACCCAGACGGGTTGGCACGAGGTTGTGCACAGCGAACATGGCAGCAAGCTGGATCAGGAGCACCTGGATGGTGGTGGTGAAATGCATCTGGATCTCATGCTGTGGGGAGCGCCCATAGGCCGGATAATACCCTTGCAGCATGCGAATGAAAATCCACACTGCACCCCAGGTCACCATGAAGTTGTTGTCCAGGGAGGCAAATTGCCTGTCGGTCAGGACGAAGTAGGCAAGCAGCAGGGACAGCAGGGCCGCTGTCGCATCTGCGAGCACCAGAGCCACAGCTTGCGGCAGAGCCTCGACCTTGTACAGCCTGCGCACCCAGGGTTTCACATTGTTTCCAGCATAAGTTTGTTGGGCCATTTACGCAAACCGATGGAGTTCGGGATGGGCTTTGATCTGCTGGACCACTTTCTTGATGTCCTGGGTCCGGTCTTTTCTCACCACCAGTGTCACTTCACTGGTGCGCACCACCACCACATCTTCCAGTCCTATGGTGACAATCAGGTCGTCTCCACCTGTCGTATAAAGAATAGCACCTTCGGTGTCCAGGCCCACATGCCGTCCCACAGACACATTCTGTGACTCAGAACGTAACAGGCGCTCCAGGGCATTCCAGTCCCCAAGGTCATCCCAGTCGAACTCTGCGGGAATCACCATCACCCGGGAGGATTTCTCCAGGATGGCGTAATCAATGCTGATTTTCTTGAGGGTCGGGAACACCTCCCGCACTTTGCCCCGCACCTTCATGGCTTCACTGAGGGTGGCATAAAGTTCAGGCTGGTGGGTGCGGTATTCTTCCAGCAGGGTCTGCACGGTGCACACAAAAATTCCACTGTTCCAGGAGAAACGCCCGGTGCCCAGGAAAGCTTCAGCGGTCTGGGCGTCAGGCTTTTCGGTGAAGCGGGCCACCCGGTACCCCACATTCTCCTCGAAAGCCATCACCTGCTCGGCCCTTTCAATGTAGCCATAACCTGTGGCTGGATACGTCGGGGTGATGCCCAGGGTCACGATGGAGGCGGTTTCGGCAGCAAGTCGGGCGGCATCCCGAATGACCTGATGGAAAGCCCGCTCATTGCCAATCCGGTGATCGGAGGTGAAAATGCCCATCACGGCATCTGGATGGTGCTGGGCAACCGTCAGGGCCGCATAGAGCACCGCAGGAGCAGTGTCTCTGGCCTGGGGTTCCACCAGCAGGTTCTCAAGGGGCAGGTCGGGAAGCTGCTCAAGCACCAGCGAACGGTAGTCGTTGCTGGTCACCACAAATACACAATCCATTTCGGTGGCGAGGCCTTCCAGGCGCTTTGCTGTGGCCTGAAGGAGGCTGTGCTGTCCACCATCAAGTGTGAGAAATTGTTTGGGTCTGGCTTTTCTGGACAGCGGCCAGAAGCGTTCACCGCTGCCCCCTGCCAGAATGACAGGGATAAAAGGGAGGGTTTGCATGTTCAGGTCCTTGGTCATGTCTATCCTTACCACCGTCAGCGCAATGCCACCCGGGCTTTCAGGCCCCAGCCCTCAGAACGGTGGTACAGTCCAAGGGTGTAGGCGTAATTGGAGGTGTAAAACGTGCCTCCAAGACCATACAGCACGCTGCCAGAAGCCCAATCATACCCGAGCATGGGTTCGGCTCTGAAATCCGGGGTCAGGACGATCAGGGGGGTGACGTTCAGGCTGAGGTTCAGCCAGCGTTCAGCTTTTGCATCATAACGTGTCTGCCCTTCCAATTCCAACACAGCTGTGGTCACAAGCACACCGTTCATGGTCTGGGCGTTCTGCCAGTCCTGCATGAGGCTGTAACGGGCACTCCAGTTTTCTGGTGCGTACTGCACAGTCAGACGGGTCTGGTTGCGCTGTTCTGGCAAAAAGGCCCGGAAATGCACGTCCCCGGCCTGGGTGCCCAGCGTGTGCTGCACCTCAGCACTCCAGGGACCCTGCTGGTACCCGACCAGATAAAAGCCATCGTGCACAAAAGCCACATCTCCAAGGGTGGATTGCAGGCGCAATCGGGTGTCCGCTTTGAGGGTGAAGTTCCCAGAGTTGATTTCACCCCTGTACAGGCCTTCCAGAGCATAAACAGGCGCGGTCTGGCCGTTCTCCTGGGCAAAAGAGGCCAGGGCCAGAAGACGGAAATCTCCTGTCCTGAAACTGTACCCAGCCCCGATCTCACTGGTGTCCTGGGCCCCCACCCTGAAGTGTGCCCTCAGCGCTGGGCCCGAAGATGGCGCAGCATCAAAAAGCAGGGATGGGCTGGAGGATTCTCCGTTCACTGGAGCAGCAAGGCCCACCTGCAACCGCAAATCGGCGGTTTCCCGGTCCAGCAGCACTTCGGGAACGGTGCCCTGCTGCAGGGTGTGGACCCCCAGGTTCAGGCGGGTGTCCAGGTCCAGGGTCACAGGCAGGTTTTTCAGGGCGACACTGCCAGACGCTGACACCACACCCACAGGCTTCTGTTCCAGCTTTGCCTGATAATCCTCAAAAGCCTCCTGCACAGCAGCAAGCAAAGGTTTTTCGGGGTCCAGCGGAAGCTCAAGACTGCCCAGGGAGGGGGTTTGCAGGCCATAGGCATGGAAACGCACGCTGCGCACAGCAAACGTGGCAGGGGTCACCTGCAGGTCCTCACCCTGAACCAGAAGCTCACGGGCATCCAGGTCCCGACAGACACAGAATTCCACCTGGGCAGCCTGCACCTGCTGTTCGGTGCCAGACACCCCACTGGCTTTCAGTTGATTCAGGTCCTGCACCAGTCTGGCCTCTTTTGCTGAAAGGCGACCCTCTTTCAGGTCTGCATCTTCCAGGGCATATTTCTCGGCACGCCCATCCTGTCGGGTGAGCACTGCCCGCTCAAAATGCCACACCTCTGCACTCTGGGTGGCTTCACCCTCGAGCAGATAGGTTCCAGTTTCCAGGGGCACATTGTTCAGGACCCCACTGGGAAGGGTCAGGGTCAATTTCACACCCGTCAGTGTTCTTTGATCAGGCGTCCCAGACAATTTCTGCACGGTTCCGGAGACCCCATCCCCTGAAACAGTCAGCACCTCCGACGAAAAGGCACCCCCTTTGATGGTGATGCTCGGGGTGGACAGGTCAAGCCCTCCGAGGGTAAAACAGGCTCCCGAAAACACCGTCTGCTCCTCACCTGCATCAAGGTCATCGGCATAGATCACACCAAGGCTCTCGTCTTCGAGGGAGAGGTCCTTCTCTGGGCAGGCCGCCAGTGCAGAGCCCAGCAAAAACAGGGTTGCACACGTCAGAAAATGTCTTTTGAAACGCGCAGTCACGGGCACAGTATAGTCTCGCTGGGTGAGCAGGGTCTGTGGGAAAGGGCAAGGCTTGCGGGGCCGAGAGCAAGGTAGATTCTGGGATCAAGTGTGTCAAGACGCTTAAAGGAGAAGGGCTGAACCCAGGAAATCCAAAGCATCTGCAAGGGCGAGGCAAGACAGGATGCAGATTCTTGTTTTGCAACAGGATGCTTCGACCTTTCCCGAGTTTTTGCAGATGCCACAGCTTCTTTGTCAGCCCTCAGCCCTCGGCTCTCGGCCCTCGGCCTTTCACTCTGTTTATACTGTTACCGATGATCAAGTTTGGCACCGACGGATGGCGGGACATCATCGCCGACCGGTTCACCTTCGAAAATGTTCGCATTGTTGCCCAGGCCTATGCCCGTCACATCCTCAGGCAGGGAGGAAAACGGGTGGTGGTGGGCCATGACACCCGCTTTCTGGCAGACCGTTTTGCTGCCGCAGCAGCACAGACACTGGCTGCCAATGGCCTGGAAGTGTACCTGTCTGGCTGTTACGTTCCCACTCCGGTGCTGTCTTTTGCGGTCAAACACCTGCAGGCCGACGGTGGGGTGATGCTGAGTGCTTCACACAATCCCCCCGAATACTGTGGCTTCAAACTCAAGGGCGCTTATGGGGGCAGCGCCACGCCTGAGATGGTGAAAGACGTTGAGCGGCATCTGGGGGAAACCCCTGCTGTTTTTGATCCTGCACAGCACACGGTACAGACTTTTGACGTGCAGGAAGCTTATTACCAGCACCTCTCTGACCTGCTGGACCTGGAGACTTTACGCAGGTTCACGGGCACCTTCTACCACGACAGCATGGGCGGAGCAGGCTGCGGCTGGATTTCGGGGTTCCTGAAACACGCTCGCCTGGACGGCATCAAACTTCAGGAACTTCATGCAACTCCAAACCCGATGTTTTACGGGGTCAATCCAGAGCCCCTGCCCCAGAACCTGGCAGAAACCATGCAGGTGATGCAATCTGCCCCCGTTGACAGTTTCGCTGCGGTGACAGATGGGGATGCTGACCGCATCGGGGCAGTGGTGGCTGGAGGACAGTTCTTCAACTCCCACCAGATTTTTGCTGTGCTGCTCAGGCACCTGCATGACCGGGGGTTGCGTGGCCGTGTGGTCCAGACCGTTTCGGTGTCCGGCCTGATTGCTGCACTGTCTGAGAAACTTGGGCTGGAGGTCACCACCACCCCCATTGGTTTCAAGTACATCACCGAGGAGATGCTGCAGGGGGACATTCTGATCGGAGGCGAAGAGTCAGGAGGTCTGGGGGTGAAAGGACACCTGCCCGAACGGGACGGCATCCTGAATGGCCTTCTGATGATGGAAGCGGTGGCCCGGTCCGGGAAAAGCCTCTCTGAACTCTTCCGTGAGGTGGAAGACCTCACAGGCCTGAAGCACGCCTATGACCGCATCGACCTGAAACTGCCCAGTCTCGCCATCAAGGACCAGATGATGCAAAAACTGAACACCCCCGGTCCGGTGGCCGGACGGGAGGTGCTGAGCATCGATACCAGAGACGGCATCAAGTGGTTTTTGCAGGGTGGTGCCTGGGTCATGTTCCGCGCCTCAGGGACCGAGCCCGTGCTGCGGGTTTATGCCGAAGCAGGATCAGAAGAGGCCGTTCAGGAGATTCTGCAGGCTGCCCTGCACCTGCTTGGTGCCTGAATCAATCGTCCCAGTCTTTGACTTCAATGGGCGTGCAACCTTCGGTCTGCACGTCCTTGACGTTGTAACGGGCATCAAAGAGGATGGTCACCTCTCCCCGGTCGAAGTGGTTGGGGCCGACCACCATCTTGCGGTAGATGAAACCATCACCATCGTCCTGGCGACCGATGTCGGCGCTGCGGGTGAAGCGCAGTTCGACCACTTCCTTGTGGCGGTTGGTGCGCACACGGATTTTGAAGGCGTTCTGGTCCACCTGTCTGACGTAAGGGTCCTTGGGCGTTGGGGCAGATTTGCGAAACAAAGAGAACATTCAAACCTCCAGGGTGGGGGTCACCCGAGACACATCACTCTAAAACAGCAGACCCCAGGACAGCGGTCATTCGTCTGTTCTTATTCTAGCGGGTTCCTCATTTTCTGCATCAGGCAGGGTCATGTCCAGAAATTGCTCCCCGGTCTCCTGGCTGGCATCATCCTGACTGTCTTCCTCCTGACCAACTTCATCCTGACTTTCCTCAGGAGCAGGATGCAGGGCCAGGATCAGCCCGGCGAGCAGGGCAGCACGTCTGGGCATTTCGGAGATGATCACATGCTCATGCTCGGCGTGGGCTCCATCTCCGCAGGCCCCGAGACCGTCCAGCGTGGGAGCAATGCTGGCTGTGAAATTGCCATCGCTGCCTCCTCCACTTGCAGCCTCTCCCACCTCGAAACCCAGGGTGTCTGCCACAGTTCGGGCCAGTTCATACAGGTGGGCGGTCCCTTCGGTGCGCTCGAAAGGGGGACGGTTGAGTCCTCCGGTGACGGTCACTTTTGCCCGGTCATCGAAAGGTTGCAGGTTGCGCATGGCCTCCTCCACCCGTTCCGCTTCCGGGAGGGTGGTCACGCGCAGGTCCACGTGCATCCAGGCTTCTGCCGGGACCACATTGCTGGCTGTCCCACCATGAATCACCCCGACATTGATGGTGGTGCCTCTGGGGGGGTTGGCAAGAGCGGTCACATCCAGCACCTGATGGGCCAGTTCCAGAATGGCGTTGATGCCCTTCTCAGGCTGCCCTCCGGCGTGTGCGGCCCTTCCCTGCACGGTCACGTAAAAATCTCCAACCCCTTTGCGGCTGGTTTTCAGGGTGTGCGTTCCCGGGTTGGAAGGCTCGATCACCAGGACTGCCTGAACCCCCTGGGCCAGTTCCTGAATCAGGCTGTAAGAGGTGCGGGAACCGATTTCCTCGTCGCTGGTCAGCAGAAAATCGATGTGGCATGGCAGGGGTCCTCTGTTCTGCAGGGCCCTCAGGGCATAAACGGCCTGAACAACCCCCCCTTTCATGTCGTAACTGCCCGGCCCATAAGCCCTGTCCTCCTCAATGCGGAAAGGCAGGCGGTTCAGGGTGCCGATTTCCCAGACAGTGTCGGCATGGGCCAGGATCAGGATTCGCTCCTGAGACACCCCTTCAAGACGAAAGAGTCGGTGGTCCCCATTGCTGGAGGTGATGCGTTCACTCCGGGCACCAAGCGGGGTCAGCCAGCCTTCCACCACATCTCCGACCTTGCGGATCTGGTCGGCATTGCGGCTGGGCGACTCGATCTCGACCAGGGTGCGCAGGTCCTGAATCATGCTGTCTTGCTGGGCTTCTAAGAGCTGGAGAACATCTCGCATGCCCCAAGTATAAAGGGAGGGCTGTGCCGACACTGGGCACAACCCCACGCTGTGCTCTGGCCCTCATTTGAGGAGGCTGCAACCTGTGAGTTCAGAGCACAGCGGAAGAAGGGTTCTTGTGCAAGGGATAACCCCATCCAGCAGCAAGTCGCTCAAACTGTTGCAATCCCCGCTCTACAGATTCAGGGCTGAAATCAAACTGCAGTCCACATGCCCTGATGAGTTCCAGGAAAGGCTTGGTTCCACCAAGTTGCATGCCTGTTGTCAGGCGTGCAAAAGCCTGGTGGGGATCTGCAAGCATCTGGTCTGAAAATTCAGCAACACAGAGGTCAGCCAGGGCATAACGGGTCATCCCCAGAGGCACCCGCACATGCCACCCAGCTGTCCAGTAATTCATGCCATATTCCCTGACGCCCAGAAACCAGGGGGCATGGGTCTGCAGAAGCCTCTCCCAGTGCCCATAAAGAGCCTCCAGCGTGAGCTGTTCTGGAGGCGTGGTGTACACCCATTCCTCCCAGAGATCAATAATGGAACAAATCAGCATGCCTTCAGAGCGGCTTAACAAGGTCAGGAGCTGCAGAAGCTGGACTTTTTCAGGGGAAAGGAGCCCACTCTCTGCAACAAAACAGGCTCCAAGCACCTCAAAGGCATGAGCCACAAATTCCAGAAACTTGTAGGAGGGTTCCAGTTGCATGGCATGGTGTCTCCCCACCATCTCACTGAAATGAAACACATGACCCAGTTCATGCCACAACATGCTCAAACTGCCCATCTGGGCATCCATCATCAGCATGGCACAGGCTTTGTGCGTTACAGGAAGCAGGTCTGCAAAAGCCTGCGTGGTCTTTGTTCTGCGGTCTTCCAGATCCAGGTAGCCCTTCTCCAGCAATTCACAATAGCGGTCTGCCAGCAGTGGGCTGAAGGCCTGAAACATCTTCTCCAGACCCTGGTGAAGCGCCTTGAGGTCTGTCCGGTCATAGAGGGTGCTGGCCTGACTGAGAGCAGGATGGCCTGTATCGGTCACCTTGAATGCTGGGATGCCCAGGAGGTCTGCCAGCTTCTGCTGCAATTCCCCATGCAGAGCAGGAACCCTTTGCAGAAGCACAGATCGGGTCTGTTGCCACTGCTGCAAGGTGAAATCATGGCGCTTCAGGCGCTCCCAGGCCATGGCCAGAGGATGCTCAAATCCCAGATTGCGGGCCTGCTTCCAGCGAAGATGGATCAGTTCCAGATATTTCTCAGACCTGTGGGCACGCACGGGTTTCATGTAAATCTGTCTTGCCGTCCAGGCCCTCTGGCGCTCCTGAGCGTCCGGGGACAGCATGCTGTCCAGCAGAGCCTGCAGGTCTTCATATGGAGGTGGAACGGGTTGCTCCAGATGACTGGTGTTGTAATACTCCATGATTTTTTCGTCTTCTTGCTGAAGCAGCTCCGGGAATTGCTGCTCATGTTGCAGGTGCTTCAAATAACGTGTGGTGACTTCCCACCCTGGTGTGGGATGCTCTTCTGAAAAAGTCACCCAGCGCTGGTAAATCTGGCGCTGAAAGCCCATGACCTGTGGAACGACCTCCTGATTGAAGTGCTTGAATCTCTCCAGAGGCTCAGGGCTCTCCACATCTGCCATGCTGTCCCAGTGCAACCTTGCCTTCTGTTCGGCATAATTGCGTTCCAGGTCGTCCCAGAGGTCCATCCATGTCTGTTTGTTTTCCGGGGTGAGGGGCAGGTCCAGCAGATTCTGCCACTTTTTTTGTTGCTCGGGCCAGTCATATGCAAATGGATCTTTGAACATGGTGTTGAGTTTACAGCCTGAAATCCACAGATGACAGGACTGACCAAAAAGAAAACCCACAAAGGGGTCAGCCCATTGTGGGTCCTTTCAAAACAGCATCGAATCTCAGGTTTACCCCACAGATTCCAGCTGTTCCAGCTTTTTGCCACTGATCGAGAGCATCTCGGTGAGGCGGCTCAGGCAACGGCTGTATTTCTTGGCGTAAGCACCATACCTGTAGGTGGCAGGAAAAAGGTGATCCAGGGCCTCTCCAGATGCAGCAAACCGCAGGTTCAGGTCGTACACCTTGTCCACGAAATGCACGAACCTGAGGGCAATGTTCTGGTCGGTCATGCACACCAGATCATCGAGCAGCACCGTGTCAATGCCTTCCAGCATTCTGGAGAAACGTGCAGGGTGCACGCGGGTCAGGTGCAGGTTCAGTTCGCTGGCAGTCAGGCGCACGAAGTTTCCAGCAGACTGTTCCAGTGCTGTCAGGTCCGCTTTTTTGAGGGGCTTCCCTACCCCGGCTCCACGCTGGCGGTAATCGGGGCCATCGATGGAAAGCACAGTGAATCGCTCTGCAATGGCCTGAATCTGCCGCTTGAAATCTTCTGCATTGAAACGCCCCTGCCCGAGGTGCTCAGGCTGGGTGTTGCTGGTGGTGATCACGTGGGTGCCCATCGGCATGAGTTGACCCAGGAAGGTGGAGGTCATGTGGGTGTTGCCGGGGTCATCAAGTTCGAATTCATCGATGCACAGCAGCTCATACCCGTGAAAAGCCTCAATGGCTTTGTGCATCCCGAGCATCCCGATGGTGTACAGCAGCTCCTGGTAACTCAGGAACACTTTCCTGCCTTCAAAAGCATGCCAGGCAGCTGCGAGCAGGTGGGTCTTCCCCACCCCGAACCCTCCATCCAGGTAAAAACCGACCCCTTCCACAGGTTTGGGCCTGCGAAACAGGCGTTTCACAGGCTGAGGAGGATTGGCCGTGAATTCCCGAAGGGTGTCCCTGGTCTGCGCCTGGGAGGGATACTCCGGATTGGGATAGTAGTTGTCGAAGTTCACAGCCCCGAAACGGGCCGTGGGTTGAAAACCCTCCAGCATCTGCTCCGGGGTCACCTGGGGGTTGCGAGATAACAGGTCTATGCGCATAAGTCCTTGGCCGGGGCGAACCCTCTGTTTACAGTGTAATGCTTAACCCGGGTAAAACAGTGGGTACTCTCTCTGTATCAGAAGCAGGAGGGTGATGGGTGTTGAGCTGGCAGACATGGTGGCTGACTCAGCCGAGGGCCGAGGGCCGAGAGCCGAGGGCGAAAAAACAGATCTGTTCAGGAATTGATCTTCAAGCGACAAAGGGCATGCAGAGATTTCAAAAAATGCATTCCCCGTAAGGTAAAATGCTTCTGCTTGAGCGAACTGAATGCTCTCGGCCCTCGGCCCTCGGCCCTCGGCTCCATGCAATTAAGGAGTCCCCATGTTTCTAGGCATCGATCTCGGCACAGGCAGCATCAAGGTCCTCCTGATGGATCAGGAAGGGGAGATCCGGGCAGTTCACAGCCAGACTTACCGGCCCTCAACGCCCCAGCGGGGATGGGCAGAGATGGACCCTGCGGTGTGGTGGCAGGCCCTGAAAACCACTCTCTCACAACTTCCTGGGCACCTGAGGGATCAGGTGGAGGCCATTTCCTTCAGTGGCCAGATGCATGGTGCGGTGTTGACCAGACAGGATGGAATCGTGACCCATCCAGCGGTGTTGTGGCTGGACCAGCGCAGCGCCCTTGAACTTCTGGATTATCCAGAAGGTGCAGCAGAGCAGTTGCTCAATCCGCTGACGGTGGGCATGATGGGGCCAAGCTTGCGCTGGTTGCTGAAGCACCGCCCAGCAGCACTGGAGCAGGCAGACCATGTGTTTTTGCCCAAGGACCACCTGCGGTTTCTGATGGGAGGCGATCCCTGCACCGATCCTTCAGACAGCACGGGGACTTTGCTGGCCCATCCAGATGGTTCATGGAACTGGGAATTGATCGAGGCTCTGGGCCTTCCTGCCCGGCTGTTTCCAGAAGTGAGGTCCTCCCATTCCATTGGAGGACATCTCAGTGCGTTTGCAGCAGCAGAGCTGGGATTGCCTGGGGGAATTCCCATGGCCGTCGGAGGTGGAGACACCCCCTGTGCTGCACTCGGCAGTGGACTGGTCCTTGCAGGTCAGACCCAGCTCACCACCGGAACGGGAGCACAGCTCATCACCCTGACAGGGTCCCGGCCTGCTTTTCATCCTGCCCTGAATGCCTACCGGGCAGTGACAGACCACTGGTACGTGATGGCGGCCATGCAGAATGCAGGTGTGGCTCTGGAGTGGGTGCGAAACAGCCTGGGGTTCAGCTGGCCCGATGCCTACGATGCAGCCTTTGAGCAGGAGACATCTGTGGTGTTTTTGCCTTACCTGAGTGGTGAACGCACCCCCATCATGGACCCTGGTGCCCGGGGAGCATGGCTGAACCTGCAGCCTGGAACGTCTCGAGGAGAACTGATGCGGGCGGCTCTGGAAGGGGTGGCCTTCAGCATCCGGGATGGCCTGGGTGCCCTGAAACAGCAGCATGACGTGAACTCCTTGAGGCTCGCGGGGGGAGGCAGTGGAGATGCACGCTGGCAACAACTGCTGGCAGATGTCCTGCAGTTGCCCCTGCAACCTGTGGCAGCCCTGCACAGCAGTGGAAAAGGGGCCGCGATGCTGGCTGCAGCAGGGGTGGGTCATCCTTTTGAACGCTGGATTCAGCAGGACCCCGTTCGGGAAGTCTCTCCTGTCGGTCAGGACCCTTTTGCAGAAAAGTTTCTGAAGTTCAAAGACGCTTATGCGAGGCTGGCAGGATGGTCGTTCTGAAAGTGTGGCCCTTTTCAGAGCCCAGAGGTTGAAATCCATCTCTTGACTCTCTAATGATAATGAGTTATTAATATTATCACTGCTTTTCGCAGAAGCAGCCATGTTCAAGCACGCACCCCTACAACGCAGGTAGGGGTCCTTTTTCTGGAGGTCAAAATGGCAAAAACCTGCTTTGTGACAGGAAAGTCCAGCCATGTGGTGAACAGCGTCACCCGCAGAGGCAAAGCCAAAAAAGACGGTGGGGTGGGCCGCAAAACCACCGGCATCAGCAAAAGACGGCAGTACGCCAATCTGCACAAACGCTGGGTGCTGGTGAACGGTGAAAGGAAGCATGTGTGGCTTTCAGCCCGTGCCCTGAAACGCCTGCCTGAGCACATCACCCTGCTCTGATTCCGCGACAGGCTCAACGCCCCTCCTGCTGATGCCAGCAAGGAGGGGCGTTTGCAAGCGATCTACCGCAAAATCACCACAGAATGACCCTCTGGAAGCAGCATGCGTTGATGCTCCAGAGGGTCTCTTGAGATCCACTGTTTCCAGGCTTCTGTCTCACGCCGAACCCGTGCAGGGAGCTTGCCCGAAAGCAGGGCCTCCCGGTGGTGGGGTCCTCTGCGGGACTGAATCCATTGCTCGTACTCGCGGATGCGCCCTTGCACAGCAAGCAGACCTTCACTGCGTTGAACAGGAACACCTGAAATGGGGTGCTCAAAATCAGGTTCATGTTCAGAACGGTAGAACACCTGACCTGGGCGGTCATAATACAGCCACCCCTCCTGGTGGCAGATGAGTCCCATGGAGTGCACCGACCAGTCTCTCATCTGGTAGATGCTGGAACCCCTGGAACAGGGCATTTTGTTGTGGGCATAAGCATAAAGGTCGCCGGATGCAGCATCCATGCCCCAAAGCCAGAACTGCACCACCAGTGGATTGCGTCCCGGGCGCAGGTGCCCAGAAAATTTCTGGGCAGGTTGAGAAGGGGTTCTCCAGCGCAAATCTTCTGGGTGGGCTCTGTGTCGAGGTGAAGTCTGAAACATATTTTGATAATACAAAATCATTATCAGGTTTTAAATGGCTCCCCCGAAGAGACAGGACGCCCACCACACCAGAGACCCTTTTCTCTATTGATATTGAAATATCATTTTCGATACGCTAGGGTAGAGGCATGAGAAACTGGTTTGCCCTTCTGACCCTCAGCCTCACCGCCGCCCATGCACAAGACGCTGTAAGACTGGTTTTTGTTGATGCTGCCTCTCCCACTGCCCAGGTGCTGGACCTGCAGGAAAAGAAAGTTGTCGGACAGTTCACCGTCCCTGGACCCGCAGCAGGCGTCTATGCCACCCCCAGCAAGAAATACGCTGTGCTGGTGCACCGCAATGAAAACCGGATCACTTTTTTGCACAGCGGTTTCAGCACCGTGGACCACGGGGAGCACCAGGACCTGGTGAAAAATCCACCCCACGTGCTGCAAACCATCGATGTGGGACGGCAGCCCACCCACTACTTTGCCCATGGGGACCAGATGGTGTTCTTCAACGACCAGGACGGCACCGTGGCCCTGATGAAAGAAAGCCTGCTTGGCCTGAGCATGGACACCCAGACCATCAAGGCTGAAATTCCAGACCACGGTGCACCTGCACTGCTGGGCAACCATCTGCTGATCGGGTACCTGAAACTGAACCGGGTGGATGCCGTGGACCTGCAGACCCTGGAAGTGAAAAACAGCTTCCCCGGATGCCCGGGCCTGCACGGTGAAGCCCTGCTGGGCAACACTGTGGCCTACGGTTGCCAGGACGGGGTGCTGCTGATCCAGAACCAGAATGGAGCTCTTTCCAGCCAGAAATTCAGCAACCCCTCCGGCACGGCGGAAGGAGTGCGGGTGGGCACAGTGCTGTCCCATCCTGAAGCCAGTGGTTTCTTTGGCAACTGGGGCAAGGGCGTGGTTCGCATTGACACCCAGGCTGGACTGCAACCCATCCCCCTCAGCAGCACGTTCATCAAGGGTGCTTTTGATGGGTCAGGCCAGACCCTGGTGGTGCTCACCGCAGACGGCCAGTTGCACGAAATTTCTGCGGATGGAAAGCTGAAACGCAGCGCCCAGGTGGTCAGCCCTGTGGACCTTGCAGTGTCCGGGGTGCCCAGACCAGGACTGGCCGTGCATGAAGGTCAGGCTTACGTCACCGATCCTGCGACTGGAGAGATCGTGCAGGTGAACCTGGCAGACTGGAAGGTCAGCTCAAGCTTCAAAGTGGGAGGAAAACCCACAGGAGTGGTGGCCCTGACCATTGAAAACGCTGTAGACCACGAGTAAATCAGGATTTGAAGAGGAGGGAGGCTCAGGGCTTCCCTCCTCTTTTCTTTCATCTGGCAGGCAGCAGTTCTTTCAGCAGGACATCCCGGTTTCTGCGCATCATCTGCTCGTAACCCAGACCCAGAGCATCCCCTTCGGGTGCGAGCACCGCATACCGAATCCCGGCCATCTGGGCAATGGTCCGTGCAGGACCTTCTGGCAGGGTGGGTTCTCCAAAAATCACCTGCACCTGATGCCTGCGGATCTGTTCGAGCACCCCCTTCACGTATCTGGGGGTGGGTTCTTTGCCGGGGAAAGGTTCCACAGTGGCGGCAACCTTCGGACCGTAAGCTCTGGACCAGTAGCCCCACGCCTGATGAAACGTCACCACGGACTGGTTGCGGATGCTCCTGAGGTCCCTTTTCAGTTCCTGATGCAGTTGCATGAGCTTCCGGGCCTCCAGGGTGGCATTGTGTGCATAGGCTTTTTTGTTCGCTGGATCAACCTTTCCGAGTTCCTGCCCGATCCACACAGCTGCTTTTGCCATGATGCTGGCATCCAGCCAGATGTGGGGATCATTCCCTCCTCCGTGGAGGGCATCTGCTTTCAGGGGGGTGAATTTCACCCGGGGCATCACCTCAAGGATGGGAAGCCCGGGGCGCACCTTCTGGGCCAGGGTTTTCAGCCAGTGGTCGATGCCCCCTCCATTCATGATCGCCACCCCGGCGGCAGTCACCTTCTTCAGGTCCTGGGGGGTCGGATCAAACATGTGAGGGCTGGCTCCGGGGGGCAACAGGACAGTGACCTTGCCGTGTTCACCCAGAATGTTCTGGACCACCGACTGGTAAGGCTGAAAACTCACCAGCACTTCCAGGGCAGAGGCTGTGTTCAGTGAACCCAGCAAAGTCAGGGAGGAAAGCAGCAGAAACCGCTGGAGCTTTCTGTGGAATTGTAAAACATTTTGCATATTGATATCAGTTTATCATTATCGGTTTTGAGAAGGAATGAAAAAGCCGCACACCTTTCACGGGATGTGCGGCAGGGGCTCTGGTCTTATTCGGAGAGCCAGTTCCAGTCCAGCAGATACTGGCGGAATTCATGGATCACCGCTGCTGTTTCGGGTTCAGGCTGCTCCTGCACCCACTGGTCCACCCGATCCTGCTGCATGATGCGCAGGGGGGTGAGGCCAAACTCTGCATCCAGGTCTGCATTCAGGCGGGAGAGGATCTCTTCATGGATTTTGCCCAGCCAGGGGGTGGCCCGGCCCAGTTCACGCAGGTGATCGTCAATGGCGTATTCCAGCAGGGGCTCCCGACCCACCACCCAGGGGGCCACAGAGGTGTTCAGCATGGTTAAGCCTCCTTCCAGCCCGGGAACCCGCTGATGGCCACCAGGGTGGGACGGGGAATGCGGCTTCCAGGAAGGGCAGCAAAAGTGCTGGTGGGGTTGTCCAGGCTCTGGGTGTCCTCACCAGGGTGCTGGATGGCCAGGAACAGGGTCTTGCCGTCCGGGCTCCAGACAGGACCGGTCATTTCAGCTTCCACAGGTCCGGTGCAGAAACGGTAGGCCTTGCCCTTGTTGGGGCCTTCGGTGGGGAAGAAGAACATGCTGTTGTTCCCCAGGAAGTCGTAGATGGTGTCCTCGCCGGTGCCGGAGTCCGTCACCATCCACAGGTTGCCGTAAGGATCAAAGACCAGGTTGTCGGGGCTGGAGAATCCGCTCTGGGGTCCGCCCACAGCAAAGACTTCCCAGCGGAATTTCTCAGAGGTCCAGTCGTTCTGGTCTTCGGTCAGTTTCACGATCTGCCCGAAGTAGTTGCCGTGCACGCTGTTGTTGGTCAGGGCCACGTACACTTCTCCAGTGATGGGGTGAATTTCGATGTCCTCGGGGCGGTCGGTGGGGGTGGCTTTCACGGCGAGTGCGGCGGCACGGGCATCCACCAGGATGTCGGCCTGGCTGGTGAACATGGGGCTGCCATCGGACTTTTTGGCGCTCTTGAGACCAGGGTTGCGGTCATAATCCAGCAGCAGCCACTTGCCCGCAGCAAAATCTGCCACGTACAGGTCCCCCTCGGCAAGCAGGTTCAGGTTGGCCTTGCGGTCCTGGGCGTTGTACTTGCCTTTCGACACGTACTTGTACACGCAGGCGTCGCGCATGTCGTCGCCCATGTAGACCACCACGCGGCCATCTTTTGCAATGGTCACAGCAGCATTCTCGTGACGGAAACGGCCCATCGCGGTGTGCTTTTTCGGGGTGCTTTTGGGATCGAAAGGATCGATCTCGGTGATCCAGCCCTGGTGGGTGGCCTCATAGCCGGTGCCTTCCCACTGCCTGGTGTACCCGTCCACGTTCTCCTCGCAGGTGAGCAGGGTCCCCCAGGGGGTCTGACCACCAGAGCAGTTGCCGATGGTGCCTTTCACGGTTCTGGCCCCTTTGACCACAGGGGTTCCTGCGGCAGGACCGGTCAGTTCGATGTCGGCCAGACCGTCAATGCGGCGGTTATGGGGATCGCCTTTGACAATTTCCCACTGGCCGTTCACACGCTTCACGCGCACCACAGACACACCCATGGCCCGCTTCTCTTTCTCCATGTTGGCAGGTGTGCGCTCGATGGTGCCGAGGAACAGGGGGTTCACATACTCGTGGTTGATGGTGAGCAGAGCGTCTTCGCTGCTCTTTCCACCTTGCAGCATGTCGATGGGGAAGTAACCCACGTAATCGTGGTTGAAACCGATGCTCAGGCCATTCCCCATGTCCTCACCCCAGGGGGCCAGAACCTGGAAACTGTACCCTCTGGGCAGGGTGATGGTGTCTGCAGTGGTGGCCTTGCTGCTCACAAAAGGAGCACGCAGGCCGGGTTTTCCTGCAGGCTGCTCTGCAGGTGCACCATTGTTGGACACGGCTTTTGCAGCCTGTCCGGGCAGGGTTGCGGCAATGCCCGTGGCCACAGCGCCCTGAATGGCGGAACGTCTTGAAATTTTCCTGTCCAGAAGTTGTTGCCAGATGCTCTTGTGCTCGGTCATGTTTTCTCCCCAGAAATCTATTTGTTCTATATGTACCTGGGTTGTGTCAGTCAAAATTCAGCTCTGGCAAAGGAAATTCTCACCTGTCCAACAAAAAAAGAACCACTGTATCAACAGTGGTTCAGTGGGATGTCAGCTCTCAAAGGGTCACTCCCGGTGGATCAGTAGTTCCACCTTGAAATTCCCACGCCGGGTCTCGTTGATGATGCGCTTGAATTCGATCTTGCCAATGCCTTCGGCAGCCAGCATGTCCCCTTCGCGGATCTCGCTGCTGGATTTGGCAATCTGCCCGTTCAGGCGCACTTTCTTGTTTTCCAGACCGGCCTGGAAATATGCGCGGGACACCCCGAAGCCCTTGGCTCCGACCACATCCACACGCATGCTGGGCACCACCACCTCGCGGGTCTTGCTGGGCCGCTGGTGCTGGGAGAGGTCCACCTTTTCCACGGTGATTTCGGTGCCACCAATGCTGGTCAGACCTTCCAGGACAGCGGAAGCCTTGCCTGTGGCAGCCACCCAGTAAGCCCCATGGTGCTCACGGATGTCCCCGAGTTGCTCCTCGGGAACAAGATCCAGCAGACGGTGTTTGAGCTGCACCTCATCAAGGTGCGGGGGGAATTCTCCAGAGATCTCCCAGATGTCCACGGGATCGCTGACACTGGGGATGTGTTCGGGGTACAGGGTCAGAACGATGCGTTCTGCATTGAGAAAACCACCAGAGATGTGATGTTTCACCTCGGGGCTGTTCAGTTCACGGCGGCTCACGCTGTCCTGCGGGATGAATCCAGTGCGGATCACCCGTCCTCCGGCAGCCTGAGCGATGAGTTTGGAGAGGTTCATATGCTATCAAAGTAGCACAGCTCTCCCCCTCCGCACATCGTGATTTCTGCCTATCGCACAGGAGAAAATGCCACAGAAATGGTTCACAATCTCAGGCGTGCCACCCAGAGGTGAAAGGCTTCCAGGAGACTTTGCCAAAAGTTCCCGTCTTGCTGCGCTCGTAGACGTTAAGATGAGACCATGCATACTCCAGAAATCACCGGAACCATCGGTGCACCGAAAGAAACCCTCTCCCTGCTGCTGGAGAAAAGTGATTTCAACGCCCAGACCATGTTCATTGTGATCACCGACTTTCAGGGGCACCGCAACATCGCCCGTTACAGCGTGCTGGTGCACAACAAGGAGGCCAGCACCCTGAGCGTTCCTGCTTTCGGTCCCCACTATGGGCAGGCAGGCATCGAAGCCCTCAGGGACGTGGTGCAGACCGCCATTGCTTCAGGGGTGACCAACTTCAAGGAAACCGTGGTCAATCCTTATGATTTCCAGCGCATGACCAGCGACCCTGACGAGGCAGACCTCAAGGTTCTGCTCTCGAAGGCCAACCCCACCGATTACAACATCTACATTTAATCCAGACATTTGAATCCACACGATCAGAAGCCCGGGAAAACCCGGGCTTCTGATCAGAGATTGTGGTCCGCGTGGAATTACAGTTTGGTGACCTGCACAGGGGACATGCGGTTGGTGGTGGTGCCATCACCGAGCTGTCCGCCAAAGTTGTTGCCAAATGCCCAGAGTTTGCCAGTGCTGGTCAGGACCACACTGTGGGCACGGCCCGTGGAGAGGGCAGTGGCAGCGCTGATTCCGGGAACCAGCACGGGGGTTTTCTGATCGATCAGGGTGCCGTTGCCCAGCTGTCCGCTGTCGTTCTTGCCCCAGCTGTACACCTGACCGCTGGTGGTGAGGGCGAGGTTGTGGGCGGGTCCGGCAACGAGGTCTTTCACTCCACTGAGCTTCTGAACCTGCACAGGGCGTTTGCTGCCAATGGTGCTGTTGTTGCCCAGGCGACCATTGTGGTTGTCGCCCCAGGCCCACACGGTGCCGTCGCTCTTGAGGGCCAGGGAGTGGTAGTGCCCTGCAGAGACGCGGGTGACGCCAGAGATGGTGGTGAGTTTCACAGGAACAGTCAGGGTGGTGGTGTTTCCGGTGCCCAGCTGTCCGTCCATGTTCCAGCCCCACACCCAAACGCTGCCGTCGTTCTTGAGGGCCAGGGAATGCCCGAGGCCTGCGGTGATCTGCACGATGCCAGAGAGGCCCTTGACCTGCACGGGGGTCAGGCGGTCGGTGCTGGTGCCGTCTCCGATCTGGCCCACATTGTTGTGGCCCCAGGCCCACACAGTGCCGTCACTCTTGAGGGCCAGGCTGTGTTCCATGCCTGCACTGATGGCGGTCACATTGCTGAGGGTGGAAATCTTCTGGGGCGCACTCTGGTCGACCTTGTTGCCAAGACCCAGCTGTCCGAATTCGTTGCGGCCCCAGGCGTACACGGTGCCATCGCTCTTGCGAACCAGGGAGGTGTTCCAGCCTGCGGCCACTTCGGTGATGCCACTGAGGGTGTTCGCATTGCTGATCTGGTTGTAACCGTTCCATCCCCAGGCTTTCAGCACACCGCCCACAATCCCAAGGTTGTGCTGGTTCCCACTGGAAAGGTTGCGGGGAGCAGCAATAGGTGCAACCAGGGCATTCATGTCTGCAGCACCTTCAGGGGCCTGTGCAGGGGTTTCGGTGCTGACTTCGGTGGAGGGTTCGGAAACGGTCTGGGAGGGAACAGATTGGGTGCCACAGGCGACCATCAGGAAGGTCAGGCCTGTCAGAATCAGGGTGTTTTTCATGGTGCGGTGTGAGGAAAATTTGAAACGGTGACTGTGGGGTCACATCGTCTGTGGGAGGTCCTCACCAGTGCTGTGCACTGCCTTCCTGTCCCACGCTGGCTGCCTGTGGTTTTTCAAAACAGCATTCACCTGCAGAGAAGGGGACTTCTCTGTGCTTTCATGGGGTGCTGTCAGAAAAAATCAGGGGTCAGGGTTCAAACCGATGCTGCGGTGCCTTGAGAGGCCTGCAGATCTGTCTGGGTGGGTTGGGACCGCGGTTCCTGGTGTTTTCTTCTGTCTGTAACATGCTGAAAGTCACTCCTTCCGAGTGGGGAAGAGTGACCGACAACGACAACAATGGGTTGGACTGTACTGCTGAACGCAGAAATACAGAGGACCAATTGCTCCATGCCGGTCGCACCACTGGCTCTGCGTTTCCCAGGTGCCCGTATACGGGAGAACGCTTCATCGCCTCATGAGCCAAATCTCTGATACACATTATGCCACTCCCTCCCCGTTTTGAGAAGGGTTTTTTACTGTCCTGCAAGGCTTTTTTATTTTAGATTTGGGTAACAGTTTCTGTACAAAGGTGATGTCCTGTTTCCAGCACTGCATTTTCCAGCGCTGCAACCCTGCCCCCGAGGCTTCAGCGGTATGCGCTGGTGAACAGGCGCATTTCATCGTGCATGTCTGGCGTGGCTGCCCTGAATTTCTGGTACAGCTTGGAGGGGTCCACAAAGAAGGTGCGGCACATGTCCCGGTTTCTTCCCGGCCAGAAGGCATAGAACGGCGCTCCACGTTCATCTCCAGGGATCTGCCTGGGAAAGTCGATGTGCAGGTGGGCCAGGAATGTGCCCCTCTCCCCTTTCCCGATCCTGCCAATCTCCTGGCCTGCAGTGACCCTGTCCCCCACCTTGATGAGGTCCTGTTCCAGCAGGTCATGACCGTATCTGGAGTAGATCCCGTACTGCTCATGCCAGATCACGATCAGGCCACCCCACAGGCCTCCGGCATGGTTGCTGATGTATTTTACTTCTCCATCTGCAACGGCCAGGAAGGGCAACCCCAGGTCTCCGTCTCCAGCAATGTTTTTGCGTTTCACCCAGTCGTAATAGTAATTGCAGTCCCATCCGGTGTGGTAACCCAGATGGGTGGGGTAGGTTCTGTCTGCATAGACCGCAGTAATCTGCGGTTTTCCCTCGGACCGCATCGGAAACATCAGTGGCATACCGACAGGATAGGCTTTTTGAGACCAGAATCAGAGCCGTCATTCTGTGCGGGTGAGGTCACATCAATCAAAGTCGGATCAGGATTTTCCCCATTGACAGCGCTTTTCAACAGAAACACCCCGGCAGGTGGCCGGGGTGCGGGTGTCCAGGGTGCTGGAATCAGCGGATTTTCACCTGATACAGGAAGTACCCGAAATCTCCCGGGGCCATCTGGGTGATGTTGCAACTGGTGGGCAAATTCAGGGGCAGATCAATCACACCGACCACCCCGAGGTGGACATTCACCACAGCGCCATTCGGGCAGTGCAGTTCCATCTCTCCTGTGGCTCCATACATGTTCTGCAGCAGGTCGGTGAAGTAGGGGATGTTGTCCCCGAGCACGATGTCGGTGATCACGGTGTCTCCAGAGTTGGTGAAGGTGATCTTGTACTCGATGGTTTCCCCCACCTTGCCTCCGTTGCTGGTGGTGTAGGAGGTTTCTCCCTGGGTGATGTTGCGCAGGCCCTTGGTCAGGCTGAGTTTGCCTCCGTTGCCCAGGGTGCGGGTGGTGGTGGTGTCCAGCAGATACAGGGGATCTTTGACGCTGGTGTTGTTCTGCCAGGTGAGTTCTGCCTTGACCCTCACTTTATCGACGGAGTTGGCGGCAAGGTTGGAGGGGACGCTCACCAGCACGTGGTATTCACAGGGTTTGAAGCTGCCGTCACTCAGGCGCGGCCAGCTGTACCCGACCTGCACAGGGTTGACCAGCACATTGACGTTCTTCTCGGCATCGGTGAGGGTTCCATCGCAGTTGAGGTCGCCATAGACCGCATAGAACAGGTTTCCGGTGGTGGCAAAGTTCAGGGCACCGAGGGTTTGCGGAATGTACGAGTGGGTGTAATCAATGATGCCAGGGCTGCTGGTGGTCCCGCTCTGATCGGGCCTCCAGGCAGAAGGACTCAAAACCCCGAAGTAGAAGCTGCCGTACACCTGACCACTGGTGTTGCTGTACACCCGACTGGACGCCAGACCATCGTTCAGGGCAGAGGCGAGCACCACAGACGTGCTGTTGTTGATGTTGTTTCCGGTGGCAGGCTGCACATTGTGGGACACGATGACCAGTTGACCCCCGAACTGCTGGTGGGGCAGGTAGATCTGGAAGTTGCCGCTCCCATCGGTCACAGCCGTAACGGTTCCCGTTCCAGCAGTGGCTTTCACCGTGACGCCAGAAGCACCTTTTTCCTGCAGGTCCTGAATGCCGTTGTTGGCCTTGCTTTCATCTGCAGCACTTGCTGCACCATGGGCATTGTCGTAGAACACCCGTCCGGTGAGCCTGGAGCCGTGATAAAGCCCGAAGTTCTGGTTGCTCACGTTTCCAGCCACATCCACCTGTTTGCTGCCAGAATCGGGATTCATGTACAGCCAGCCTGTGGGGGCCTGAATGGCAGGAGCAGGACTGCTGACCACACCAGAGACACTGGACACTGCAAGGGTGTACGTCCCGTTGCCGATGTTGGAGAAGGAGAAAGCTCCGGTCCCAGCATTCACGGTGGTGGTTGCCACCACATTGCCGCCCTGGATCAGGTGCACGTAAACGGTGGTGCCCGTGGCCCAGCTTTCTGTGGCTTCGCGGGTGCCGTTGGGTTGCAGGTCCTCGTACACGTTGCCAGAGACGGTGAACCCTCCGACACTGATGGTCACCAGACCGCTGAACTCCGAGGTCTTGCCGCCCAGGGTTGCGGTGGCGGTGAGCTGGGTTCCCACGCTGACAGAGGCCAGCAGGCTTCCCACCGGAATGCTGAACTGGAACCGGTTGGTGCTGTCCTGGCCCTGTGGGGTGCCATTCACTGCACCCGGTCCGTAAGATCCGGTGGTGCTGTCCTGATCCAGATAAAGGCAGGTGGCGACTGAAGCACAGCCTTCGGTCAGGGTCACGAGGTAGGTCTGCCCTTCACCAAAGCCACTGGGATCAGGGCTGGCAATGAACAGTTCAATGGCTGCGCCAGGACGGGCGTACCCCTGGACCACCAGGTTTCCTGCCTGCAAGGTGGCCGTGGTGAAGACCGGGAAGTTCAGGAGGTCGTTGCCGCCCGTGTCCGTGTCGCCTGAGTCGTTGATGGTGTAATAAGGGTCCGTGCCTTTGGTTTCATCGTCCCCGGTTTTCAGGAGGTCGATGCCGATCTTGGTGTTGTTGTGGATCGAGTTGCGGGTGATCACATTGTTGTTGCTGCCCACCTGGATCTGCACACCCGATCCCACGTTGTTGCGGATCACGTTGAATTGAACGGTGCTGCCACTTCCGTAAAGCCGGATGCCTGCATCTTCGAGGGGGCTTCCTCCAGAAATGCCGATGCCGTTGCCGTCAATGGTGTTCTGCTCGATGGTGTTGCTTCCTGCGCCCGAGTAGGAGTCCACTCCCACCCCCCAGTTGGCGGTGATCAGGTTGCCCCGCACAGTGGCACTTCCGGAAGCACCGTTTTCGATGTCGATGCCATCCAGGTGGCGGTTGAGGATGGCGTTCCCCCGGATTTCGTTTCCGATGATCTGCCAGCCTGTGGAGCTGTTTTCCACCCCAAAGCCTTTTCCGGCACTGCATCCGATCAGGTTGTATCGCACGGTGCCGTTGTCTCCCCCAACGCTGCGGATGTTGTCTCCGGTTCCGGTAGAAACCGCTGTGGCAGCAGTGGCAGAGCAATCGAAAGCGGTGCGTGCAGCCTGCAGGCCGATCCAGTTCTGCTCGATCAGGGTGTTCACAAAGGTGTCGTCGATCTGGATGTTGGCATTGTTGTCGCTGTTGGCCGAGCTGCCAAACCCGTAAATGGACACCCCACGCACGGTGATGTTGTTGGCAGAGAGCCTCAGACCCACGCCAGGAACCCCGCTGCCTGCTTTGATTTCCACTTCTGGACGGAACACTTTGTTCAGCACCAGTTCGTCGCCACTGCTGGCCACGGCATCTGGCCCGAGGCCCACTGTGCCCCCGGTGCCCAGTTGATCCGTCCTGCCGTTCGCTGCCTGGCTGTTGGTGTCCCCGATGTTCACGGTCTGGGTGGTGGCATCCAGAATGGCGTTGGGGCTGTTGGTTCCGGTGAATTGCACGGTGCTGCTCAGGGTGATGACAACCACTCCGGTGGTGAGCTGGCCAGAAGGCACCATGAAGATGCTGCTTTCCTTCCCTGCGGGGAGGGCCTCGTTGGTGTTGTCGAGCTTCTTGCGGTTGCCGCTCTGGGCCAGTTTGCTCTCATCGCCAAGGGCATTGGCATTGAGCACGAACTGCCTCAGGGACCCCTGACCGCTGTCCCTGGTGCTCACGATGGTGTCGTAGTTGAAGCCGAAATCCACCCCGCTGACGTTCCCTGCGTTGAGGTTCACGAGGCTGATGGACTGCACTTCGATGCCCGTCTGGGCGTTCAGGGCGCTGAGGGTGCTGCTGGCGTTTGCTGCAGCGTCCACTTCTGCAGGGTTTTCTCCTCCAACCCTGTTGGTGACGGCCACAGCAGTTCCACTCGAGGCATTCGTCCGGTAGGTCTGGACCGGAATCAATCCCGTTCCAGAGGTGGCGCGCACGGAAGTCAGGGTGCTGTTCACCACGCGGATCTGGTAATTGCCTTCAAAGAGCCCGATGCTGTAGGTGCCTCCTGCCTGGGTGGTCACACTGTTCTGCACACCTGCGGTTCCTGGATTGAGGTCCACGGGATTCCCGGCACTGTCGTACACCTCAACGGTCACATTTGCCCGTCCGATGGCTCCGGCAGCAAAACCGCTGCCCCCGTTCTGGGCACTGGTGTTGGAGGTGGCGTAATCCCGACCTGCCCCTCCACCGTAATTGACATCTTCAAAGACCGTTCCGGACACCTGATTGAACAGGTACACCGGACCAAACTCGGAGGTGGCTCCTGCTGCACTGGTGGCGGTTGCCGTGACGTTGGTGGCCGTGCCCAGAGCCGTCACCTGAGCGGCAGTCAAAGTCAGGGTCACATTGAAGTTTCCGCTGGCATCTGCAGTGCCCTGACCAATGTAGATGGCCCCTTCACCGTGTGGTTTGCTGAGGGTGTCGCTGACCAGCACAGGTCCGTTCTGGTTGGCCGGATTGTTGTCTGCAATGAAGAACTCAACGGTCACGCCAGCAAAGGTGGAGTTGTTGGGGGTGGGAATGGCGTTGCTGGGCAGGTTTCCACCCACCACCCCTCTGAGCTGCAGGCTGTTTCCGGTCAGCACACTGGAGGTGATGATCGGGTAATCGATCATCTGGTTGGGCTGGGCCGTGGTGAGCCCCCCATCGTTGGCCGAAACCCCGTCCTGTCTCAGGTCGATCCCCAGGGCCGTGTTGTCATAGATGGCGTTCTGGGAGATGGTCTTGTTGTTCAGGGCAGAGATGGTGCCTGCAGCGTAAATCTGCACACCGGTCTGGTTTCCGGTGATCACGTTGTGCAGAATGTAGTCCCGCACGGTGCTGCTGTTGAAGGTGGCCGTTCCTGTGGCCGTGTCCAGAGACAGGCTGATCCCACCAAAAGCATTGTTGCTGATGGTGTTGTCCTCGATGCGTTTGACGGTGTCGCTGGGGGTGTAACCCAGTTCGATCCCTGAATCCCCTGTGCCCACCCCGGTGATCAGGTTCTGCCTGATGGTGATGAGGCGGTGGTACGTCCCAGAAGGGCTGTAGTTGGGGTTCAGTTCAATCCCTCCGCCCTGGGTGGTCCCGAGGCGGTTGGTGGAGCGGATTTCGTTCTGCTGGATCAGCACGGTGTCGAGTTGCAGGGTGTTTCCGGTGGCAGCAATGCCTCTGCGCTCCATGAAACCAATCAGGTTGTTCTGAAGGGTCAGGTTGCTGACTGCGCCACTCCAGATCACAATGCCGTTGCTGCTGCGGTTCCCTGCGCCAGGATCGCTGAAACTGCTCGCCGTTGTTCCAAGGATCATGCCTTCGATGGTCACGTTGCTGGCCCCATCAATGACCACATCCCCGTGGTTGCTGGTGGTGCTGTTCTGCCCGAAGCCCCGAACAGCCAGACCGCGCAGGGAGACATTGTTTGCCCCGACCCACAGGCCGTTGATGCCAAAACGCCCGGTCAGTTGCACTTCTGGACGCTGCACCTGGGCCAGCGTGGGATCATCTCCCCCACCTTCCTGACCATCGTTCCCGGTGCCCACCGTCACTCCAGCACCGAGCACACCGCTGTTGGTGTTGCCGATGTTGGCGGTCTGGGTGGTCCCATCCACAATGGTCCGCACCGCATTGGCCCCAAGGATGCTGGGGAGGGCTGGATCGGAGGCCCCTGAGAGGTTGATGATCGCCACCCCACTGGTGTGCTGGGCCGCAGGAATCATGAAGATGCTGCTCTCGTAACCTGCTGGGAGGGATTCACTGGTCCCTGCAGTGGTCCTGCGGTTTCCCGACTGGGCCAGGCTGGTTTCCCCTCCGAGGGTGATGGCGTTGGTGATGAACTGGGCAAGAGAGCCCTGCCCGGTCCTGTTGGTGTTCACAATGGTGTCAAAGTTGAAGCCGAAGTTCACGCCCGTGACGTTCACCGAGGTCTGGATCACATCAATGGGGCTGACCGTCTGGACCTGCCCTCCACTGGAAAGGGTGAAGGCGGTGGTGTCCAGCACTGCACCGGATGCTCCAGAAGCCGCATCCACAGAAGCGGGTGCCCGGCCCCCCACCTCGTTTGAAACGCCCGTGACGCTTCCCGAGGTGTACACAGAACGGTAGGTCTGCACTGGAATCAGGCTGCTGGTGTACCCACTGCGGCTGGATTGCACCGTGCTGTTCACCACACGGATGTAATGGGTCCCCAGCAGGGAGAAATCAAAGCTGTACGCTCCGGTGCTGCTTGCGGTGGTGCTGAGCATGTAATTGCCATTTGCGTTGTACAGTTCCACTCTGGCAGGCACTCCGGCCATGCCCTGACCGCTGTTGAAGTTGCGCCCTGCCCCTCCCCCATAGTTGTAGTCCTCAAAAATGGTGCCTGAGAAATTGCAGGGGGCAGCGAAGGAGACGGCATCCAGGAAGTTTCCGAAGGTGGGGTCTCCTCCAGAGGCAGAAACCGACTCGAAGGCAAAGCGGGTGACAAACTGTCCGGCAGGAACGGTGTAACTTCCGGTGTAGAATCCCCATCCACTGGTGCCATCGGAGGCCGTCTGCAGCAGGGTCATGGAAGCAATGCTGGTGGTGGGAGCGCCCACCCTGAGGCGCAGGGTGTCGGTCCCGAGGCGGCCCCGGTGGGCGAAAGTCCAGCGGACCACCTGCCCGGGTACGGTCACCACATCCTGGTACAGCGAGGAGACCATGTTGGCGTTCAGTTCTGCAAACTGGCCTCCTGCGAAAGCAGGCACCCCATTGAATCCAGACTTCCAGATTTCGATCTGGTTGTCGGTGGCGGTGGTGTTCCAGCCCGGCACATTGGTTTTTTCGGTGATGATGTAGGTGCTCAGGGGCACCGAGAGGGACTCAAACCCTCCATTGTCGAGGCCCACCCCACACTGACCAGAAGGCATCGGAACGGCCAGGTTGATCTGGTGATCCTCCACTTCACCGCTGTTCAATTGCCCGACGGGTGATGGAGAGCCCACAGCACTGGTGGTGTAACGCACCCGCAGGTAACTGACCCCGTGCCGCACAGCATTGCCCAGGGTGAAGTTCAGGCTGTTGCTTCCTGCAACCACGGCCTGGTTGGTGAGGACCTGCTCCCCGGCATCCAGAAAATCCCCGTCCAGGTTGAGGTCGATCCAGGCATTCACAAACCCTGATGCAGAGGCCACCACAGACATCACGTTGCTGCTGCCCGCCAGGGCCACTGTGCTGTAATTGCTCCCCAGAGCAGGGTTGAGGGTCACGCCATCTTCGTCATCGGTGCCGTTCAGGTCGTCCCCATTGGCTGCCGTGGTGGGCTGGTTGGCCGACTCGGTGTCCACCCCGAGACCCAGGTACCCTCCACCAACGAGATGGCTGGCACTTCCGTAGTTGTAAGGACTGGCGGTGGGGGCATCACCGAAATCGAAAGGATTGATCAGGGTCACATCTTCAGCAGTGCTGCTCGCTGAATTGTAGGTCCTCTGGTTGCCGGTGGTGCCGTCCGGACTGGTGTAAGTGGCAGTCACCCCGTTCTGGTGGGTGGTGAGTGCTGCACTGGTCGAGACATTCACCGTGAAAGGAATGGTGACACTGGCTCCAGCAGGCAGGGTGAAGCTTCCCCAGCTGGGCGTGGTGCTGCCCGAAGTGGGGTTGCTGGTGGTGGTGCGGGTGGCTCCACCAGACAGCACCACCGTGCCTGTTGACGCATAGGTGAACCCCGTGGGAAGCGGGTCACTGATCACCACACTGGTGGCGGTGCCACTGTCGGTGGCAGCGTTGGAGACTGTGATGCTGTAACTGGCGGTGGCCCCACTGATCCGGGCAACCACCGGGGTGCTGGTGCTCTTGGTCACGGTCAGGTTGGGGGGAAACACCGAGGTGAAATTCATGGTTCCACCGGTGTTGTAATCGCTGTTGTAGTGGTAACTGCTGCCCGAGAAATCGTAGATCAGGTTGTTGATGGCCCCGTTCCCGGGACCCAGAATCCTGACGGTGTAAACCGTGGTGATGGGGTTCCCCCCGGCTTTGCCTCCAGTGATGTTGTAGCCAGAAACAGGTCCGCAAAAGCTCTGGTTGGGGTTGCTCTTGCTGTAATCGTAAACGTAATTCCAGCCGCAGGCGTCCCCCCAGGCGATCTGGTTTTTCTGATTTGGAGGCTCATCGTAAGAGGTTTCGATTTTCAGGATCTGGAACTGGTTGTTGGGAAAGTTGGGGAAGTGCTCAATCTGCTCGTACCCGCCTGTGGCCGTGTCCACCACCAGGGTGTACTGGTAGGTTTTGCCCACCTCAACCGTGGTGGAACCCGTGAGGCTTTTGACCGAGTTGCGGTTCTGGGACACCAGTTTCTCGATGTAAAGGGCACGTCCAGAGGGGGTCTGCACGGTGCTGGCATTGGTGGCCGTGGCCCGGATGATGTAATCCTGCTTGGTGGTGTACGCATCTGTGGTGCGGGTGATCACCCCGTTGAAGTAAAAATCAAAACAGTTGGCAGGAATGCTGGTCTGGGTGGGGTTGGGGTACATGTAGGTTTTTCTGCCGGTGGGGTTGGGATCGACCCCGGCAGGCAGGGAGGCCACACTGTAACTGTCCAGGTCCTGCAGGTTGATGTAGGGGTTGTTGGTCCCGGTCTTGAGGAACTGCGCAGTCACATTGGTGGCGGTGCTGCTGCCAATGTTGCAGACCCGTGCCCCCACCACAAAGACGTTGGGGCCAGTGTTCACGTTGTTGGAGTCCAGACCGATGATGTCCCAGGTGATGGGGGTGATTTTCAGGGTGGTGGTCTGGGCCTGTGCAGCAGACCCCACAAACAGGAGGAGCAGCAGGCATTTCAGGAGGGACTGCCAGATGCCAGCAATACGCCCCCTTCCTGCACGGTTCAAACCTGAAGATGCAGTGCAAAACATTTTATTCTCCTCCGAAAGTCATTTCGTCCAGCAGGAAGTCGAGCCTCACGTAGAACCCGCTTCTCGCTTCAATGTTGGGTGCGCTGTCCAGCCCTTTGAAGTTGTACCCTCCGGTCAGCCACAGGCCTTCCAGCATGCGCAGAGAGGCTTCCAGCCCAAACCCATAGGTGTAGCTGTTCACCGCAGGGGTGGAAAGCATCCGCACGTTGGCTCCAATACCGAAAGCATCGGTGAAGTAATAGGTGCCCCCGGCGTACACCTGGTAGGTGAAACCCTCGGGGTCCATGAGGGGGTACTTGAGGTCCAGTCCTGCGCGCAGTTGCCAGTCAGGCAGGAAATAGCTGCCTGCAACCCGTGCGGTGAGTGCAGGGGCATTTCCTCCCATGGAGCCATCGGCGTACTTCAGGTAGCCCAGAGCGTTCCACTGGGCTGCACGGGCTGCAAAGCCCACACTGGCCTGCTTGCCTGCTTCCGCTCCGAATTTCTGCTGGTAGTCGGCAGAGAGGGTGAGCACATTGCTGACACTGGCGGTGAGGCCCGTCTTGACCAGCACGGAGAGTTCCCCTTTGCTGTTCAGGCCCAGATCGGTGCCCAGGCTGCCCACCAGTCCCTCTCCCTGGTAGCGGAAGGTGGTCCCGAACACGTAGTTGTTGGTTCCGCTGTTGAAGTTGCGGTCCATTCCACCTTTGAGGTCCACAGACCAGCTGGCAGAGAGGGGCAGTTTGGTGTCGGCACTGAGCCTTGCACGGTTTCCATCGCCAGAAGCGGTGGGCAGGTCGTAGTACACCGACAGGTTGGTGCTGTCGCTGCGGGTTTCCAGACCCACCGCAGCTTTGTTGTTCCCATTCCAGGTGTATTCGTCGGTGGCCACAAAAGCCACATTGTCCTGAATCTGGTAGCGGGCTTTCAGGGAGGTCACGGACTGGCTGGAATCCTGCAGGTTCTGGGCGTGCTTGAGGTTCACACTGAAAGGGCGGGTGTCGTAGCCCAGTCCGGCCTCCATGAAGGTGCTGTTCTGGGTGCCAAAAAGCTGGCGCACACCCACAGAGGCGTTGAAGGCATCTGCTTTGTAGGTGGCAGCGGCCTGCACGCTCAGGTTTTCCTGCCCTGAGCGCACCGTGTAATCTGCTCCGGCACTCACACCCCAGTTGCGATCAAAAGTCTTGCTGACGCCCACCTGGGCATAAAAGCCCTCCTGTGTGCCTCCCAGGCCCTGGTAGGTTGCGCTCTGGAAACCGCTTTTTGCAGTGGCGGTGAAGTCCTCTGATTTGTAGGAGGCACTGGCGTCCCACTTGTAGCCTTCCAGATCGGTGAGGGCAGAAGCGCCCACCGTCCAGATTCTGTCGCTGTAACTGGCCGTTGCCCCGATGGTGTAGTGGTTGCCCACGTTCACCACACCTGCGGTGGCCTTCAGGTTTCCGTCCGTCAGGCTGTACTGGGCACCCCACTGCAACTGGCGTTCACTGGGAGCAGTGGCCGTGCGGTAGCGCACTTCGAGGCTGTGACGGGTGTCCAGGTCCCCGAGGTCGGTGGGCAGCACCAGATCGCTGAGGATCAGGTAGCCGTAGTTGTATTCCATCAGGTAGCTGGACTTTGCAAGCACCTGGCGGTCCTGCACTCCGCTCTTCAGGTCGGTGCGGATCAGGGTCACCTGCTCGCTGTCGGGCAGCACAGACATCTGGGCGAAGCGGAAGAAACGGGAACCCCGGTCCAGCATGGGGAAGGTTTCGGTGGTGAACTGCGCCACCGGGACCAGTGCAGCAAACGCAGAGAACCTGCTGTTCCCTTTGGTGCTCGCGGTCAGTGTAGTGTTGTTGCTGGGGACGGCCACAAAATCCACGGGCACCTTGCCCTGGCGGTAGGCCACTTCAAAGCTGGGATGGTCATAGACAAAAGCCACCGGGTCCATCCCGAAGAGTTGCTGCTCACTGGTGCTGTTGTCGCCCCGGATGGGAAACGCCTGGTTCTGGGCGGTGTCTGGCAGGGGGGTCAGGCCATCGCTGGCTGCAGCAATGTAGAGTTTCCCTTCCCACAGGGGGCCTTCGTAATAGGCCCGGCCCAGCAGTTGCACGAGTCCTGTGGAGAAGCTGACCCCGACGCTGGCCTGCCCAATGGCAAGGCGACGCTGGGTGAACTGTGGACGGAAGTTCCCACTGTACCGAATGCTGCCATAGCTGAGGTTCAGGCTGATGTCCTGCGGGGTGGTCTGGGGGCGGAACTCCAGGTAGGCCGCTCCGTCCTGCAGGTACACCTGATAGCCCGCAATCAGGGGGTCGTTGTCTTTCGTCACCACTTCACTGCTGGACACCTCCAGGGTGACGTTGCCCTCTCCGGTGGGAACGCCCGCCTCATCCACCACTTCCACCTTGAAGCGGATCGGGTTGGTGCCATCGGCGTAGATCTGCAAGGGGGTGACACGCAGGTTGCGGGCAATGCCCGGACGGATCACCTGAATCTGTTCTTCTCCGACCTGCAGGATGTTCACACCCACCTGAAGGGGCACGGCGGAGTACTCCAGACGCTGCTGGTTGTTGCCCCGGTCCAGCACCCGTTTGCCCAGCAGTTCTGCTGCCACCGGCTGACCGTTGACCGTCAGGACCAGTTCCTCGTCGGCGGTGCCTTCCACCACCACGCTGATGCTGTCCCGCTGTCGGACCACCGTGCCACTGAGGGGCTGTTTGATGTGGCCTGCGTTGGTCTGGGTGCCCTGCACTTTTCCAGCAGCGAGGTAATCCTCGTATTTGACCGCACCAGAGAGCACTTCCTGCCTGCCATTGGGGTAGATCGCCAGCAGACCGGGAGCAGGCACGTCTTTGAGGGCTGTGGTGTGGCTCAGGCGGTAGGTGATGCTGCCCGAAACCGAGGCGGGCACCGTCCAGTACATCACGCCCTTCTCGCTGATCATGGGATCAGGCAGGGATTCCCCGTTCAGGGCACTGCTGCCCGTGACGTAGGTGGCCCCTTCGAGCAGGGCCTGGGCAAAGACCAGTGTTCCAGCATGGCTCTTCTGGGTGAAGGGAATGGTGATGATGGATTCCCGTAAGGGCAGCAACTCGGGCAGGACCTCCACCTTCGCCACAGCAGGGTTGGAGATGGCCTCACCGTTCTTGCTGAGCTGCACGACGTTCTCGAAGATTCCGACCAGCTTTGTCTGGGCAGAGACTTCGAGCACTTTTTCCTCAAGTGGCTGGAAGCTGAGCAGGGCATTTTCTCCGCTGGCGATGTCCAGACCGGAATCGTGCTTGCCGGAGAGTTTGACATCCACCTCGCGCTTCAGGGGGTTTTTGAGGGTGATGGTGTAATTCACCGGGCGACCCACCACGGTGCGCGGCTGATCCACGGTTTTGCTCAGGGAGAACAGCACCCGCTCGAAAGGGGTTTCTGCAATCTGCTTCTCACCGTTGCTCTCAAGGACCGCTTTGAGGACAGCCTTCTGCTGAATCCCGAAGGTGGTGGTGGCCTGGTAGGTGAAGCGGCGGCTCTCACCAGGCTGCAGGTACCCCGAGAATCGGGCATCGTTGTCCGGTCTCAGGAGGCCCGTGCTGTCGTCTGTGAGGGTGAAAGGCAAAGGCAGGGTGGAGGGGTTGGTGAGCTGCAGCACCACCTCCTGATCCTCACCGGGAATGCTGGGGGTGGTGAGGGCGGACCGCTGCAAGAGCAGCCTTGCCACATGCAGGTCACTTTTGGAAACCAGGGTTTTTTCCAGACCTGCACCGCTGAGCTGCACGGTGTTGGTGATCCATTCAGGCGCACCCACATTGACCTGTGCGTCATAGGTGAAGGTCTTCTGCTCGCCTCCTGCAAGATCAAAAGTCTCTTCCAGACTGTTTCCAGAAAGGCCCACAGGCAGCACGTCTTTCAATTGAATGTTCTTCGCAGGGGCGTCTCCGGCGTTGCTGACCGTCACGGTGTAGGTCACGGTGGAGCCCGGAGCGGCTTCTTTCACACTGGCCGTCTTGCTGAGGGTCAACTCCGCAGGGCGGATCACGGTGATGTTCACCGCGCTTTTCTTCTCCCAGGGGGCAAGTGTTGCCGGAACAGCATAGGTGCCAGCTTTCACCGCGCGGGCACGCACCACCAGGGTGGCCCCCTCCCCTGCCCGGATGGGTGAGGTGTACTCGGTGGGGTCCAGGGCTTCAAACCCTTCGGGCAGCATCAGGGCCAGTTCTGCGGGGATGTACTCCCCGAACTGGGTGCTGCCTGTCACGGTGAACTCCACCACCTCACCTTCAGTCAGAACCTCGCGGTCTGCGACCAGACGCAGGCTGACCTCAGGGCGGTATTCAACGCGGATCTTGCCGATGCCCTGGTTGGGCACGGAAACACTGGCAGGGGCATTGACCGTGGTTCCCGGAATTCTGACCGCCTGCACGCCATAATTCTGGGCCGGGAATTCATCATCGAAGCTGCCCCTGTTGACCTGCAAGGTGGTATCGCCCACTTTCACCTGACTGGAAAAGGGCTGCACCTCATCGGGAAGCACCAGCACGGATTCGATCTGCAGGCGACCCACCTGTTTCTGGTCGGGTTCGCTGCGGGCAATCACAAAAGGCTGGGGGGCAGGAATCACCACAGGCTGAGGGGCCACTGGAGGGGTGACCACCACAGGTTGCGGCTCTTCCACCGGAGGCTGGACAGGCACGGTTTTTTCCGGCACCTCCACCACGGGTTCCTGGGGAGCAGGAGGGGTGGGCTCTGGAAGAACAGGTTTCGGAGTCTCCTGAACGGGAGCAGGTTTCTCCGTGCTGCGCTGGAGCAGTTCGAAACGCACGGTGTTGGAAAACTGCTTTGCCTCCGGAGACTGCCGGGCGTACACCACGTATTTTCCGGCCTCTCTGGGGAGGGGGGTGTCTGCCCACTGCAGGTCTCCAGAAATCTTGAGGGGCAACACCCGACCCGAGGGGGTCATGATCTGGGCGTCCATCTCCATGAGGCCGTCCCCATCGTACAGGCGCAGGCTGACTTCATCCTGCAGAGGGGGCAGCAGTTCCAGGGTCATCACAGGAATCCAGGCCTGACCGCGCACGTTCAGGCTGGCCCCTTTCACAATCACCTGGGCGTTGGCACTGTCGGCCTTCACCTGGAAGGTGTTCTTGCCGTACCCACTGGTGGTCACAGTGAGCAGGTAATCTCCGGGCTGCAGGTCCTGCTGGTAGAAGGTGGACCAGTTTTGCTTGCCCCCGGCGTACACCTGCTGCTTGAGGACCCGTCCAGTGCTGTCGGTCAGGGTGAAGATGGACGTCACGGCATTCAGGTCGTAGCGTTCATCCCCGAAGTAGGTCTTGCTGCGGTAATCTTCGGAGTCGAAGCTGGCCCCATACAGCTGCAGGCGCACAGGGCCTTTCTGCAGCACCCGGACGATCAGCTGTTCTTCTCTGGCTTCCCATTTCAGGCCATTTCCCACACTGGTGATGGGAAGGGTGGTGGCGGTGTTCTGGGCCAGGGCCTGGGTGGCCCCGAGCATCAGGAAGAGGGTGAGCAGGCGTTTCATGGGTACCTCCAGCGCACCTGTGGATCGGTCAGGGCTCCCGACCACGCACCCTCGAAATGAATCCGGTAATCCAGCAGGTGGTCTCCCTGAGAGAGCACTTCGAACTGGGGTGCGGCTTCCCCTTCCAGCAGGGTCGCACCTTCCGGGAGAAGGTCGGTGATCTGGAAGTCGGGCAGGTCCTGGGTGGCGGTGAGCTTGACGGTCACGATGTATTCATTATTCCCGGCGGGGTGCACAGTTTTCTGAACGGTCAGCGGACCGTATTGCAGACGGGTGGTGCGGAAGGTGCGCACATCGGCACTGGAGGGGAGCAAGGGGAAATCCACAGTGGTGAGTCCAGCGATCATCAGGTTGCGGCTTCCGGGTTTGCCCCGGTCTTCGGGCATGGCTTCGGGGGTGTAGGGTGCACTGAAGGGGTCCAGACGCAGGGCCCAGATGCCGGTCTGGATGCCGTCTGCACTGTATCTGCCTTCTGCATCGGTGGTGATGGAGCGGCCACTCGAGAGCACCACCCGGGCGTTTTTCAGGGGCTGATCGATGGCAGGGTCATACTTGCGGTCCTCATCCCGGTCCACGTACACGCGGCCCACCAGCAGGGCTGGGGTTTTGAACAGGGCGCTCTTCACCTGCACGGTGGCGGTGGACACCCCACCACTGTTGGAGGCCACGGTCACCACGCACTGGTTCAGGTTGGGGTCTTTCAGGCCGCATCCGATGGCGGTGGCCCCGTTGATGATCTCATCGCCCACTTCGGGGGTGACGCGGGTGCTGAAGGTGAGGACCAGTCGGGCCTGGGCAGGCAGGGCAGGCAGGGTGGACTGGGCACTCTGACCCCAGCGCAGCAACTGTCCCTGCTGCACCGGATCTGGAGCGGTGTGCATGGGTTGATTTGCAGCACCCGCATTTTCCAGCTTCCACTGGGTGCTGCCAGGGATGTACACCAGTCCTCTGGGCAGCAGGTCTTCCAGCATCACATCCTGCACGGTCACGGTGCTGGCGGGGTTGGTGAGGGTGAGGGTCCAGTTGAGGACATCTCCGTACTCCACCACTTTTTTGTCGGCTTCTTTCTTGAGCAGCAGGGCGGTGGACCACAGGAGCACCTGCACGTGGTTCGATTCGAGGGGGGCAACGAGTTCCAGGGCATCTGCAGTGAAGGCATTGTCCAGCACGTAACCATCACGGGCATCCGGGTGCACTTTCACTTTGAAGCGGATCTCTGCGATCTGCTCTGGGTCCAGCGCAGGAATCTTCCATTCCAGACGGGTGGCTGTGCGTTTCCCCTGCTCGTCTTTCAGTTCGGTGCGGACCACCTGAACGTCGGGCTGCACAGTGCCATCCAGCAGCACTTCCATGCTGATGTAATCCAGATTGGGGTCCAGCAGGTCGGTGACCAGGAGTTCGGTCAGGGTGTAGGGCAGTTTGTTGGTGAGGCTGAGGGTGTAGGTGTACTCCTCACCGTGGAGCAGTTTGGTGCCCGCCGCAACAGACTGGGATTTCTGCAGGTTCAGCTTCTGGTCTGGCCCCAGCACGGCGTGGCTCAGGCTGTCCAGAGAGCGGTTCACCCCACCCCGGTCCGAAGCAGCAACCACACGGACACTGAAGGGGGTCTGTTTGCTGGACACCCGGGTGTAGCAGATGCGGAAGTTCTCACTGCCCCCAGCAGGAAGGGTGAACTTCACCGGAAGGGTGAGTTTGCTGGTGCCCTGATAGAAGTCAAACTTCACATCTGTGCTGTTCAACACCGGGGTGTCGTTGATGTCTTCCAGGGTGAGGGTCACGGTGTCCGTCACACCCGCAGCGTTCAGCACGGTGTGGTCCAGACATTCCATCAGGTTGCGGGCAAGGATTTCACCATGCACGGTGTCTTCCTCGGTCAGTTCGGCAGCTTTCGGCAGGGAAAGTGGACCGAGCCAGATTTCCGGGGGGTACTGCACGGTGATGCGGTCCAGGGTGCGGTTCGGGGTGGCCCCCAGTTTTGAGGTGGCCTTCCAGACCACATCGAAGGTGCTTTCTGTGGGGGTGCTCGTGGTGTAACAGGTCTGGAAGTTCAGGCTCTGGGTGGGTTCCAGGGGGATTTCTGCAGGAAGTGGGGTGCCCTGCGCAGACAGAATACGCACCTGCACATCAGGGTTGATGGATTCCACGGCAATGGACACCACATCACTGATCTGGGCGGCGTTCAGCACGGTGTGCCCCATGCAGAGCTCCTTGCCCTGGGCAGTGATTTTGCCCTGCTGCATGTCTGCATCGGTCATTTCTGCGGCCTGGGGCTGGGACAGTGGCCCCAGCCAGATTTCGGGGCGGTTCAGCACCTTGAAGGCAAAACTGGAATCTGCAGAGACCAGCACTGAAGGATCGGTGCTGGATGCCGCCTGCACCTGGGCACTGTTCACCCGGTTTCCCAGCAGGGCAGCAGAAAGGACTTTCAGTTTGAACTGCACTTCACGGATGCCCGCTCTGGGGATGCGGTCAAAGATGACCGACACGGCCTGGTTTCCACTGTCAAAATACAGGGCTCCAGGGAAGGGCTTCACACCGCTGACCACTTCCAGAGACCCGGGCACGTAGGCCATGCCCTGCAGGCCTTCCTGGTCGAGGCGATCCATCACCTGCACGTTCTGCAGGTCGTCAAATCCGGTGTTGGTGACTTTCAGTTTGACGGTCACCTCGTCGTCTTTGCGAACTTCCGTGAGGGTCATCTGCTTGTCCAGTTTGACGGCAGATTCAGCAGTGAGGGTCACCCGGCCCACGTTACCATTGTCGGTTTTGGTGCCCAGACCATCTGTGCACAGGGCTTGAAGATCAAAATGGGCACTGCCTGAGGTGCTGAAGGGGGTCTGCACCTGCACCAGCACCCGTGCAGATTGACCGGCTTTCAGGTCAATGGCCGTGATTTCCGGGTCGGTGGGGTCAATGGCCCCATCGTTTTGCAGGTCATGAAAAATTTTGATGCTCTGGGCGGTCCAGCCATCCAGGGCTTTGACCGAGAGGGGCAGGGAAAAAGCCCCATTGCCCTGGTTGAACACGGTGTAACTGAGGATGGCGCGGCTTCCAGCAATGCTGGAAATGACCTGACCGGGATTGCTCACGGTGCCATCCGGGAGAATTCTGGGTGCGCAGAGCCCCAGAACGGTGGTGGTCACCGTTCTGGAGAACCCCTGAGAGCGGGGGTTGCCGGGAAAACTCTCGTTGTACTGCGTTTTCAGCTGGTTCTCAATGGAGCTGCCCGCTTCGGTCTGGGCCTGGGCCTGTCCGAGAGCCAGCAGGCTCAGGATGGTCAGCATCAGGTTTCGCAGGGAAGCAGGCATATCAGGGTCTCCTTGAGGGTGTGAAAAATCGATTCTGGGTTTGTGGGAAAGAAAAGGTGGATTTAAAAAAAGGGGCACCCTGATCAGAGTGCCCCTGAGAAGAGGCTTATTTGACTTTGACCCGGAAGAGCACGGTTGCGCCCTTGGCAGGCTGGATGTTGTCTTCGGTGTTGCTGTACTCGATGCTGCCGTCACCGTCGGTGTCAAAACCGACCACCAGGGTGCTGAAGGTGGCAGCAGGGAAAGCAGCAGCCCACTCGGAAGCGGTCACGATGTTGTCGTTGTCCCCATCGATGGTGTCGAAGTCCACCCAGGTGGCAGCGGTGGGGTTCAGCGGATCGTAGTCGGCAGACACCAGCACGTTGGTGGCCACAGGCAGGCTGGAGGTGTTCACTTCGAACGCTTCGAAGGTGGTGTCGGTGGGCATCTGGTCAGAGACCACCAGGGCGTACACGTCCAGGTTGCCGTTGTTGTAGGCGTCCAGTTTGTACTCCAGGGTGTCGCCGGGGTAGGCGGTGTTGTTGTCGGAGTAGCCAGCATCCACCACTTTGGGACCGAGGTTCTTGACTTTCTTCTCGACCTTGATCAGGGTGCCCACCACGGTGGTGGTGTCGGTCACAGAGAGGGTCTGGGTTCCTGCTCCGGCCACGGCAGTGGTGCAGGTGGCATCGGTGTAGAAGCCTGCAACCCCAGAGAGAATTTCGGGGTCTTCGGTGCCGATGGGCACACTGGAGGGGGCTTCCACGCGGACCTTCACATTGAAGGTGCCTCCGGGGGCCACGCAGATGGCGCTGGCCGCAGGATCAATCACGTAGGTGGTGCCGTCGGTGGTGTAGGTGTAGATCAGGCCCTTGTCGCTGGTGCCACTGGTGCCAGCAGCAGCCAGGTCGAACTGGACGTAGGTGTTGCCGTTGTTGGCGAGGGTGTGGGTGTATTCCACCACACCACCGGGAACCACGCTGCCGGTGCGGTCCGGGGTGAAGGTCACCTGGTTGTTGGCCTGCACCTGGAAGATCACGTTGAAGCTGTCAGAGACAGTGTTCAGGGTGGTGCTTCTGGCCTGCACAGGCACGGTGATGTCACCAGGGGCCTGGTTGCTGGCAATGGGGTAGGACAGCACAAGGTTCACGAAAGCATTGGGGTTGAGGGGGCTGGTGGTGCTGACTGCAGAGCCCACGGGTTCGCCCACATCCCAGTTGCCATCTCCGTTGGTGTCGGTGAAGGTGTGGAGCACAGCACCGCTGGGCAGCACGAGATCGTAGCTGTCCTGCACAGTGCCGGTGTTGCGGATTTCCACAGGGTAGTAGGCGGTGGTGCCAGGGTTGACCTTGACGTACTGGGCAGGCGCAGTGGCGGTGTTGGTGCTGTCGTTGCTGCTGTCACCGTCTCCGGTCTTGCTGGCGGCGGCGTCATCCACTGCACCATCCACTGCGTAGGGGTTGGTGACGTTGGGGCTGCGCAGGATCACGGTGTCGGCTGCATCTCCAGCCACGGTTACATCTTTGCCGCTGATGCCAATGGTGCCCCCCACGTTGGTGGAGTCTGCAATCAGACGGATGCCCGCAGGGGAGCCAGTGGTGGCACTCAGGGGAATGGTGCCGGTCACGCGCAGGGTGACGGTCTGGCCCAGTGCGATGGCGATGGAGCTGCCTGCAGTGATGGAGGTGCCGTTGGTGTAGGAGATGGTGGCGTTCTGCAGCTGAAGGGCCCCATCCAGGTTCAGGCGCACCTGATCGTCGGTGTTGCCGTTGTTGGTGAGGTACACGGTCCAGGTGTAGGTCTGGCCCAGGTAGGCATTGCCCCCGGTGGTGTAGGTTTCTTCGGTGCCGCTGTTGTCCAGACCCTGGGTTCCGGCGATGCCACTGTCATCCTGACCGACAGCAACAGCGTAAGCAGGAGCGACGTGGTTGGTGCGGGTGTTGGAGGGGGTGGTGGTGCCGGTGTCGAGGGGGTTCTTCTTGAACTTGACGGTGGCGGTGTTGTCGATGGGGGTGCCGACTTTGAGGATGTTGGCATCGGGGGTGTTGGCGGCGTTGTTGTCGTTGTCCACCCGCACGGTGAAAGCCAGGGTGAACTGGTCACCGTTCTGGAAGAAGGCACCAGGGTCGGTGGTTCCGGTGGCATCGTTCTGGATCAGCATGCCCACGGACACCGCACTGCTGCTGAAGGTGGTGGTCCAGACAGGAGCGGCAAGGGTGCCGGTGTTGTAGATGGGCACGGCCACGCCACGACCGCTGGTCACATAGTTGTCAGGACCGGTGGTGCCGAGGGCAGTGGTGAGGAATTCCAGCTGGTTGCCTGAACCATTCACAGGCAGGTTGTCCTGAATCAGGATGCCGTAGCGGGTGGCTCCGTTCACGGTCACAGCAACAGCAGAGGCGGCAGTCACACCGTTGTTGGTGCCCTGGATGGTGTATTTCAGCAGGCCGTTGCGGTCCACGAGGTCGGCCAGGTTGGCATCTTTGGTGATGGCAAAGGAGGCGTCGTTGCTGACACTGATGCTGACGGTGTTGTTCTGGTTGCCGAACTCGTCTCCGGTACCGGTGAGGTTGGTGCTGTCCCCGACCAGGTTGTAGTCGGCGCGGGGGGTGCCTGCCACAGTGGCCTGCACGGGCAGACGCACTTCGGCCACGATGTTGACGGTCTGGTCGGCAGCAGCATCCACGTAGTACACACCGCTGACTTTGGAGAGTTCCACTTCGCCGCTGTCCACCTGTCCGTTGGGGGTGGAGTCGTAGTACAGCTTGAAGGTGGGGGTGCCGACGATGGTGGAGGTTCCAGCCAGGGTGGGGGTCAGGAAGATGCGGTCGGTGGCGTTCCCGGAGTTGGTGACGTAGTAGGCGAAGTAACGGGGGGCTCCGGTGTTGGGCACACTGGTGCTGCGGGCAGGGGTGTTTCCGGTGGTGGCTTCGTCAGGGGTGATGGTGTACTGGAACACCGATTGCACCACCGTCAGCACCTCGTTGGATTTGGTGGTCTGACGGGTGCCACTGGAATCCGTAAAGTCGGCAACAGCCTGGTTGCGAATCTTGGTGTTGGCAGGCGTGCCTGCGGCGAATGCAGTCCCTGCGGCTGCCAGTGCAAGTGAAAGTGCGAGAAACTTCTTGCTCATGAAATCCTCCTCCTGAGGGTGTTACCTGACTTTGTATCTGAGATCCAGAACGTCGCTCTGGCCGGGTTGGAGTTCAGGGATGTTCCAGCGCACATCGGTGTACTCGCTGGGTTTCACCTGAACCTTCTTGAGAACCGTCTTGCCGTTTTCCTGCACACTGACGGTCTTGAAGAGGGGCTCGGGGGCGAAGGTTTCTCCGCCATCAAAACTGAACTCCACCGGGTGGCTGTTGCTGGCCGAACCCGCCAGGTATTCCTGGGAGGAGTTGAGGGGCTGTCTGGGACGAATGTTCTTCAGGACCTCTTTCGAGACATTCTTGAGGGTGAGGCGCAACACACCCACCTGTCCCGGCGTTTGCAGGCCGTTACTGGCTTTCAGCTCTTCGGTGGTTTTGCCGTCCTTGACGGTTCTCACCACGGTGAAGACCTGGTTTTTCAGTTCCAGCCTGGGAGCCTGCGTCTGCTGGGCAAACGTGAGTCCTCCCATCAGGAGCAGGATCAGTTGTGTTCTTGTGTGCTTCAACCTGTACCTCCAGACAAAATAGACCGGCAGCCATTTGGATCAAATGACTGCCGGTCGCGCCACCAACTCCCCAACCAGCACTAGGCGCCCGCATCACTCTGGTTGGATCACTGCTTCAGTTTGTCTTCAGATTAAACTCAGACCAATCACAGCTTTCTTACAGGAAAACCCCTACTTTGAAAAACTGCAAGCACTGGTTCAATCTCGAACTTGTCTGCAAAAAGCATAACATGAAGGGCTTTCTGTTGTGTAAGCAAGTCCTGACAAAACCGCCCCACAACACCGTTCTGTTAAAAATCCGTAATATGACCTGAACAAAATCTGACTTTTTCCATTGGAAAACCTTCATGCCCAACAACAAACCCGGCCTTCAGGCCGGGCTCAGAATGGACACATTTGATTGTGGGGTCTCTTACACTCCCAGCTTGCCAGAGAGGGCTTTCTGGATGGGAGACCCTGTGGCCCCATCAAAGGCATTGATCTCCTCAATGAAACGCTCGAACAGATAGTGCGAATCGTGAGGACCGGGAGAAGCCTCGGGGTGGTACTGCACGCTGAACACTGGATAGCGGCTGTGGGCCATGCCTTCCAGGGTGTTGTCGTTCAGGTTGATGTGGGTGGCAATGAACTGGCCGCCAGGAATGGAGTCGATGTCCACTGCGTACCCGTGGTTCTGGGAGGTGATCTCGATTTCACCGGTCAGCAGGTTCTTCACAGGCTGGTTGCCCCCACGGTGACCGAACTTCATCTTGTAGGTCTTGCCCCCAACCGCAAGGCCCAGAATCTGGTGCCCCAGGCAGATGCCGAAGGTGGGCAACAGGCCAAGCAGGTTCCAGGCCGTCTCATGGGCATAGGTGGGTGCAGCAGGGTCCCCAGGGCCGTTCGACAGGAACAGACCGTGCGGTTGCAGGGCCATGATCTGGCTCGGGGTGGTGGTGGCAGGCACCACGATGGGCTCAATCCCCACACGGGCCAGGTTCTTGATGATGGAGTGCTTGATGCCGAAATCCATCAGCACCACACGCTTCCCTTCCTGCAAGGTGGGGTAAGCGTAAGGCAGGGGGGTGGTCACTTCCGGGGTCATGTCCCGACCATCGATGTCCTCGTGGTTGCGAGCACGCTGCACCAGGTCGCGCTCCTCTTCGGGGGTGAACTCGCCGTAAGGATCGGTGGGATGGGTGAAGCTTCTGTGGGCAATCACGCCCTTGACCACACCCCCACTTCTCAGGCGGCGCACCAGGGCACGGGTGTCAATCCCGGAGATGGAGACAATCCCGTGGTCCTGCATGAAGCGTTCCAGGGACTCCTGGGCGCGGTGGTTGCTGTAAGACTCACTGAATTCGCGACTGATGAAGCCCCGCACGTAAGGCTTGTTGGACTCCATGTCATAAATCGCCACACCGTAGTTGCCGATGTGCGGATAGGTCATGCAGACGATCTGACCGTTGTAAGAGGGGTCAGTCATGATTTCCTGGTACCCGGTCATGGAGGTGTTGAACACCACTTCACCGACGGTCTCACCACGGTGCCCGAAGGCGTACCCACGGTATACGGTACCGTCTTCGAGGGCCAGAATTGCGCGTTCTTTACGGATCATGTTACCTCCCATACCTTGCTCACAGGCAAGGTTTCATGGTCTCCAGCGTTCCACACTACCATCAATTGGAACTTCAGACCATCAGTTACCCAGTCAAATGCCTTTATGGATGGGCAGTCATCCAGACAGTCAGTCATGCTTGAACTTCCACTCCATGCCAGGGGCATCCTCTGGCCTGGGCACGAAATCCTGCTTCAGGTAGAAATCCTGCTTGCCCCGGGCACAGAACAGCTGAATGTCCCGGATGCCCTGCGTCTGGCAGTGGTCCACCAGTCGGGAAAGCACTTCTTTCCCAATCCCTCTCCCCTGCCAGTCGGGATGGACAATCATCTCGGTGATGAAGGCATGAATCGCCCCGTCGCTGATGATCCTTCCAAACCCGATCAGTTGCTCTTCCTCGTACACCGAAACAGCAAACCACGACCCTTTCAGGGCAGCTTCAAACCACTCCAGCGGTTTGTCCTGATTTCCCCATCCAGCGGTCAGGTAAAGACTCTGGAAATCCACTGCACCAGGCAGGTCGGTGGTGTAATTCGTCACTTCAGGTCCTTCAACATGGCGATCTCGTTGCAGTTCTCGTAGAAAGGGCAACGCTGGCATTCACTCCACACCTTGGGGTGCAGGTTGGTCTTGTCGATGCGGGTGAACCCGCAGTTCTCAAAGAATTTCTGCTGGTAGGTCCAGGCGAAGAGCGCAGGCAAACCCAGATCTCTTGCTTCCCTTTCACAGGCCAGCACCAGCCAGCGACCGAGTCCTTTCCCCTGAAAACTGGGATGCACGGCCAGACCTCGCACCTCTGCCAGATCAATGGCCAGCATGTGAAGGCCGACCACACCAGCGATTCCCCCTGGATGGCCTTCCAGAGGCTCTGCTTCCAGCACAAAAAAATCACGGATGGTTTCAGACAGCAGTTGCTTGCTGCGCACCAGCATCAGGCCCCGGACCGCCCAGTAACCAATCAATTCACTGATCGCATCAATGTCGGTGAGGCGTGCTTTTCTCAGCATCAGGGGAGCGTTCGGGTGGATGTCAGGGACAGCGATGGATTCCAAGGTCAGCATGGGGCCTCCGACAGATCAGGGGAATTGAGGGCTTGAGGGCTGCTTGAGGCACTCCCGGTAAAAATAGCGGATGCCACACCCAGCGAATGGATCGGTTTCAAAACGTGGAATCACATGCAGATGCACCTGTGGGATGTGTTGCCCTCCAGCAGGACTCACATTCCAGCCCACTGTGTACCCATCAGGCCTGTACATGTGGTCCAGGTGGGCTTTCACCTGATGAAGCAGTTCATATGTTGCAACCCATTCTCCAGGGGTCAGGTCAAACACGGTTGCCCTCGGAGCTTTCGTGACGATGATTCCGCTGCCAGTGAGCCCATCAGAGAACTGTGGATTCTGGCTGTACAGGCACAGGTCATTCTCCAGCACAAAAGAATTTCGTCTGAGTCCTGCCTCATCCAGCAGAGGATTCTTTTCTGGATGGGCCAGATGTTCTTCCCACTCCTGTTTGTACTTGCGAAACTGGGAGCCATCGAGCAGAAAACTGACTTTCACTCCAGCACCCCTTCAGGCAAGTCCAGAAGTTGAGACAGGCTCAGAACAGCCACAGGACGACCATCCAGAAACAGCACACCTGTACCGTCTTGCACATCAAGCTGGGATTCTTTGAACCCAATCCCGAAGCAGGTCTGTCCATCCTGACCTGGATGAATCACAACCAGAGGATCAAACAGCACTTCACTCCCCTGCCCTGAACCGAGCAGGGTCACGGCGATGTCTGCAGCTTCACGGCTCAGGCCATATTTCTCCGGGCGATCCTGCAACTCAAACTGCACTTCCTGATAGGCCAGACGAAAATACCGCTCAGGGTCACTGCTGATCTCATCGAAAGCATCCCGGTGCTCATCGGTGATGTCTTCCTCTTCGGTGACCACCACAGTCATGGGGGCTTCCTCGCCGTACAGTCCCAGGTCGATGCGGCCTTCCCAGCTGGACACACTTTCCCCTTCGAAAGCCTCGGTGAACAGGGCTCCTAAAGTGGGATCAAGCTGTTTTTTGATTTCCATGCTGGACCTCCAGAAGAGAGAATTACAGGCGTTCCTTGGCGTCCTGAACGGCTTCTCTGACCCGCTCCAGTCCAGTGCCACCATAAGACAGTCGGGCGTTGGCGCTGGATTCCACGGTCAGGTACTGGGCCACATCAGAAGTCAGCAGTTCGTGGGCGTTTTTCAGTTCCTCTTCGGTGAGGTCCCAGAGTTGCCGGTCCTGAGAAACGCACAGGTGCACCAGTTCTCCCGCCACCTCGTGGGCTTCCCTGAAGGGTAAACCCTTCCTGGCAAGGTAATCTGCAAGGTCTGTTGCAGTGGAGTAACCGCGCTGGGCAGCACGACGGGTCACTTTCGCATGCCACTTTGCTTTTGGCATCATGTCGATGTGCAGTTGCAGGATGATCGCCAGGGTTTCAAAAGCATCAAAAACAGGCTCTTTGTCTTCCTGGAAGTCCTTGTTGTAAGCCAGAGGGGTTCCTTTGACCACTGTCAGGAGGGCCATCAGGTCACCAAAAACCCGTCCTGCCTTGCCACGGGACAGCTCGGACACGTCAGGGTTCTTCTTCTGGGGCATGATGCTGGAACCCGTGGTGTGACTGTCTGGCAGGGTCAGGAAACCAAACTCGAAGGTGCTGTAAAGGATCAGTTCCTCAGAGAGGCGGCTCAGGTGCGCGGTGGCAATGCTGCAGGCAGCCAGGAATTCCAGCGCAAAATCACGGCTGCCCACGCTGTCCAGACTGTTGCGGGTGGGACGGGCAAAACCAAGCGCTTCAGCAGTGGCAAAGCGGTCAATGGGCCAGGGGGTTCCGGCCAGTGCGCCTGCACCCAGGGGGCTTTCATCCATACGCTTTGCAGCGTCCCGGAAGCGGGATTCGTCTCTTTCCAGCATTTCCACGTAAGCCAGGAACCAGTGGGACAGCAAAATGGGCTGGGCCACCTGCAGGTGGGTGTAACCGGGCATGATCACGGGCTGGCCTTCATCACTGGTCAGGTGCTTTTCGGCCTCCAGGACCATCACGGTTCTCAGGCCATGCAGCAGGTCCGCCAGCTCCAGCGCAGCTTCCTTGGTGAACAGCCGAAAATCGGTGGCCACCTGATCGTTTCTGGAGCGTGCAGTGTGGAGTTTTCCAGCCACTGGACCGATGCGGTCCCTGAGGCGGGATTCAATGTTCATGTGCACGTCTTCTAAAGACACGCTCCACTCGAAGTTGCCCGCACGGATGTCTTCCAGAATGCTATTGAGGCCTTCTGTGATCTGGGTGACTTCTTCGGGCTGCAAAATCCCCTGCTTGCCCAGCATGGCGACATGAGCAAGACTGCCCCGGATGTCCTGCTCTGCAAGTTTCTGGTCAAAGGTGACAGACGCATTGAAGACCTCCACCAGTTTGTCGGTGGCCTCCTGGAAACGTCCTCCCCAAAGTTTCTTGGTCATTTCTTGATCTCCTCAGTCTCCGAGTTGAATTCGCATTTCGTTGGTGTTCTGGAATCCCAGCTTCTCGTACAGGGGTCTGCCGTATTCACTGGCATGCAAGGACAATGCCCTGATCTTTCTTCGTCGGCACTCGTCGATCACCTGCTCAACCAGCAGGCGGGCCAGTCCTTTTTTGCGGTTCTCAGGCTGGGTGTACACATTCAAGAGGTAGCCCCGCATGGGGTTCGCGTCCAGATGACCTGGAGGCCAGTTGACCAGCATCAGGGCGGCCCCGGCCACCACCTGACCCTCTTTTTGAGCAAAGAACGTCAGGTATGTTTCTGCTTGCATCTGGGCCTTCACCCAGGGGACAAAAGCCTCCCGCATGGCCTCCAGATCCACCTTTTCTTTCAGGCCCATGTCTGAAAACATCTCATAACGGTGGGTTGCCAGCGTTTCAAGATCGTTCATGTTGGCCAGACGGAAGGTGTATGGAAAAGGGTCGGTCACAGGCTCTTCACCATCACCTTTGGACCGGGCACGGAGGCACTGGGGTGCTTATATACAGCCTCCTCATCGATGCTGTACCCAAGCCTCTCGTAAAAGGGAATCACCGAGAGATTGTACGTGCTCACAGCCAGCAGGACTTTTTTGAATCCTTCTTTGACTGCATGTTCTTCCACCGCCAGCACCAGACGTTTGGCCAGACCGTATCCTCTGGTGTCGTTTAAAACAGCCAGTTTCATCAGGTCAATGGTGTCTCCATCAGGCACAAAGCACACACAGCCCACAGGGCGGGTTTCCCCATAGTTGAAGTGCTCTTCCATGATGAATCCGCCCCCACACTTCAGGTTTTCCTGCACCGCCTCGGGGGTGAGGCGATGACCACTGGACCGCTCGTCGATGGTGTTTCTCCAGGCGGCACGCACCAGAGAGGCAATGGTGGGGGCATCTTCCAGCGTTGCGGCCCTCAGGCGGTAATCCTTGCGGGTCTGCAACTTGCGGGTCATCACCACCGGAGTGGGACTGCCCGGATGGGAATGCTCATACACCTCGTTCTCGTTGATGGTGTAACCCAGTTTCTCGTACAGCGGAATCACCGAGAGGTTGTACTGGCTCACCGCAAGCAGAATGCGTTTGAAGTTGTGCTGACGGGCGTAATCCTCAACAGCCTGCACCAGCATGATGGAAAACCCCTGTTTGCGGGCTTCAGGCAAAACAGCCAGTTTGGAGAGTTCCAGCGTCTTGCCATTGGGCCTGTAGCAGATGCATCCCACCACAGTGTCGTCCCGGGAAACCAGAAAGCCCCCGCCCCCATCATCAAAAATCTCCAGCACTTCGGGCGCAGTCATGCGGTGACCGCTGGACCGGGGATCGATGGTGTCCTTCCAGGCCCGGTGCACCAGAGAAACAATCAGTTCAGCATCTTCACGTGTGGCAGGTTGGAGTGATTTCATGGTGGGTCCTCTTCATTCCCTGGGAGGTGCCAGGAACGTCCTGGCACAGCAGCTAAGGGGTTTTCACCATTTTACCCGGGAGGGAAAGCGGAGCGAGGGAAAAGATTCCCCCCTTGTCAGGGGGGGGAATTGTGGGGGCGGGCGTGCTGAGGGACCAGGAATCGGTCGCTCGTAGAGCACAAGACAGGCAGGCCTCGCCCCCAGGGGTCATTCCACCTTGCTGTTCGCCCGGTTCAGCACACGCAGACGCAGGGCATTCAATTTGATGAATGCAGCAGCGTCAGCCTGGTTGTACACGCTGTCGGCCTCGAAAGTGACCAGTTCCTTGTCATAGAGGCTGTAGGGGGATTTGCGACCAGCCACAGTGGCACTGCCTTTGTACAGCTTGATGCGGGCGGTTCCGGTCACACGCTGGGCCACGTGGTCGAAGTACACCTGCAGGGCTTCACGCTCAGGGGCAAACCAGAAGCCGTTGTAAATCAGCTCGGCGTATTTGGGGGCAAGCTGATCGCGCTGGTGCAGCACTTCGCGGTCCAGGGCCAGGGACTCCACAGCACGGCGGGCATGGTACAGCAGGGTTCCACCGGGGGTTTCATACACGCCACGGGACTTCATGCCCACAAAGCGGTTCTCCACAAGGTCCACACGACCCACACCGTGCGCTCCGGCGATCTTGTTGGCTTTTTCCAGCAGCTGTGCAGGAGAGAGTTTTTCACCATTGATGGCGACAGGATCACCGGCAACGAATTCAATTTCCACGTATTCAGGGGTGTCCGGGGCCTCTTCGGGATTCACGGTCAGTTTGAACATGTGGCTTGGGGGCTCGTTCCAGGGGTCTTCCAGGATGCCACCCTCGTAGGAGATGTGCAGCATGTTGGCGTCCATGCTCCAGGGGTCCTTCTTGGTGGTGGGCACTGGAATGTTGTGCTCGTGGGCAAAAGCTTCAAGGTCTGCACGGCCTTTGAAGTCCCATTCACGCCAGGGGGCCACGGTTCTGATGTCAGGCTTGAGGGCGAAGGCGGTCAGTTCGAAACGCACCTGATCGTTGCCTTTTCCGGTGGCTCCGTGGGAAACGGCCACTGCACCTTCTTTTTCAGCGATCTCGACCATGTACTTGGCAATCAGGGGACGGGCAATGCTGGTCCCGAGCAGGTAGTAGCCTTCATAAAGGGCACTGGAGCGCATCATGGGGAACACGAAATCCTTGACGAATTCCTCTTTGAGGTCCAGGGCGTAGGCATTCACAGCGCCAGTGTTGAGGGCTTTCACGCGGGCCTGTTCCACTTCATCGCCCTGTCCGAGGTCAGCGGTGAAGGCAATCACGTCGTAATTGCGTTCAACCTGCAGCCATTTGAGAATGATGGAGGTGTCCAGTCCTCCGCTGTATGCCAGTACGATTTTCTCTTTGGTCATGATGCATCTCCTCTAGAAGGCATATGGGGACAGAAAAAGCCCCGACGTAGAAGACCATAACACCTTTAAATCTCGGGTGTGTCGGGTGGTCTTAACGTCGTGGCAGTCTGTTCGTCATGGTTGGGGGAACACGCCTGAAGCGTATATTCATACAGAGATTAACATTTTTATGCGGAGGTGTCAATGGATTATTCAGCATATGCTGAGAGCAGACCTGCACAGTAAAGTGAAGCTGCCGAGAGCCCAGAGCCGAGGGCCGAGGGGAAAACAGGGCTTCAGCTAAAGCTTTTTTAGCTCTCGGCCCTCGGCCCTCGGCAGTCAGAAAAGACATATCCTCTCTCCCAGGCCACCATCAGTATCCGTGTATATACAGCGAATACGCATTTTCTTGCTGCATACCCAACAATGGGTTTCTGGCAGCACAGACAGCAAAAAGCTGCATCTCATAGACCCACACTGAGGCATTTTTATGCTCCAGCCTTAAAAACCTTAAGGGAGAGACCTGCTCTGCAAAGGAAAATACTGTGAATCTTCGACGATGATTTGTGCATAAATTTATTAACCCATTGCATAGATGTGTTGCAAAGACCCGACCCACTCATGCTATCCTTTACGGTTGGAATGCAGGCAGATCGATTCATCTGCCCACATGAGCGAGACCATCCCGACCCCTGACCCGTTTCCCTGCTGCTGAATGCAGCGTGACCCACAAAGGAGTGTTATGCCTGCACGGACCGACCTCAAGAAAATTCTGATTCTCGGCAGTGGACCCATTCAGATCGGGCAAGCTGCCGAGTTTGATTATTCCGGCACCCAGGCCCTCAAGGCCCTGAAAAAAGCCGGTTACGACGTGATCCTGATCAATTCCAATCCGGCCACCATCATGACCGACCCGGAACTGGCAGACCAGACCTACATCGAACCCCTGACCAAGGATTACGTGAAAGCCGTCATTGCCAAGGAGCGTCCTGATGCCATCTTGCCCACCCTCGGGGGCCAGACTGCTCTGAACCTGGCCATGGAACTGCACGAAGACGGGGCCCTTGAGGAATACGGGGTCAAACTGATTGGTGCGGGTCCCGAGGCCATCAAAAAAGGCGAGGACCGCGAACTGTTCCAGGCTGCCATGAAGAAAATTGGCGTGGAGACTGCAAAAGGCAAGATGGTGCACACCCTCGAAGAGGCCAAAGAGTTCCAGAAGGAACTGGGGCTCCCTGTGGTGATCCGTCCCTCCTTCACCCTCGGGGGCACCGGGGGCGGCATTGCCCACACTTACGAGGAATTCCTGCAGATCACCGAGCAGGGTCTGCGCGACTCTCCGGTGACCAGCGTGCTGCTCGAAGAATCCATCCTGGGCTGGAAAGAATACGAGCTCGAAGTGATGCGCGACACCAACGACACCGTGGTGATCATCACCAGCATCGAAAACTTCGACCCCATGGGCGTGCACACCGGAGACTCCATCACCGTGGCCCCCGCGCAGACCCTCTCCGACATGGAATACCAGCGTCTGCGCGACCAGTCACTGGCCATCATCCGGGAAATCGGCGTGGAGACCGGCGGAAGCAACATCCAGTTCGCCGTGAACCCCAAAAATGGGCGCGTGATCGTCATCGAGATGAACCCCCGCGTGAGCCGCTCCTCCGCCCTGGCCTCCAAGGCCACCGGGTTCCCCATCGCCAAGATTGCTGCACTGCTGGCCGTGGGTTACCACCTGGACGAGCTTCCCAACGACATCACCCGCGTCACCCCTGCAGCCTTCGAGCCCACCATCGACTACGTGGTGACCAAGATCCCCAGGTTTGCCTTCGAGAAATTCCCCAGCACCCACGACGGTCTGGGCACCCAGATGCGCTCCGTGGGCGAAGTGATGGCCATTGGCCGCACCTTCAAGGAGTCCCTGCAGAAAGCCATCCGCTCTCTGGAAGGGGACCTGCGTGCAGACTTTGCCGAGCGCAGCGATGAGAACCTGCGCAGCATGCTCTACCCCAACCCCAAACGCATTGGTGCTCTGCTGGAACTGGTGCGCCGCGGCATGTCTCTGGAGGAACTCCACAAGATCACCTTCATCGACCACTGGTTCCTGTGCCAGGTCAAAGAGATCCTGGACGCCGAAAAAGAAATCCTGGAACTCGGCGACATCAAAGAGTGGAAATACGAGTACTGGCGCGAAATCAAGCGTCTGGGCTTCAGCGACGCCAGAATCGGCGAAATTGTCGGTCTGACCGAGCTTGAAGTGCGTGAACTCCGCAAGAAGGCCAAGGCCACCCCGGTTTACAAGACCGTGGACACCTGCGGTGCCGAATTCGAGGCCTTCACCCCTTACCACTACAGCACCTACGAGTGGGAAGATGAGGTCACCCCCACCGACAAACCCAAGATCGTGATTCTGGGTTCCGGCCCCAACCGCATCGGACAGGGTGTGGAGTTCGATTATGCCACTGTACACGCTGTGTGGGCTTTGCAGGAAGCGGGTTACGAGACCATCATGGTCAACTCCAACCCCGAAACGGTCTCCACCGACTACGACACTGCAGACCGTCTATACTTTGAACCCCTCACCTTTGAAGACGTGATGAACATCATCGACCACGAAAAACCCGTGGGCGTGATCGTGCAACTCGGCGGCCAGACCCCCCTCAAACTGGCTGGAAAACTGGCTGCTGCAGGAGCACCCATCATCGGGACCAGCCCTGAGACCATCCACCAGGCCGAGGACCGCAAGAGCTTCAATGACCTCTGCGAAAAACTGGGCATTCCCCAGCCCAAGGGCCTCGTTGCCCAGGACGCAGAAGAAGCCTACCAGCACGCCGAAAAACTGGGTTTCCCCCTGATGGTCCGTCCTTCCTACGTGCTCGGGGGCCGCGCCATGCGCACCGTGCGCAGCATGGATGAACTGAAAACCTACCTGGAAGAGGTCTACGCAGAAGTGGAAGGCAAACCCTCCATCCTGCTCGACCAGTTCCTGGAAGGTGCTCTGGAGCTCGACGTGGACACCCTCTGCGACGGCAAACGTGCCGTTGTCGCTGGCATCATGGAGCACATCGAGGCTGCAGGGATTCACTCTGGCGACTCTGCCTGCATTCTGCCCCCCGTCCACCTCTCTGATGAAATGCTGCAAACCGTCAAAGCCACCACTGAACGCCTCGCGCTGGAACTCGGCGTGAAAGGCCTGATGAACGTGCAGTACGCCATCAAAGACGGTGTGGCCTACATTCTGGAAGCCAACCCCCGCGCTTCTCGCACTGTGCCCTTCGTCAGCAAGGCCATCGGGCATCCTCTGGCGAAATATGCTGCCCTGATCGGGGTGGGCAAGACCCTGGAAGACCTGAACTTCCTGGAAACCCCCACTCCCAAAATGTACAGCGTGAAAGAAGTGCACCTGCCCTTCCTGAAATTCAAGAACGTGCTCCCCATTCTGGGCCCCGAAATGAAATCCACCGGGGAAAGCATGGGCATCGACGCCGATCCTTACAAGGCGTTCTACCGTGCCCAGCTTGGCGTCAAGAGCCTGCTCCCCGGAGAGGGCACCGTCACCGTGATCGGCAAAGATCTGGACGATGTGTGCAAGATGCTGCAGGACGCCGGATACGCTGTGGGCACCCGACCCGGTAAAGAACTGCCCCGCCTGCTGATCGACACCACCGGAAGCCAGTACCTGCGCACCTGCCTGGAGCGCGGCGTCCCCATCGTGACCACCAGAGAGGCCGCCATCTGGACCGCAAAAGCTCTGGCTGCTGTTCAGGATGAGGCTCCTTCTGTGAAGAGTTTGCAGGAGTGGCTGGCGTAAATTGGCATGATGGCCAATTGCAGAAGGCTGAAGGCAGAAAGCAGAAGACTTAAAACTTAAAACAAACCTTGTAGGGGCGCAGCGTGCTGCGCCCTTTTTGCGTTTCATGGTACTGGGTTCGGAGGGCGAGGGCGAGGCATGCCTCGCCCTCGCCCTCCGAACCCGGTACCATGAAACCCTATGGACCTGATTGCCCCCTGCCTGGAATACAAAGATGAATTCCTCAACTTTCTTGAAGACATTCAACAGGAAGGACTCCTGAAGCACCTGGACCTGAGCTGGATGGGTGAGCATTTTGAAGCTTATTTGCAAAGCGTGGAAGACGAACAGAACCCAGAAACAGTACGCCCGGGCCGGGTCCCCATGACCCTGTTCTGGATGGTGGATCAGGGGCAGGTGGTGGGCAGCATTTCCTTCAGGCATGAACTGAATGACTTCCTGAAGGAATTTGGTGGGCACATTGGGTATGAAGTGGCCCGAAATCACAGGGGCAAAGGATATGGCACCCTGGCCCTGCAAAAGGTTCTTGAACACGCAAGGGCCAGAGGGTATGAACGGGTCATGCTCACCTGCGATGACAGCAATCTGGCCAGCAGCAGGGTGATGGAGAAAAACGGTGGCGTTCTCGACAGGGTCTATACCGTTGATCATCATCCTGTGCCCATCAGGCGTTACTGGATTGAGCTCTGATCTCCCCCATCCAGTACACTGTTCCCCATGTGGATGTCCATCGAACTGGTCCCGAGAAGCCCTGAGCACCTGCAGGAAGAACTGGCGTTCATCAGGGATGAATTTCCGACCGTGAATGCAGTGAACATTCCTGACCTGATGCGCATGCCCATCCGAAGCTGGGATGCCTGCACACAGGTGAGAGGTGAGCTGCCCAGGGTCAGTCCCATTCCGCACTTTCGGGCCATTGACCTGGATTTGAGAAAACCCCTGCCTTTTGCAGAAAAACTCAGGGTCAGTGGAGTGAAAGAGGTCATTGTGGTGACCGGAGATCCGCCCACTGACATGAGCCGCAAAGTGTACCCCACCTCCTGCATTGATGCCATCCGCAAGTTTAAACGTGAGCTGCCCGAGGTGAAGGTCTATGCCGCTCTGGACCCTTACCGTTCCAGTTTGCGGGGAGAACTGGAGTATCTGGAACGCAAGCAGGAAGCTGGTGCTGAGGGGTTTTTCACCCAGCCCTATTTCGATTTGCGCCTGATGGAGGTCTTCGCAGAGATGTTTGAAGCCTCAGAATGCAGGGACCTGCCCATCGTCTGGGGCATCACCTCGGTGGTGGGGGAGCGTTCCAGAAATTACTGGGAGACCCGCAACCGGGCCATCTTTCCCCGTGAATTCCAACCCACCCTGGAGTGGAACCGGGAATTTGCGCGTCAGGCCATTGATTGGGCCAGGGTGCATGGGGGCCACCTGTATTTCATGCCCATCCGGGTGAGGGTGAAAGATTACTTGCAGGGGGTTCTGCCTTCTGGCGTATGAAAATTCAAATATGCAGGTCCCTTGATGCTTTGGTGTTGTTCTGTTTGACAGAGCATTGATCTTCAGAAGTTTCAGGTTTTTGACATGCATCTGAAGGGATGTGCTGATTTGATTTGGAAAAACAGCTTTTGGACACACAAAAGGACATTTGTCTTAACAATAACCACCCTTGAGAAGACCATCTGGCTTATTCACCAGGAGGCCAGGTGGTCTATTCTTGCCTCTTGAGAATGATGAGCAATCCATTTATGATGTGAACCTGTGAAAACCTTTAAATCTTTCTTAAGTATGCTGACTCTGGGCCTGATCGTTACAGCTTGCAATACAGCGCAAGTGCCCAAAGACACCACCCCTCCCACAGTCACGTTCTCCAGCAACACCACTTTGATCAATCAATTGAACACTGAAGTGGAATTTTCCGTGGTCGCCGTTGAAAAAGAAAGCACCATCTCCAAAGTGGAAATCTTTGAGGGAGACAAACTGCTGGGTACGGCGACCCTGAGTGGAGACAAATACACCTTCAAAACCAAAATAGCCACCAAAGGACAGCACACCTTCAAAGTCCGTGTCACCAACGGTGCAGGTCTGAAAACCGAAAGTGTACTGATTGTCACCGCCGATCCAGATGCTCCCACCGTTGCTGCCACCACAGCCACCCCGGTGATCACCAGTGTTCCAAAACTGGTCGAAATGAACATCACAGCCAGCGATCAGGATGGCACCATCACCAAAGTGCAGGTGTTTGCTGCGAACGACCTCCAGAACCCTCTGGGTGATGCCCTTCCCAAAGGAAATGGGTATGTTTTCCCCTACCAGATTCAGACCTCTGGAGTCCATCAGTTCGTGGTCAAGGCCACCGACAATGCTGGAAATGTGGGCCAGAGTCAGGCCCTGGTCATTCTGGCCGATGGCACCCCTCCTACGGGCACCCTGACAGCCAGTGCATCTCTGGTTAACGTGTTCCCCACCAAAGTGACCCTGAATGCCAGTGTGGCCGATCCTGAAACCAATGTCAGCAAGGTGGAATTCTATGAAGGCCTCACCCTGATTGGAACAGACACCACTGCTCCCTACACTGTGGATCACGTGGTCAGCACCTCGGGAAACAAAGCTTACATCGCACGCATTTACAACGGAGCAGATGCCACTTTCGACACCCAGAAGGTGATCGTGGATGTGGACCTCCTGCCAGCAGTGCAACTGGAAGCCAACAGCAACATCGTGGACGCTCCTGGCGTGACCCAGTTGGTGGCCACAGCCAGCGATGACATCGGCATTGCAAAAGTGGAATTTTATGAGGGTGACGTCAAACTCGGCGAAGACACCCAGAAGCCTTACATCCTGAATTATCAGGCCACCACCGTGGGTCCCAAAGAGGTGATCGCCCGGGCCATTGACACCAGAGGCCAGGCTGTGAACAGCGTTGCTGCGACATTCACCGTCAAAGACAGCACACCTCCCGTGGTCTCCCTGAAAGTGGGCAACTGGGACGGTCAGGTCCCCACCCTGAAAGACGCTCCTCTGGTGCTTGAGGCCGACAGCTTTGACCCTGAGAGTGGCATCGAGAAGGTGGAGTTCTACCTGGGAGACAAACTGGTGGGCACCGACGCCACTGCCCCCTACACTGCAGATGTGCAACTCACTGGAGATCAGGTGGGCAATCTGGTGCTTACTGCCAGAGCGTACAACAAAGAGGGCCTGACCCAGCAGTCGGCAGAAGTGTACACTTCTGCCTTCAATCCGGGACCTTCATTCAAATCTGTGAATTTCAGCAGCAACCGTATTTATCTGGGCGATCCCTTCACTGTGAACGTTGAGGTGGAAGACCGCGATTCCATCGCCCGGGTGGAACTGCTCGACTGGTGGACAGACAAGGTCCTGGTCACAGATACGTCTGCTCCTTACAGCCTTGAGTATGCTCCAGCGAAGGTGGGGAACCAGCCCTTTGTTGTGAGGGCCTATGACCAGCATGGCAATGCCAACACGTACTGGGTGACCTTTGTGGAAGTCATGGATCCTACTGTTCCCACCGTTCTCCTGCAGGGCAGCAGTTCTGAAAGCTCTACCATCAAGCTGCCTGGCAGCTTGACCCTGACAGCCAACGCTTCAGTCAAGAAGGGCAACATCACCAAAGTGGAATTCTACAAGTGGGGTGTGCTGCTTGGTGAAGACGCAACAGCCCCTTACGAGTACACGGACACTTTTCCTCTTGAGACCCAGGGAAACTGGAACTCACACCAGTATCAGGCGGTGGTCTACACCGACCTGAGCAAGACCGCATCCTCCAACACCTTCTACATCAACACCGAATACCCCTGGTGATCTGAATCCATGTGAGATCCTGCCTGCGCTGAAATCCTCTGGCGCAGGCATCCTTTAACTTTCAGACCTCGCACAACAACCGCCAGATGATCAAGCCTTCTGTGGGCCTCTGTTCTGAGACGTCTGGCACTGGAGAGAAAATGAAGAACCTGAAACAGCTGATGGGACCCTCTGTGGCCCTTTTGCTCGCCGCCTGCGCAAGCACTCCTGTGCCCGATGTGGTGGCCCCTTCCATCAAGATCAATGCCAGCAGCACGAAAATCACCAGCAAGCAAACCCTGAAGATCACCGCAGAAACCAGCGATGACCGGGGCAAAGTCACCCACGTCGAATTCTACAAGGATGGCAAACTGGTCTTCACCGACACCCAGGCCCCTTACGAATACACTGAAGCTTTCGAAACCGATGGGGTGGTTTTCAGTTCCACGTACTCTGCCAAGGCGCAGGATGCCAGCAAAAATGTGGGGCTCAGCAATGCTGTGAAGGTGGATGTCAACATCCACGACAGCACTGCACCCACAGTGAATCTGGTTGCCAGCACTACGATTTTCACCGGGAAAGGCACCCTCAAACTGACGGCCACTGCGCAGGACAATGTGGGCGTCAGCAAGGTGGAGTTTTACAAGGACGGTCAGAAAGTTGCAGAGGACCTCACTGCACCTTTTGAGTACACCGAAGCCTTTGAAACCGAAGGCCTGGCAGGGAACTTCAGCTACCACGCCCGTGTGGTGGACACCGCCAGCAACAGCAGCAACAGTCAAACCGTCAAAGTGCTGGTCAATCTTCCTGACCAGACCCCTCCTGCTGAGGTGCAATTGACGGCCAATTCCACGGTGTTCAAAGACAAAGGCACCCTCAGGTTGACGGCCACTGCCCAGGACAACCTGATGCTGTCCCGGGTGGAGTTTTACAAAGATGGCAAGAAGGTTGCTGAAGACCTCACCGCACCTTTTGAGTACACCGAGGCCTTTGAAATTGATCCGCTGCAGTCCAACGCCAATTACATCGCCAGGGTGTATGACGCTCACAACAATGCCACCAGCAGCCAGCCTGTGAAGGTTGTGGTGGACATCCCGGATCAGACCCCTCCCACCATGGAATTGCAGGCCAACCAGACGGAATTCACAGGGAAAGGCACCCTCAAACTGACGGTCGCGGCACAGGACAATGTTGGGGTCAGCAAGGTGGAGTTCTACAAGGATGGCCTGCAGGTTGCAGAGGACCTCACTGCTCCTTATGAATACACTGAAGCTTTTGAGACCGAGGGGGTCAAAAACAGCTTCATTTACCATGCCGTGGCTTTTGATGCCCAGAACCTGTCTGGCAGCGATGAACCCCTGATGGTTGATGTCAACATTCCTGACCTGACCGATCCCACCATCACCCTGCAGGCCAACCAGACCACCTTCAATGAAGCAGGACAACTGGTGCTCACTGCCGATGCACAGGACAATGTTGGGGTCAGCAAGGTGGAGTTCTACAAGGATGGCACGCTGGTTGCCACGGACCCCTCTGCCCCCTACACCCTGGAAGAGTGGATTTCCAGCGAGGGCACGTTCAATTACACCGCAAAGGTGTTCGACACTGCAGGCCGTCTGGCATCCAGCAATGGGGTGCAGGTGACTTCTACCGTGAAAATTGAAGCCCTGAAAGGCTTTTACGACCAGCAAATCCAGGAGTGGCCTGCAGATGCAGGTCTCACAGGCAAGGTGCTTGGAGAGGTCTCTTCGCGCAAAGATCCACCTTCTCCCCTTTCTTCCGGTGCTGTGAATGCCCAGGGCAAGTTCTCTCTGGACCTGCCTGCTCCTGCGAGCAGCCAACTGGCTGCCCTGGGAACCCCCACTTTCCCTGCAGAATGCACCTCTGACGTCAAAGTCACCGATCCAGAAGTTCTGGTGGCCACCCTGAACACCAGTGTGCTCCTTGAAGGGGCTTCTCAGCCCATCGCCATCTGGGCCAGCACGGTCAAGCAACCCAATCTGGGAGGCACCGGCTATATTCCCTTCTATGCCGATCAGGATGTGACCTTCACAGGTACGGTCAACTGCCAGCCCCCCACCTTTTACCCTTATGAGAAGGAAACCTATGACGTTCATTTGAAGAAAGGCTGGAACCTGGTGGCTGTCACTTACACCGGTCCCCTGGAGGTCAGCTTCACCAGCACCACCAGTGTTCCTGCAGATCTCAAATGGTGGCTGAGTGCTCCCGTGACCCCTCCCACCAGTGGCACTTCGGTGCTCACAGACCAGCAGGTGGTGGACTGGAAGCCTGAACTGGGCACCCATGTACGTTTCATGTTCTCGGGAACCCTGTACGGGAATTTCAGCAACGGCACCCCGCTGGTCGAAGTGCCGATCAATGAACAGGGCAAATTCAGTGCCACTTTGCCCACACCAGCCAAGGACTTGATGCAGCCCCTTGCTCTCCTGTCAACGGGATGCACAGGCGATTTCCAGCTCGGTGATCCTGGTGCTCTGGGAGGCTTCATGAACACCGGACTGTTCACTCCCGGGTCTTCTGGCCTGCGCGGACTGGCGGGAGCAAACACCAGTCCTTTTGCAGGCATGCCTGCAGTGGGAAGCAACCAGTACATTCCTGCTTTTGCGGATCGCAAAGTGCTGCTCACGGGTACCTTGAGCTGTGGCGGGTCGCTGCTGACCTACAATGTGTTCCTGAATCAGGGCTGGAACCTTTTGAAGGCCACCCTGGTGAACACCAGTCCTTTTGAGATTGCTCTGGAAGGATTGCAGGCTGTACCCAAGGATCTCCTGTGGTGGCCTGCCCCCTCCAGTGGTCCCCAGATGAACAGCCTGTCTTCCTTTGCAAAACAGCAGGGTTCGGACAAACAGATGCTCAGACCGAACACAAACCACCCTCTCTTCTCAATCAAGCTGCCCTTCTGATTCAGGATCAGCAAGAAGGCAGGTTGATTCCCGGGTCGCTCGATGAGCGACCCGGGAAATTTCTGTTGTGTTCAAAGGGGTTTGACCTGAGGCTTTGAGCCGTCATCGGCTCACCAGACTCATACCCAGACCCTCACAATTCAGGCAAGATGCTTTTTCATCTGGTGTTGCTGGGAATGGTGTTGTTTGGAGTCATGGCACATGCAACCTCTTTGCAGGTCTCCCTTGACCACAAGGTGCTCACAGCAAAACTTGGAACCAAAGTCTTGTGGAAAAGTCCTGCAGACGGCCTTCCTCCCACCACCAGCTTTGGCCCTGGACCACTTTTGCCTCGATTTCAGCTGGCAGGTCGGGTGGTTTATCTGTCCTCCTGCAGTTCACAAAATGCGATGGTGTGCTTTACAGATGGGTTCGACAAGTGGACAGGACGGTTGCTTTTCAGGGTTTACGGCCTGCCCGTGGCTGTGGGGCAGGGTGAACTGCTGCTCAATGAGGTGACCCACATGGCAGGAATGTCCTTCCTCAGCGTGGAAGGAACCCGTGTGAACCTGCGAACAGGCAAAAGTGTACCTGTCCGCTTTCAGATTCCGCCGCGAAAAGGCTGTGGGAACCTCAACCTCTCTGTGGCCCAGATCGCCCGCACCCGTTTCGATTCCACTTTTGCCTACGCAGGACAGGAGGACCGCTGTGGCACATTCGTTGCCCGCTTCAACTGGCATGGTCCAGACAGCCAGAAACCTGTCATCATGACAGATCCTTTGAAAAGCAAATAAAGCCAGAGATCAAGCTCTGGCTTTATTTGCTGAACGCTCGCCCTACTTCTTCCAGCAGAGCACCGTGCTCCCAAGCACCACTGCCCCAGCGATCAGGATGGCTGGCGTGAGTTGTTCTCCCAGAAAGAGGGCTCCCCACACAAAAGTCATCAGGGGTTGCAACAACTGGATGACTCCGGCCCTGGAAATGCCCACCAGCGTGAAGCTGTGGTACCAGGGAAAAAATCCGAGGTAGGCGCTGAAGAGAGCAACATAGAGCAGACCTCCCCATGCAATGGGGGTGAGATTGAGGATCTGGGGGTTCTGAACCAGCATGTAGATGCTGGCAGGCAGGATCACCGGGAGGGTGAAGACCAGAATCCAGGACACCACTTTCCAACCAGGCATGTGACGGGTCACTTTGGCACCTTCAACGTAGGTGAAAGCAGAGAACACCAGCGCAGCCAGGAGCCAGAGGTCTGCAGGGTGGAATTTCAGGCTTCCTCCGTTCTGGCTGATCAGGAAGGTGACCACGGTGCTGCACCCGACCACAATACCAATCCAGAAATTCAGCGGTGGGCGCTCTTTGGCCCTCAGCACAGCCAGCAGGGCAGTGGTCAGGGGAATCACAGCGATCACCACGGCACCGTGAGCAGAGGGCAGGTCTTTCATGGCGATGGCCACACTGGTCCCGAATCCCACCGTACCGATGGTGGCCAGGATGATGCTCTTCCAGTGCTGTCGGGCAGGAAATTTTTCTTTTGCAACAATGAGAACGACAACAGCAACAGCGGCTCCAATCAGGTTGCGAAAGACCCCAACAGCCAGACCTCCCATTTCTGGAGCGGCAAAGCGGGAGGCCGGGAGGGTCCAGCTGAAAATCAGCACCCCCAGGAAAGCCAGCAGCATCCCGTACACCTCTTTGGATAACACTTGTAGCTGACCTTGTAAATACAGGGTATTGTTATCGGTCTCTTTCATGGATTATGATAACAATTGAGGGAAACCCATGTCAAAGTCCAGTCTAGATCGAATCCTGAACGCACTCAAAGATGATATCCAGAACCGTCAGGCTGGCGAGAAACTCCCCACCGTGCGGGACCTGATGGAGCAGTTTCAGGCCAGCCCCATCACCATCAACAAGGCGCTCAAAGCCCTGGCGCTTGAAGGAAAAATTGTCACCAAGACTGGCAGCGGGACTTTCGTTGCAGATCCGGTGCAGCGCAGGGAAACCAAACCCACCGCATGGCAGGAAATCACCCTGGGCAGCCGCTACCACCCCGGAGACAACCTGCGGGAATTCATGGCCAATGTTCCCAGCGGCTGCATCCCCCTGCAATCAGGCTATCTTGACCCTGAGCTGCAGGCTGTGGAAGCATTGCAGACCAGTCTCAAAGCTGTGATGCGCAAACCCACCGTGTGGGGCTGGGCCCCCACGGAGGGAATTGAGGAACTGCGGGCCTGGTTTGCCCACGAGGCAGGCGGGTACGTGCGGGCCGCAGACGTGCAGATTGTCTCCGGCGGGCAGGCGGCCCTGTCCACCATCTTCAGTGCCCTCACCGAACCTGGACAGAACGTGCTGGTGGAATCCCCCACCTACCTGGGTGCCCTCGCCATCATGCGGTCCAACAAAGTGAACCCCATCCCTGTCCCCAGTGACGCGCAGGGGGTGATTCCCGAATTTCTGGAGTCTGCATTCCAGAAGTCCGGGGCCAAGGTGTTCTACACCCAGCCCAGGCACGCCAACCCCAGTGGAGCCACCCTCAGCCCGTACCGCAGAAAACGGGTGCTGGAAATCGCTGAGAAATACCAGGCGTTCATTGTGGAGGACGATTACTTGCATGGTCTGACGTTTGAGGGCACCCCTCCCCCACCCCTGGTCAGTGAAAACGAAAACCACGTGGTGTACCTGAGGTCCCTCACCAAGAGTGTGGCCCCCAGCATGCGTGTGGGCGCGGTGATTGCCAAAGGAGCAGCCAGAGCCAGAATCCACTCCATGAGCGTGGTGGATGGGCTGTTTGTCAGCCGATTGCTGCAGGAAGCTGCCCTGCACCTTCTCACCAGCCCTGCATGGCCCAAACACCTGAAAAAGCTTCATCAGGAACTCAAATACCGCCGCAACATCGCCCTGCAGGAGCTCCGGCACATCCCTGGCCTCACCCCCTACACCAACCCCACCGGAGGGGTGCACATGTGGCTCCGGCTTCCCGAGGGCATCAGGGCAGAAGAATTCACCCGCGCTGCAGAACGCAACGGGGTGATTGTGGTGTGCGGAAACGTGTACTTCCCGGCAGAGCCCAATGGGGACTTCATCCGCATGAGTTTCGGCTCCGTTGACCCCCAGACCCTGAAAGACGGCATCCACAGGCTCCGGGAAGTGCTGGAAAACTGGGATTGAGCACAGGTCCATTCATGTAGGGGCGGGTCGCTGCCTCGCCCCAATTCATCAATACGGGTACGCAATGTCACAGACCAGATCATCTGGCCCTGCAGTGTCCCAGTTCTCGAAATACACCTCTCTGGAAGACAGGTGGCTGCACATCTTGCCCTGCCCCCTGAGCCAGAGGGCCACAGCGTCGTAAGCCTTGAGGATCTCCGGGAACACACACTGGGCCTTTGTGATGGAGGTGTAGGCCTCGGGATGTTCGGGTTCAATGCGGATGTTCATGCCCTCCAAAGGTTCCACAGGCCCTGTGAAGGGAATGCACACCTCCACAGGACCGTCCGAATCGTGGTTCACAGCTCCGTGATAGATCACAAAAGGAGCTCCAGCAAAAGGAGCACCAGAGGCCTCGAGGTGCTTTTGCAGCCTCCCAAAGCTTTCATCGATGAAAGCAGGAAGTTCACTGGCAAAAACACGCCGCTGGATGGTGATGATCTTGGCCGCAGCAACCGTGCGGGTCTGAATCTCAAACATGTGATTCTCCTTCTTCTCCAGGACATCCGAGAGGTACTGAACGAGCTCTTTTTTCTGCTGCACATCCTGTTCCACTTCACGCCAGTAACTCCGCACCAGGGCCGCCCTTGCATCTTCAGAGGCCTGCAGCACCTCAAAGATGCGGTTCAGGGGCATCTCCAGTTGCCTCAGGAGGCCAATCAGGTGGGCGTCCTGAAACTGCTCCGCATGGTAATAGCGGTAACCACTCTGCGGATCAACATGCACCGGAGGCAAGAGCCCCATTGAGTCGTAAAGCCTGAGGGCTTTCTGGGACAGGCGGGTCATGCGGGCAAAGGCACTGATGGTCAGGAGGTCTGTGCGGGTCCCGTTCATGGCTTCAGTCTCGGGTCTGACCCAAGGGAAGAGTCAAGGGGGATTCACATGTCATGTCTTACAGCTTAATAGGTTGCCGTCTGATGCCGAGAGCCGAGCATACGGTGCTATGGCCAAAGATTTTCATCAAGCTGACTGCTGATGGCTGATCGCTGAGCGCTCAATTTGTATAACTCTAAGCCATATCGCCCACTGCAAACCCTCATGCATGGGTGCATAAAATACCCTATGTTGCTTGCCTTTGATCTGGATGGCACCATTGTCACCCGAAAATACGAATTGCCTGCCCAAACCCGAGAAGCCATCGATTACGCCCGCAGCAAGGGACACCAGGTCACAGTGATCACCGGGAGGACGGACCGCAGTTCCAGGCCTTACCTGACTGCGCTGGATGTTCCCTCTCACTTTGGAAGCTGTCAGGGATCAAGGGTGCACGGGGTTGGGGAGGAAATGCTCCATGAGGTGTACATCGGGGCGGAAGAGGTTTTAAAGACCCTGAGCCTGCTGAAACGCCACCGTTCTGCGAAGTTTTTCATGACCAGTCCGACCCACATGTTCCTGAAAGATCCTGAAGATCCTTTTTTCAGCTGGTCAAAAGACGAGGGGCACACGGTGCAGACCCTGGAGGAGCTCACTCCAGAGACGGTCAACAAGATTGTGATTTATGGGAAGGACCTCTCAAAACTCTCTGCAAAAATCCATGCGGAGGTGCACGGGCAGTTTTATCCCTGGGACCACACCGTGCTTGAAGTGCTCCCTCATGGCAGTTCCAAAGGGCATGCCCTGTCCTTGCTGGCAGAACACCATGGGTATGGGCCTGAAGATGTGATTGCCTTCGGGGATGGGGTGAATGACATCAGCATGTTCGAGTGGGCCGGGACAGGGATTGCTGTGGGTTTTGCTGGTGAACACCTGAGGTCCCTGGCAAAAGAGCATGTTCCTGAGCCTGAGAAGCTCGGGGTGGTCCAGTGGATTTACGCCAACCTGTGAAGGGCCGCCCATGAGGATCGCCGCGATTTCGGACATTCACAGCAACTTGATGGCCTTGCAAGCCGTCTGGGAAGATCTGCAACAGCACCATCCCGATGTGGTGGTCTGTCTGGGGGATCACCTGTGGGGCTCACTTGATCCGCGGGAGGTGGCTGATTTTTTGATGGCGCATCAGGTGGTCTGCATCGCTGGCAACCAGGACCGCAGCATCCTTGAGCCCAGTGCTGCTGAAGCGACCGGTGCGGATTACACCCGCATCCATGCTGAGTTGCAGAAGCATCACCTGGAGTGGCTGAGAGAGATGCCTGCCACCTTGCTTCTGGAAGATGTGTTGCTCTGTCATGGGACACCCACTTCGGACACCACGTACCTGCTGGAAACCGTGACTGAGCATGGGGTGCGTCTGGCTTCTGAAAAGGAGATTCTGCAACGCCTTGGGATATCCAGTGCACCTCTGGTGCTGTGTGGGCACTCCCACATCTCCCGGACCGTTCAGGCTGGAAACTCGCTGGTGGTCAATCCGGGCAGTGTGGGCATGCCAGCCTATGACGATGATGTGCCCTTTTTCCATGTGATGGAATCAGGCAGCCCTCATGCCCGTTATGCCCTGCTGACCCAGACAGGTGAACACTGGAAAGTCTCGCAACAACAGGTGGTCTATGACTGGAGCCGTGCTGCACAGCAAGCTGCTGAGAGAGGCCGTCCTGATCGTGCCCGCTGGATCAGCTCAGGACGGACATGAGTTTCAGTTTCAACTCAGCCCATTTGCAGTAAGCTTGAATCATGCAGGAACGGATTCACGGCATGCTGCTGGGAATGGCCGTGGGCGATGCGCTTGGTCTTCCCTATGAACACCTTCCCAGACAGCATGCAGCCAGACTCGGGCATCCTGACCGGATGCGGCTGTGGCTGGGCCATGGCATGGTTTCCGATGACACCGAACACGCACTCCTCACCCTGGAAGCCCTGCTCAGGTCTGGCGGAGATGTGGATCTTTTTCAGAAGCATCTGGCCCGCAACCTGATCCAGTGGGGCCACCTGCTGCCCATCAGTGCTGGAAAAGCCACCCTGGTTGCCGTGTCCCGTCTGTTTGTGGGCATCCCTCCAGAACGCAGTGGGGTGATGTCTGCGGGCAATGGTCCCCTGATGCGCAGCCTGCCTCTGGGCCTGATGATCACCGAGCCAGAAAAACTCCGGCAGATGGTGCGGGTCTGCACACGCATCACCCATCTGGACCCCCGTGCCGAGCGGGGCACCCTGGTGCTGGCCCTGGCAGCCCGTTTCATTCTGGAACACAGGGTTTTGCAGATCACCCCTTTTCTGGAGGAGCTCTTCAACTGGATTCCCGAAGAGGAGGACCCTGAACTCTGGGACTTGCTTGGTCTCCTGGACAGCAGCCTGGAAAACCAGCAGAGCACCCGTGATTTCGCTCTGGAACTGGGTCTGGAAAGCGGAGTGAGTGCTTATGTTTATCACACCCTGCCTGTGGTGCTGCATGCCTGGTTCTCCTCTCCGAGCAACTTCGAAGAGGCGGTCACCCGGGTGATTGAACTGGGCGGAGACACCGACACCATGGCCGCCCTGGTGGGGGGTCTGGTCGGCATCCGGGTCAGCAATGATGGCATTCCCCTGGAGTGGGCAGCGCAGTTGTGGGAGCCCGCCAGGGGTCTGGCCTACCTTGAAAAAGTGGCGTACAGCCTGGCGGTCAACCGTGTACAGGACCACCCCAGAGCGTCTGTGCTGCTGTCTGGCACCCGTCAGGTGGTGTTTCACGCCAGTGTGATGGGCCATGTGCTGCGTCGCCTGTGGTGGCAGCTTGCCTTGAAGACTTCATCTTCCGCTTGAATCCTGACCTCTATAATGTGGGTTTAAGGAGTTTACAGCATGACTTTAAGCAGTGCACTTCCTGCGGGCTGGAGTCCCGCTCCCGCAGGGTACAAACATGTGGTCAGCGTGTCGATCGGGTCCAGCAAACGCAACGCGCGCGAAGAACTCTCGGTGCTGGGCCAGAAACTCATTCTGGAACGCATCGGCACCGATGGGGACATGGAGAAGGCCGCCCAGCTCTTCCGTGATCTCGATGGCAAGGTGGATGCCTTTGGCCTCGGGGGCACCGACCTGTACATCATCGCTGGAGACAGGAAATATTCCTTCCGGGACATCGTAAAACTGTGCTCAAATGCCAAAATCACCCCCATTCTGGATGGCAGCGGACTGAAACACACCCTGGAACGGGAGGCCATCCGCCAGCTGGACCGCCACATCCACTGGAACGGCACCCGCACCCTGATGGTGGCTGCTGTAGACCGTTTCGGCATGGCCGAAGAACTGGCGAAATCCGGTGCAGATGTGCTGTATGGAGACATCATCTTCAGCCTGGGCATGCCCGTCCCGATTCGCACCATTGGAGGTTTGCGCCGGGTGGCCCACACCCTGCTCCCCGTGCTGACCCTGCTGCCCTTCAAGTGGTTTTATCCCACCGGGGACAAACAGGACAAAGAGGTGAAAGGGACAGGCAGCAATTATTACGCCTGGGCAGATGTGATCGCCGGAGATTTCCTCTACATCCGCCGTTACGCTCCGAAAGACCTGAAGGGCAAAACCATCCTCACCAACACCACCACCCAGGCAGACCTGGAGTGGGCAAAAGCCGCTGGAGTCAAGGAACTGATCACCACCACCCCCAGAATTGGTGGCAGGTCCTTCGGAACCAACGTGATGGAAGCTTTCTTTGTGGCCCTCAGTGGGAAAAAGCAGGCCCTCACAGAGGCAGAGTATCTGGAGTACATTCAAAAAATTGGATTCAAGCCAGAGATCAATGCGCTGAATCCATAAAGCCCTGTCGGGAAAACGAAAAATTCCCGGAACATTCCGGGAATTTTTCGGTATGAAAGGACTTTTGCACCAGGGAGACAGAAAACGGGGGTTCACTTCAGACGGTCAATTCGCATCACATTCTGACCGTTGAACTGGCTGAAATAGATGGTGCCGTACTTGCTGACGGTCAGGCCCAGGGGGGTGTTCAGGGCATACTTGGTGGGTTCACCTCTGGTGAAGGTGGTTGCCACTCCACCGTTTCCAGCCAGCGTGATGCGTTTCCACCCAGCAGTACCACTGGGGTCAGAGGGGGTGTAGGCACGCACACGGTGCTCATTGAACTCGGTCACCAGAATCATGCCGTTGGGATGCCATTTGATGGTGACAGGCTGGTAGCCAGCGGTTTTGGCAACGATCTTGACCGGGGTGGTGGAGTTGTGGGCTTTGCGCCAGATGCCTGTGCTGGTGCCAAAGAACACGTTCCCCTGAGGATCAACGGCCACACCTTCCACATAGGCTTCTCCAGCAGGCATGGTGACCACAGTGGAAGACAGGAAACTGCCATTGGGTTGTTTGGTCAACTTGCGCACAGAGCGGTTGGTGTAATCGGCAATGTAGAGGTCTGTGCCGTGGTGGTTGACCTGACGGGGGTTCCCATAGCGGGCCGTGTTGACATCGCCATCGGCATTTCCGCCCTCAGTGACTCCAGAAATCAGGGTGGGAGAGTACCAGGCGTAGGTGGAAACGGTGTAGATCTGTCGGGTGGTCTGGTTGGAGATGGCCAGTTCTCCGTTCTCCATGCAGTCAATGAAAGTGTTGCCACGGTAAACATCGCGGTCACTGAGCAGCACGGTCTTGTGAGGCTCAATGCGCCACAGTCCATTCTGATCGGTCATGTAAATGCTGTCACTGCTGTCGCAAATGGCAAGGCTGAAGGGTTTGTTGAAACGGGTCTGGTCTGCAGCACCTGCCTTGAAACCCTCAACACCAAACTTTCCATAGGCAGGCTGCATGAAGGCCTTGGCGGTGATCGGAATCTGGTTGTAGTCCTGACCCGCCTGTACCCCCAGCGAGAACACCGCTTTGGTGGCAGGTTCAGGCACCTGAATCGCCACATTGAAGATGACCCCATCACCGGGTTTGACCTGATTGGAAAAGGAGTGGAAAGGCACGTAAATCTCAGGCAGATAACCTGCTGCATTCACCACACCGCCTCCAGGAACCACAGTGCCGGTTGCTGTCTGGGCCTGAAAGGAAGGATAGAACACCGTCAGGTCGCTGTCCACACCCATGTTCTGCTGGGTCTCATTTTTCAGGGTGAACTGGATGTTGTACACGCTGTCGGTGCTGTCGGTGACAATCTGCGTGGTGCTGAACCCAGTGCCACCATAGTACACCTGCTTGGAAATGCCTCCTGACACAGGGCGCACGGTTCTGGTCACGGTGTCCAGCTCATAGAACACACCCTCATTGATGACCACCTGTTCAGGGTTTTCAGGCTGGGGGGTCACAGGGGCAGGGGTGCGGGTTCCGCAGGCGGTGATCATCAGGGCAAGGGTGGCAACAGTCAGTGCTTTGAATTTCATAGGTCTTCCTCCAGAGCCAGAACGCCTGTGCTGGCCTGCTGACCAGTGCGCGTCCTGCTGATGAATGAAGCTTAGAAAACCGACCATGATTGGAGCATGGTTGGTCAAAAGCGGTGAGCCGGATCTGCCCTGAAAACAGCCTCCGGCCCAACCATCTTGCAATCCTTGCCTGACTCTTTAGCGTCTGAAACGTGGCTTGCCGGAAAACCTGAAGAGTCCCCAGTACCCCACTCCTGCAAAGCAGATCCCCAGAATGCCCATCACAAATGGAACGAGCCACAGATCAAAGAATCCAGAGAGGGTGGCCCCGGAAGGGCGGCGTGGATCATAGCGCACCTGCACCCGGTCTCCAATTTGCGGGTGGGGGTTTGAGCCCACCGGGTTCCGGAAGGTGAGGGTTTGTCCCTCTTTTGTGGTGTAACGGATGTACGGATAAAAAACGTAGCCATCATCGCTGCGGCTGCGTTCCAGATCCACCACCTGCCCGATGGCTGTCTCACTGCTCTGCAGAAAACGCCACTGCAATCCGATGCTCCAGGAGGTGCCCAGCAAAAACAGGGTGCCCAGTACCGCAAAAATGGTCATGATGGTGCGTTCCATGGTCATGCTGCGACTGTACTGTGTTCAGAACGGGGATGCCACCACAGCGGGCACAGCATTTTCACCCCACTTTTGAGGTAAGATCTTCCATGCTGCACCACAGCAGCCTGAATCGGGTGTTCTCGAAAAGGTGACTTACCTTTGAAGAGAGAACGCGTTAGAATACACCTGTTGCGAGTAGAACAGCCTACTCTCCCCCCGTCAGAAGGTCAGACCCTTGATGGGCAAAACGCACAGGATGGCCTGAGAAAAGCTCACCTGGACGTATTTTATCGTGCCTGCGGGCACAGCGCAAAAGGAGTCAGCATCAATGATCAGCGTAACGGAATTGCGGAACGGCACAAAAGTCGAGATGGACGGTCAGCTCTGGGAATGCCTGGACTACTCTCACCTGAAAATGGGTCGCGGTGGCGCGAAAGTGGTCACCAAGTTCCGCAACATGGAGACCGGTTCCATCGTGGACCGCACCTTCAACAGCGGTGAAAAACTGCAGGACATCTTCGTGGAGAGCCGCAGCATGCAGTTCCTGTACCAGGACGGCGACGACTACCTCTTCATGGACATGGAGACCTTTGATCAGGTCAGCCTGCCCGTGGTCCTCGCTGGCGACCAGAGCAAATTCCTGGTGGAAAACATGCAGGTGGACGTCCAGATGTACAAGGAAAAGCCCCTGAAGATCGAACTCCCCAACCAGGTGGTTCTGGAAGTTGTGGAAACCGATCCTGGCGTGCGTGGTGACACCGTGTCCGGCGGCACCAAACCCGCCAAACTGAGCAGTGGTGCCACCATTCAGGTCCCCCTGTTCGTGGAAACCGGCAACAAACTGAAAGTCGACACCCGAGACGGCGGCAAGTACCTGGGACGGGCATAATGGACCCCCGAGATCTCAAGAAAATTCTGGATGCTCTTTCGGACGCTGAATTCTCCGAGTTCAGCCTGAAGACCAGTGAGTACGAGATTTCGATCAAACGCGGAGCCGAACAGGTCTTCGTGCAGGCCCCTCAACCTGTGTTGGCCGCTCCCCAGCCTGTGGTGGTCAGTCAGGCTGCACCCCAGGCCCAGCCTGCAGCTCAACCTGCTGCACAAACTCAGGTTGCTGCAGAACCCACCCCCACTGCTCAGCCTGCCGCACAACCTGCAGAGGACACCAGCAAACTGGTTCCTGTGAAGGCCCCCATCGTGGGCACCTTCTACACCGCCTCCTCCCCCGACGCAGCTCCTTACGTTCAGGTGGGAGACCGGGTGCAGCTCGGTCAGGTGCTGTGCATTGTAGAAGCCATGAAACTGATGAACGAGATCGAATCAGAAGTGGCAGGCATCGTGCGCAAGATCCTGGTCAACAACGCCCAGCCTGTCGAGTACGGTCAGGATTTGTTCCTGATCGAACCTGCCTGAACTCAAAATCATTTTGCGCTTCCCCCTCGGGGCTCCAGACAACGGGGGCCATGCAGGGGGAAGCCTTTTAAGGAGCACCATGGATCAACCTCCCTTCAAGAAAATCCTGATTGCCAACCGGGGTGAGATTGCCCTGCGGGTCATCCGCACCTGCAAAGAGATGGGCATCAAAACGGTGGTCGTCTACAGCCAGCCCGACGAGGGCAGCCTTCCTGTTTTGCTTGCAGATGAGTCTGTCTGCGTGGGGCCTGCCGCCAGCAAGGACAGTTACCTCAACATTCCCAACATCCTTTCTGCCGCCCTGATCACCGGGGCCGAGGCCATCCACCCCGGTTACGGTTTCATGGCCGAAAACCCCGATTTTGCCGAGATGTGCCGGGATCACGGTATTGTCTTCATTGGCCCCACTCCTGAAAGCATGCGTGCACTGGGCTCCAAAGCAGGTGGCCGTGAAATTGCCGCCAGCAGTGGGGTGCCCACTGTGCCCGGAACAGGCGTGCTGGAAACCGTCGATGAAGCCCTGCTTGCGGCCAAACAGATTGGTTACCCTGTGCTGCTCAAAGCCAGTGCAGGGGGTGGCGGGCGCGGTCAGAAAGTCGTGCGCACCCAGGAAGAACTGCAGAGCCTTTTCAACCAGGCCCAGGAAGAAGCCCGCCTGTACTTCGGGGATGAAGCCATCATCATGGAAAAATTCCTCGAAGAGTTCCGTCACGTCGAGGTGCAGGTGCTCGGAGACGGACAGGGCAACGTCATCCACATCGGGGAACGGGACTGCTCCATCCAGCGCCGCAACCAGAAGCTGATCGAGGAAGCCCCCTCGACCCTGCCTGACTCCCTGCGTCAGGAAATTCTGGCTGCAGGTGTGCGTCTGGCCAAATACGTGAACTACGCTGGTGCAGGCACCCTGGAGTTCATTGTGGACACCAATGGCCACTACTACTTCATGGAGATGAACACCCGCATTCAGGTGGAGCACTGCGTCTCCGAGATGATCTCCCAGCTGGATTTCATCAAGGAAATGATCCTGGTGGCTGCAGGCAACCCTCTGCGCATCAAACAGGAGGAGGTCAAACTGTACGGTCACGCCATCGAGTGCCGCGTGAATGCAGAAGACCCTTCCAAGGATTTCCGTCCGAGTGCAGGCAAGATCACCAACCTGCATGTGGCAGGGGGTCCTGGTGTGCGTTTTGATTCACACGCTTACGCCGGTTACCAGATTCCTCCCCATTACGACAGCCTGGTCGGCAAACTGATCGTGTGGGCACCCACCCGCCAGGAAGCCATTTCCCGCATGAAACGCGCCCTGGAAGAAACCATTGTGGATGGGGTCAAAACCACCATCCCCCTGTACATCAAGATCATGGACAACCCGTACTACAAACGCGGGGCGGTCCTGACCAACTTCCTGAAAACCCGAATGGAGTAACCCAGAATGAAAAAAATGCTCATCTCATTTGCCCTTCTTTTGGTCAGCCCTGCACTGGCATCTGATCTGGCCTGTGGCAACGCCATCAAATCACAGGATGTCCAGCTGACCCTGCAGAAATGCTCAACCATCAAATTCAATCCAGGCATTGAAGCTGTGGTCAGGATGGTAAAAACCCTGCCTGCACCAGCAACTTATGCAGAAGCTTTTCAGGCCTATGTGAAGGTTGCCGAAAGCGGAAATCTTCAGGCCAAAACCGATCTCTACAGTCTGTACACCTACGGAATTGGCACAACTCCAGATCAAAACACGGGTCTGGTACACCTGAAGCAGGCCGCTGACGCTGGTTTTCCTGAGGCTCAGGTCCGGTTGGGAGAACACCACAATGTGGGCAGCACACCAGATTACGACCTGCAAAAGGCTTTTGCCCTTTATCAGAAAGCTGCAGATCAGGGCAATTTCTACGCCATGTCGAAGCTGGCCAGAGGTTATAACTATGGCTTCATTGGAGAGGCGGCAAACCCAGAAAAAGCCAAACAACTGTGGATCAAAATTGCTGAAGGCAATGATCCCATCGCCATTTATGAGGCTGCAGAAGCTGCATGGCGTGGGAACTTCAATGGCACTTCGGGCATTGCTGTGGCTGCACCCTTCTACGAAAAATCTGCAAATCTGGGGTATGGTGAAGCAGCAGACAGACTGGCCACTCGGTATTTGGTGGAAGGTCAGACTGCAAAAGCCCTTTTCTGGTATGAGAAAGCAGCATCCCTGGGCAATCCAAGCGGCATTGCTTCTGTGGCATATCTGATTTCTGATTCAGATGCAAAGGTCAAAAAAGACCTCCCCAGAGCTTTTAAGCTCTATCAGGAACTGGCACTTGAAGGAGACAGGGACTCCCAGTTTTCCCTTGCTGAATTTTATGAAAAAGGCAAGGGGACAGGAAAAGACCTGAAACAGGCCCTCTTCTGGTACAAAAAAGCTGCAGATCAGGGATCTGAAGAAGCCCAGGATGCCCTGAAACGGCTGCAGTAAGCCCAGAGAAAAGATAGAAGGAGCACCTGAGTGCTCCTTCTATCTTTTGGGAAGCTTCACCACCATCGGTTGATTCTCGCCCTTTTCTCCAACTTTCAGCTCCCCTTTGACCTGCACTGTTTTCATGTAGCACAGACCATCTTTCGTGTTGCACATGAAGAAATCTGCATTGAGGGTCAGGGGGTAACTGCCTTTTTTAAAGCCTTTTGGCACACCAAATTTGAATTTCAAGGGTTCCACGCGGGCAAAATAGGTTTCGGGTTCATAATCTGCATCAGGCCCTTTGATCGCATCTGCTTCCAGGGTGAGTGTTTTAAAGGGTGTGGTTAGAGAAAGGCGGGTTGGGGCATCCTTGTTGATCAGGACTTCCTGGGGGTTGTCAATCTGCAGGGTCAGGACCACCGACTGCCCAGGCTGCGCATAGACCACACCTGAAGTTTGAATGGGGGCTCCACCCAGACCGGGAACAAGCAACAAAAAAACCATTTCAACCCCCTCTTTGGGTCATTGCTCAGCGACGGATGAGCTGTGTCCTGAATTGTACCGTCTTTTCGAAACAGGTGAAACTCAGGGCAGCACACCTTCAAGGTTCGTGTGAGCTGAGTTGTCTTTGCAGTTCTTCTTTCAGCTCAAGCTTTCGTTCTGAAGGGATGTCCCTCCAGTCGATGCCCTCACATGCCCCTTCCAGTGCCCACAGGGCGTTGAGGGAGGGCCGAAATCCCATGTCTTTCAGCTGCAGAAAAACCTCGATCACACCCACACTGCGGATGTCCTGTTCCGTTTGAATTCCAGCCTGTTTCAGCCATGAAAGGGTTTTTGGTCCCAGATTGCGCATGTTCTCATGGTACTCGTCCTTTTCCCTGAGATACTGGGATGGGGCAATTGCCCCGGAAACCCTTTCTAGAATGAACAGAATGCACTGGATGCTCATTTTGATGTTGCTGCTGGGTGCAGCACAGGCCCACGAAGCCCTTGACCTGGAAGATCCCTCTGTGGGGTCCGCAGCCACAGTGGGCATCTGGCTTTTCACCGTGCTGGGAGGTGTGGGTTTTCTGGGTTCACTGGGCCTGATGCTGGGCAACCTGGGTCGCCAGAAGAACCTGGTGATGACCGGAGCCATTGGTGCTGTGCTCTCTGCGGGAGTTGCAGGTGCAGCAGGATATGCGCTGTATTCACAGCAGGCGATTCCTGCCGACCGCACCACCCTGCACCTGACCGATCAGGGCTGGACGGTGGGTTACGGAGGCACAGCCTCCGTCAAGAACGTGCTCATTCTGCCTGTCGGAGAAATCCGTGAAATTCTGGCCGAAAGCGAACTCCCAGACACCCGCCTGACCATCCCCATGCTGGGCCTGGATGTTGAGTTGCCCCGGCAGCAGGTGGTGACCCTCAGTTTCTCCGTGCCCATGGAAGGAGATTTCCTGGCGATGGATGGCAAACTGACGGTGCGTGGGGTCAAAAAGACAGAGTTTGAAAGCTTCCTCAAGGAGCAAAAACCATGAAGAGAATCGGTCTGACGGGCAGCATTGGCAGCGGAAAGAGCACTGTGGCGCGCATGCTCATGGCCCGTGGCATTCCCGTGCTGGACGCCGATCAGGTGGCCCGTGAGGTGTCCTCCTCCCCTGAAGTCCTGGCCCTCATTGCAGAGGCTTTCGGACCACAGTATGTGACCCCTGAAGGCATGAACCGCCCGAAGGTGGCTGAACTGGTGTTCCAGAAACCCGATGCCAGACAGATCCTGAACGGCATCATCCACCCGAGGGTGCGTTCCCGCATGCAGGAGCTCGAAACGCAACTGAATGCCGATCTGGTGGTTCAGGACATTCCCCTTCTGTTCGAAGGGGGTCTGGACACCATGATGGACGCCACCATCGTGGTGGACGCCCCTCTGGAACAGCGCATTGAACGGGTGATGGTCCGCGATGGCCTGACCCGTGAACAGATCCTGGCCCGGGACAGAACCCAGATGCCCAGCGAGGAGAAGCGCAAACGGGCCACGTTTGTGGTCATGAATGAGGGCTCACTGGACATGCTGGAAATGCAGGTCAATTACATTCTGGATGAGTTGCTCGCCCCCGAATCCTGAGCGGCCCACTGTCGCCACCTCCACTGTCTGTAGTGGTAGAACACCCAGGAGTAGGCATAAACGATGGGGGTCATGAGGCCTGCCCGGATTTCGACCTCATCGGTGTAGAAGGTGCCTTGCTGGTGCTGCTGGACCCGGATGGTGTGGTTCCAGACCTTGATGAAGCCTCCTCCCTCTTCGGTGAGCATTTCCAGGTGTTCACTGTCGCATCGGCGCATCTTCAGGTGGTGAACCCACGGGGCAGGCAGCAAGTGAAAGAACCAGAAACGCACTTTCAGGGTTGCCCCTTCAGCGAGTTCTGGAATGGGCGTGAGTTTCTGGAAACCCATCAGGCCTCTTGTGACGTGTTCCAGTGTTTCAATGCGTCTCAGTCTCTGCCACACCGTATGGGTGGGCAGAGGAATCACAGTCTGTACCCTCAAAATCATTCGAATCACCTGATCTAATTTTTAGGCATACCTAAACTTTTGTCAAGACAGTGTCAAAGACAAAAGGCGAGCCTGTGGCCCGCCCTGCAGGTTTTCATTGGAATTTAAGGGGTTACGCTTCGACCTGATCCTTGCCCTGATGGCGCAGGGCAGCAGCCACAAACGCTTTAAACGGAGGGCTGGGACGCATCGGACGGGATTTGAATTCAGGGTGGGACTGTAAGGCCACAAAGAAAGGATGGTCTTTCAATTCAATGGCCTCCACCAGGCCCGCCCCACGGCTCTTGATGCCAGGGGTCACGCCAGAAATCACCAGACCCGCATCTTTCAGCTGCTGCACGTACTCGGGATTCACCTCATAGCGGTGACGGTGGCGTTCCATCACGGTGCCCCCATTGGGCACACTGTAGATCTCTCCCAGTTTGGTGCCAGCTTCGACCTTCATCGGCCAGTCGCCCAGACGCATGGTGCCCCCCATGCCTTCCACTTCAAGCTGCTCGGGCATCAGACCGATCACCTGATGGGGGCTGTACTGGTCAAACTCGCTGGAGTTGGCCTGTTCCAGTTTGCAGATGCTGCGGGCGTACTCGATCACCGCAATCTGCATCCCGAGGCAGATCCCCAGGTAGGGAATTTTGTTTTCACGGGCATAGCGGGCCGTGCGGATCTTCCCTTCAATCCCACGGATGCCGAACCCACCGGGAACCAGAATGGCGTCGGTGCCTTCAAAGTGCTCGGCGATGTCCCCCTCGGTCACCTCTTCGGTGTTGACCCACTTGACGTTCAGGCGGGCATTGTTGGCAATGGCCGCATGCTCCAGGGACTCAAGCAGGCTCTTGTAAGCATCAGGCATGGCGGTGTACTTGCCTGCAATGGCAATCTTCACCTCATTGCCAGGACGCTTCATGACCTGCACGGCGTTCTGCCACACACTCAGATTTGGAGTGACCTTCTCCAGTTCAAGTTGCTTCTCCACCACACGGCCCAGACCCTGCTCTTCAAAGGCAATGGGAAGCTCGTAGATGTTGGCAACGTCATAACTGGTGAACACCCGACCCGGCATCACACTGGTGAACAGGGCAATTTTCTTGGCGATGTCCTGGGGCAGTTCCACCTTGGATCGCACAATGATGGCATCGGGAGAAATGCCGACGCTGCGCAGGGTGGCCACGCTGTGCTGGGTGGGCTTGGTTTTAAACTCATGGCTGGTTTCCAGGTAAGGCACCAGCGTCACATGCACAAACATGGTGTTTTCAACACCCTCATCGAAGCGCATCTGGCGGATCGCCTCAAGGAAGGGGGTGCTCTCGATGTCCCCGACGGTTCCGCCAACCTCCACAATCACAATCTCTGCACCGGCACGCTCTCCAGCCGTACGAATGCGGTATTTGATCTCATCGGTGATGTGGGGAATCACCTGCACGGTCTGGGACAGGTACTCGCCAGCACGCTCCTTGCGAATCACGGTCTGGTACACCTGACCGGTGGTGATGTTGGACCCCTCAGGAATGTCCATGTCGAGGAAACGCTCGTAGTTCCCGATGTCGAGGTCGGTCTCACTTCCCCCGGCAGTCACAAACACCTCACCGTGCTCGTAGGGACGCATGGTGCCTGCATCGATGTTGATGTAAGGGTCGATTTTGACAGCAGTGACCTTGTAGCCCCGGGCACGCAGCAGTGCCCCGAGTGAACTGGTGACCACGCCCTTGCCAAGGCTGGAAACCACGCCGCCTGTCACGAAGATGTATTTCATGTGCTGCTCCTCTCTGAAACAAAAAAGAAAGCTCAGGACCCTTGAAGGTGGTCCGAGTCGGGATGGCTGGGATGTTCGCTTGAGAGAGAAAACGGCAATAAAAAAGCCGAAGTGCTCAAGCCTTCGGGTCTTTATTGTAGCACGACGGAGGGGGGTTAAGGCAAATGGGGTGGGTTAGACACCTGTGGTGGGAGGTCTGGGGTCCTGGGTGGGATGTGGCATTGCCGAGAGCCGAGAACCGGCGGCTATTTCTCCTTATAAGGCGCCAGAGCCACCCGCAGAATGTAATCCCGTCCTTCCTGCTGTCCTGCGTAACGGTGGATCAGTTCATAGAATTCCTGCTGCAGTTCCTTGGCCTGCTCCCTGCTGAGCTTCAGGACACGCCAGTCGTCCCGGATGGCCGGGGCCTCCGGGTCACCGAAACTGGCAATCAGGCCTTTTGAGCCGTCTTCTCCTGAACCCAGGGCCTGGACCACATAAGCTTTGCCATTGTGCCGTACGAAACGCAGCCCCAGGTCTTTGTGGGCCTCATCTGCGGCCTCATGGAACTGGGCCATCAGGCTGTGAAACAGAAGCTCCCTCCAGGTGTTGTCTCTGGAAAGCATCATGTCTTCAAAACTGTTGTGTGGGGCGTATTTGAAGGGCACGAACAGGGCTCTGGCAGTGGAAGTGTACACCTTGATGGGTTTTCCCCGGCGGGTGATCTTGCGCACCAGTTGAATCAGGCCGAGTTGCTCCATCAGGTCCACAGCCCGGTAGGCCTGCAGGGCCGTGCAGGGCACTTCTTCGCTGAGCTGCTTGACGGTGCACTCCCGATCCAGAAAGGGCACAAAGTACTGGGACTGCTCAGCATCCACCAGGAACGCTGCAGCCCGACTGTCGGTGATGGTCTGCCATAAGGAGGGCTCTGCGGTCATGGGGTCAATCTTCAAACGCGGGTGGTTTTGAACATACAAATTTTTTACAATTCTAGCAAGCGAGGAGGTCTTTGCCATGAGAATGCTTCATGCCCAGCAGACACCTGCTCTTTTCATTCAGGAGCACCACCCATGAAAAAAACGCTGTTGACCATCCTGTTTTTGCTCTCCCCTCTGTCCTGGAGCAGTGCTGCTCCCACCTGCCCCCCACCGGATCAGTGTCTCGCTTCTTCTGGCAGCCCCTGTGCCTGCGAAGACCCCGAACCTGAGCCCCAGCCTTGTGTGCCCGATCCCAAAGGCAGATGGTTCTGCCTGGACCCCATCTCGGAAACCTGAATCCTCAGAACAGAGGAACCACAGGCCCTGCCAGATCCCTGAACTTCACAGGACCGTAATACCTGGAATCCACACTGCTGCCAGTGGAGCGATTGTCTCCCAGCACAAAATATTCATCTGATTTGAGGGTCACCTCAGGCATGCTGTCTGCGCCCCGGGCCGTTTTGATGTAAGGCTCGGGGATTTTTTCGCCGTTCAGGTACACCTCCCCTTCCCGGAGTTCGATGCGGTCTCCAGGTTTTCCGATCAGGCGTTTGACCATGTAAGGGCGGTATTCGATGCCAAACCAGCCCTTCTCGATGGAGTATTCGCTCCCCTCAGGGGCTTTGAGCACCAGCAACTGGCCGTATTGTGGAAAAGAACGGGACAGGCCCCAGGCAGAGAACCATCTGGCATACTTCAGGACCAGCACACGCTCACCTTCATGCAGTGTGGGGGCCATGCTGTCTCCACTGACGGTTCCAAAGGTCACCACAAAAGTCAGAAGCAGGTAGAGGGGCAAAAAGGTCAGGAGGACCCATTCTTTCAGGAAACGCTTCAGCACCCAACCAGTGTACGCAGCCTGCATGAGAGATGGGCCGAGAGCCGAGAGCCGGCGGCCCAGTGCGACCCAGCCGCCTGGGGAGCACGGAGTCAGGGCCAAGACAGAGCCGAGAGCAACGTTAATTTCTGGACTGAGGATGTCAAGACAAACCCAGGCCCTTAGCTGAACAGAAGGAAAGCCTTGAAAAACGTGGCCCCCGGATGAATTCGTCTGCTTGCATTTTTCTCTCCTTTTCTTGCCATACGCAAAAATATGAGCTGGTATTCAGCCCTCGGCCCTTTGCCCTCAGCAGTATCTGGTAAAGTATTCCCGTGATTGCTTACCTCGAAGGAACCGTCAAAGCCACTCGGGAAAGCGCTGTGATTGTGCTGTGCGCAGGGGTGGGGTACGAGGTCTTTGTGGCCCGTCCCACACTCGACAAATGCAAACCCGGAGACACCATCGAGCTTTTCACCCGCATGGTGGTCCGTGAAGATTCCATGACGCTGTACGGGTTCCACCATGTGGACCTCCAGCAGATGTTTGATATCCTGACAGGCGTTTCTGGCGTGGGTCCCAAACTGGCCCTGGCCATGCTCTCCCAGCTTCCCATCAATGTGCTGGCAGGGGCCATTCTGGATGGGGACAGCAAACTCCTCTCCAGCGTGTCCGGGGTGGGAAAACGCACGGCTGAGCGTCTGGTGCTGGAATTGCAGGGCAAGATCCCTGAACAGCTTCGCGCAGGGAGCACGGGCAAGAAGGCCGCTGTGCAGCGCAACCCAAATGAAAGAGATGCCATTGATGCCCTGATTGCACTGGGCTACCGTGAAGTTCATGTGCGGACGGTGGTGTCAGAGCTCACTTCAGAGAACCCGGAGGCCACAACAGACCTGTTGATTCGCAAGGGCCTCTCCAAGTTAAAATGAGTGAAAGTTTTCAGTTTTTGTAATGGAGGATGGTTTTCGATCTAGACGTTCAAAACACCCACTTTTCAGATCCCATGACTGGGATGTTAGAATGAGGTTTATAAGTATAGACTTAAGGGACACGGTGCAAAACAGCGTCAGCTCACCTTCCGCAAAAGACAGGGTCCAGAGCATGTCAACGTGTAAGAGCACAGTGAGAAAGCTGTAAGACGCAGCCCGTAGTATGGAACTAGAAGCTCTAGACAGGCGGAGGCTAACGTGGACGTACTTCAACTCTTCAGACGAATCACGCGCACGACAGAGAGTCGGCCCACCAGACCCAATCTGATGGCCACGCTCTTTGGACTGGGGCGCAGAAACACCAAGTCCAACGATACCGACTGGTCAATGCTCGAAGACGCACTTGGTCCTGCGGACGCCATTCCCAGCCTGATCAAATCCCTGGAATCTGAAGACCGCAAGAGTCGACAGACTGCCCTGGAAGCGCTGGAAGACCGCTTGATCCACCAGGGTGCCTTCGTGTTCGAGGCCACCCCCCACGCCGTCCCAGTGATGGTCAAGGCGCTGGAGAATGAAGACCTGCTCGACCGCTATGCGATTGTTCGCATGCTGATCAAGATCGGTCACGGCGTCAGCGTTTTCGAACAGTTCGACCAGTCCGATGCATTGCAAGACGCAATGAAGCAACAACTCAACACCCCCGAGATGATGGAGCAGCGCAAACGCAACGACGAATGGGTGCAAAATGCCCACCGTGCCGTGCGTGGTGCTGTTCCTGCCATCGAGAAGCTGCTGTTGTCCTCTGACCGCCGCTTGCGGTCCTGGGCCACCTTCTTCCTCGGTGAATTCGGTGTGGAAGACCCCCGCATCCTGGCTGCCCTGATGGGCATCATGCGCAGCGACACCAACTCCCATGTGCGCGCCACTGGTGCATTTGCGGTTTCCCGTGGCACCCCCGCTCCTGTGGTTGCTGGTGAAATCAAGAACGCTCTGGACAAAGAAGGCCACCCTCTCACCCGTCTGGTGATGGCCATGAGCCTGGCCCGACTCCTCAAGGAATACACCCCTGAAGAAGTCGAGCAGTCCATCGTCAAGGCCCTCGTGGAACCCGAAATGGTCGAAGAAGCCTACGCTGACCTCCCCTGGGTGCAGAACAAACTGCACGTGGATGTCATCGCCTGCCTCTCCATCCTCGGTGAAGAAGCCCTGCAGCGCACCCTCAATGCCCTCTCTGCTTCCGACAAGGACACCGCCACGGCCAGCGTGAAGCCCCTCCTCAACCGCCTGCTGATGTCCGTGTTCTACAAGCGTCCCAAGCAGACCCCCGAGGCCCTCACCCTGCGCCAGAAGCAGACCATCATGTACCTGACCAGCCACAAAAACCTGTGGAGTGAGCACTACGAGTCCAGCCTGAAAGACATCCTCAAGGCCTTCAAACTCCCCACAGACCGCATGGAACTGATCCAGTACGTCGGCATGACCCCGAGCGCCTGAACCCCCTGTGCAAACCTGCCCCTCTCCGGAGGGGTTTTTTCATTTGGGCTCAGTGTATGATGGCTTTGAGTTTGTGTCATCCGTACCCCGAGGTCAACCTGTGATTTCCATCCGTCAAACCCTGATCGACGTTTCTGTCCTGCTGATTCGAAAACCCCTGGTGATCTTCTGGTCTTTCGTGACCGGATTCCTGACCGGTCTGACCGGACAGTTGCTGCTTGGCACTGGCGCGGCAGCCCTGCAGCGTTACCTGATCGGTGGCCTGCGAGGTGAAAAAGGCCAGGGCCTGCGCTGGGATGGGGTCTTCACCACCACCCACCTGCTGCTGAGCCTGCTCTTCATGGGCCTCAGCTTCCTGATCCTGTTGTTTTTTGGAGGGGCAAGCTTTCTGGTGCTGGACCTGCTGGCCAACACCATGATCACCCTGATTTTTCTGTACAGCTTTGTGGTAGCCCGTGCAGACCTCACTGTCGCACAGGTCTTGCAGCAAAATGCCGAGCTGATCCGCAAGGGCGACCTCTGGAAACAGGTGGCCCTGGTGTTCCTGTGGTCCTACCTGCAATATCTGGCAGGCAGTCAGATTCCTGCCCCTAACATCACCTTCAATGACATGATGAACCTCAATCCAGATCAGGCCGAGGAGCTCCTGCGCTTTTTCATGTCCTACGCGCTGATGATGTGGGTGTCTTACACGGTGGGCAGCATGGTGGTCGCGTCCTGGTACCACCAGTTGACCGATCCTGCAAGGCAAAAGGACAAAATCGAACTGAAAAAAGAGGCGTGATTCACGCCTCTTTTTGATGTGTCTGGTTCTGTTTTGACCTTCAGCCCTGTTCTTCAGAAGGGTCCTGGCTGGCCTCTTCGTGGGCTGCTTTGTGCTTTTCAGGCTTCATCAGGGGGAACAGCAGCACGTCACGGATGCTTTCCTTGTCGGTCAACAGCATCACCAGACGGTCAATTCCAATGCCCAGTCCTCCTGCAGGGGGCATTCCGTACTCCAGAGCGGTGAGGAAGTCCTCGTCCTGCTCGTGGGCCTCATCGTCTCCGGCTTCGCGGCGCTGGGTCTGGCTTTCAAAGCGCTGGCGTTGATCCAGAGCGTCGTTGAGCTCACTGAAGGCGTTGGCCAGCTCAAAGCCCATGCCGAAGAGTTCAAAGCGCTCTGTGACCCCTTCCAGGCTGCGGTGCTTCTTGGCCAGAGGGCTGATCACCAGGGGGTGGTGAATCACGAAGGTGGGGTTCACTAGGCCAGGCTCGACGTACTCCCCGAAAAGTTTGTCCAGCAGCTTGTAGTCCGGCACTTTCTTCCACTGGGGGTAACGGGCATCGCAGAACTCGCGGAGTTTTGGCAGATCCAGGGGATCAAAGTCCAGATCCGGCACTTTCTCTCTCAGGCTGCCGACATAATCCACCCGTGCAAAGGGTGCAGACCAGTTGACCTGCTGACCGTAGATCTCAAACTCGGTGCTGCCTTTCACGGCCACAGCGAGCGCAGAGAACAACTCTTCCACGAGCTTCATGATGTCCTCGTAGTCCACGTAAGCCCAGTACAGCTCCAGCATGGTGAACTCGGGGTTGTGGGTCTGGTCGATGCCCTCATTGCGGTACACACGGCCAATCTCGTAGACCCGCTCGAAACCACCCACCAGCAGGCGCTTGAGGTGCAGCTCCAGTGCAATGCGCAGGAAGAAATCATGGGACAGGGCATTGTGGTGGGTCACGAAAGGCTTGGCCTCTGTGCCCCCTGCGATGGCCTGAATGGTGGGACCTTCCACTTCCATGAAATCCCGGTCATCCAGGAAGTTCCGGATGAAACGCACAATTCTGGAGCGGAGTTTGAAGGTTTCCCGCACATCCTGATTGACCATCAGGTCCAGGTAGCGCTGGCGGTAACGGGTCTCGATGTTCTGCAGACCGTAGTAGGAGCTGGGCAGAGGATGCAGGCTTTTCAGCAGGGGCTGCCACTCGGTCACATGCAGGGTCACCTGACCGGTCTTGGTCACGAAGGGGTAACCCTTCACACCCACAATGTCCCCAAGGTCGAGGTGCTTCACTGCAGCAAAGTGGGGCACTTCTTTCTTGTTGAAGTAAATCTGCACTTTGCCCTTCTCATCCTGCAGGTCTCCGAAGGCCGCCCCCCCCATCACCCGCAGGTTGGTGAGACGCCCTGCCAGAGCGTAAGTGTCCTCGGGCCACTGCTGTCCGGGCTCCACTTCGGTGTATTTTTTCAGGATGTCCTGGCTGTGGTGCGTCTGGGGATAAGTGTAAGGGTAGGCTTCAAAGCCCATTTCAATCAGCGCCTTCTGGTTCTTGAGGCGCGCCACGGTCTGTTCGTGCAATTCCTGCGACATGGTTTACAGGATACCGAAAAAGGGGCGGGACATGAAGACCTGTGCTACACAGATATTCCTGTTTTAAGCGCTTTGGGGACAAGATCCCCCCTGCCTTGCCGGTGCGAAGCACCCAGCAAGGCTGTCCCCCCTTAGAGAAAGGGGGTTGGTGCTGCACTGAACTTAAAGCCATACCAGACGCACACCAAGTCCCCCTTCGTTAAGGGGGACCGCCTGGAGCTTTAGCGACAGGCAGGGGGATCTGACGTGGCAGCACCCTCAAACAACACAAAACCCCCTCCCAGAACTCCAGAAGGGGGTGTAGGGGCGCAGCGTGCTGCGCCTTCAAACTCAAGAATCAGACTTTCTGGTACAGCACTGCGCGTTTGACTTCCTCGATCAGTTCGGTGATGGGGATGTCTCTGGGGCAGGCTTCGGTGCAGTTGTAGGCGGTGCGGCAACGCCACACGCCCGTGTTCTGGTTGAGCACTTTCAGGCGCTGGTCACTGCCCTTGTCACGGGAGTCGAAGATGAAACGGTGGGCCTGCACGATGCTGGCTGGACCGAGGTAACGTCCGTTGACCCAGAAGATGGGGCAGGAGGTGGTGCAGCAGGCGCACAGGATGCACTTGGTGCCTTCATCGAAGATGGCCCGATCTTCCACACTCTGCAGGCGCTCTCCTGCGGGGGCGGGATCATCGTTGATGAAGAAGGGCATCACGGCGCGGTAGGCGTCGAAGAAGGGTTCCATGTCGACCAGCAGGTCGCGCTCCACCTTGAGGCCACGGATGGGCTCGACGGTGATGGTGCCGCCTTCTTTGGTGAGGTCTTTCACCAGAATTTTGCAGGCGAGGCGGTTTCTGCCGTTGATCAGCATGGCGTCGCTTCCGCAAATGCCGTGGGCACAGCTGCGGCGGTAGGTCAGGGTGGAGTCCATGTACCACTTGATGTGGTTGAGGAGGTCCAGCACCCGGTCTCCTGGTTCACATTCCACAGCGAAAGACTGCCAGGTTGGCTTTTTGTCTTTCTCTGGGTTGTATCTCTGAACTTTGACGGTGACTTTCATCAGGTCTGGTCTCCTTAGTACACCCGGGGTTTGGGCACGAAGTTCAGGGTTTCACCCTTCAGGACGACGGGCTTGTACTTGAGAATGACGTTTCCGGGGTTTTGCATGTCCCGGTAGGCCATGGTGTGTTTCAGCCAGTCATTGTCGTTGCGCTCGGTGAAGTCCTCACGGTCGTGGGCGCCACGGGATTCCTTGCGGTTCAGGGCACTGGCCGTCATGGCTTCTGCAATGTCCAGCAGGAACCCGAGCTCTAAAGCTTCCACGAGTTCGGTGTTGTAGCGTGCGCTGGGGTCGGCGACGGACACGTTCTTGTAGCGGGCCTGCAGTTCTTTCACGATCTGGATCTGGGCTTCCATGTCCTTGCCGTTGCGGAAGATGCCCACGTTCATCATCATGGTGTCCTGCAGCTCTTTGCGGATCTTGGCGGCATTGTCGCTGCCACTTCCGTTGCGCAGGCGCTCGATGAGGCCTTTGGAGAACGCGTCGGGGTTGTTGGGCAGGGTTTCAAACTCTGCTTTCTGGGCGTACTTGGCTGCGGCCAGACCGGCACGGCGTCCGAACACGATCAGGTCCCCGAGGGAGTTGGTGCCCAGACGGTTGGCTCCGTGGAGGCTCACGCAGGCCACTTCCCCTGCGGCGTACAGACCGCGCACCTGGGTGCCGTCTTCGCTGGCGAGGGCTTCCCCGTCGATGGTGGTGGGCACCCCACCCATCGCGTAGTGTGCGGTGGGCTGGATCGGAACGAGTTCTTTCACCGGGTCCACACCGAGGTAGGTGCGGGCAAAGTCGGTGATGTCGGGGAGGCGGCTTTCGATGATGTCCTTGGGCAGGTGGGTCAGGTCGAGCATAATGGCGTCTTTTTCCTTGCCCACCCCGCGTCCTTCACGGATTTCACGGTAGATGGCACGGGACACCATGTCGCGGGGCGCCAGGTCCTTGATGGTGGGCGCATAACGCTCCATGAAGCGCTCTCCGCTGTCGTTCCTGAGGATTCCCCCTTCACCACGGGCACCTTCGGTGATCAGAATCCCGAGTTTGGCGATGCCGGTGGGGTGGAACTGGTAGAACTCCAGGTCCTCGAGGGGCAGGCCTTTGCGGTAGTAGATGCTCATCAGGTCGCCGGTCAGGGACAGGGCGTTGCTGGTGATCTTGAAGACGCGACCATAACCACCGGAGGCCAGAATCACGGCCTTGGCATGGAAGGTGTGGATTTCGCCGCTGGACAGTTCCAGGGCCACCACGCCTTTGCAGACGTTGTCCTCGATGATCAGGTCCAGCACCTGGAACTCGTTGTAGAAGGTGGTTCCTGCTTTGACGTTCTGTTGGTAGAGGGTCTGCAGGATCATGTGACCGGTGCGGTCCACGGCGTAGCAGGCGCGTTCCACGGCAGATTTGCCGTATTCGCGGGTGTGCCCACCGAATTTGCGCTGGGCGATCTTGCCATTGTCCAGACGGCTGAAGGGCAGGCCCATGTGTTCGAGTTCGTACACAGCCTCGATCACGTCTTTGGCGAAGATTTCAGCTGCGTCCTGGTCGGTGAGGTAGTCGCCACCTTTGATGGTGTCGAACATGTGCCATTCCCAGTGGTCCTCGTTGACGTTACCGAGGGCTGCACCCACGCCACCCTGCGCTGCTCCGGTGTGGGAGCGGGTGGGGTACAGTTTGCTGATCACAGCGACAGAGACATTTTTGCTTTTCGCGGCATACAGTGAGGCCATGAGACCTGCTCCACCTGCGCCGACCACAAGGACATCGTAACGGTGATGCATATTGGCTCCTTAAAGCTCGGGCTTGAAGGTGTAAAGGCCGATGGTGCCCCACACGAAGATCACACCGACGATGGTGTAGAAGATGGCTTTGACCCAGAACCGGGTGCTCTTGTTGGGAAGGTAGTCTTCCATGACGTAACGGGCACCGTTCACACCGTGCAGACCCGCGAGCACCATGATCAGCCAGTCGTACAGCTTCCAGACAGGCTGCTGGAGTTTGGTGACAATGGTCTCGTAACTGGCAGACTGGGACTCAGGAACGGAGATGAAGGTCATGTAGATGTGGCCAAGCACCAGGAACATCAGCACGATTCCACTGACGCGCATGAACACCCACCAGAACAGTTCAGCGTTGCCGGTGGCCTGGGCCTTGGCGTCTTCAAAACGTTTCGCGCGAATCATCATCAACCTCCGTGTTCAGCCAGCACACGCATCAGGGTCAGCACGCCGGTCAGGATTCCACCGATGGCACTGATCACCAGCACAACATAGAACAGCTCGCGCTGAATCTTGACGCCCCAGCCTGCGAAATCCATGAAGATGATGCGCAGTCCGTTCAGGGCGTGGTACAGCACGCCAGCGGTCACAAACACCAGACCCATCGAGAATAGCCAGTGGCTTTCCACAGCATGCACAGCCTCGTAGGCGTCTCTGCTGATGGCAATCGACCCGATGGAGAGGATGTGTAAAAGCAGGTACAGCAGGATGGCCAGCCCCGAAATGCGGTGCAGGACAAATGCCCACTGTCCTTCCTTGCCTCGATACCCTCCGATCATGTTCTCCTCCTTGAGAATCCTTTAACGTCGGTTAAACAACACGTTATAGTGTAGCACGTTCTTCTCGAAATGGTGTTTTAACTACACTACAGTGTGGTCCCGGTGACCTGCCTCAAGCCTACTCCTGCTTGAGAGCATGATGAGAGGGTCATTCGTCTAGATGGAGCCAGGATGGTCTAGTCATTTCAGCCCTGGCACCCGATCATCGAATCGTTTTATTAATGTGAAATTTTGCACAAACACTTCATTCTCTGCTGATTTTTGGTCCCTTTTCTGGACATTTGCTCCCTCAGCAACCTCAAAGAACAGGAATTCTCCTGCATTAAAGAAATTTTAAATGTTGTTTCTGTGTTCCTAAACACGACTTTTTTAGCTTTTTACCAGAATTTTTCAGAATGCAGAAAAATCATGCTCTTTTGTTTGACGGGTCCTCTCACTCATGTATAATTAATCCCGTTGCCTTGTCAAGGCAAAAGGAGGCCTATTTTGGAACTGTTCGGCTTCGGACCCCACTTGATGATCGATGGTTATCACGCCGCCTCTGAAAAACTGGAAGACGCAGCCCTCCTGGAGGACATCCTGCGAGACCTTCCCCGGGCAATCGACATGACTGTGGTGCTGCCTCCCGCTGTGACCGAATACCAGGGCCTCACCGAAGACGACTCGGGATACACCGGCGTCGTGATCATTGCAGAATCGCACATTGCGATTCACACCTTCCCCAGACGCGGCTTTGTCAGCGTCGACATCTTCTCCTGCAAAGAATTTGACGCCCAGCATGCCCTGAATTATCTCGTTGAGAAACTGGACATCGGACGATACGACACCCACTTCATCAACAGAGGCAAAGAGTTTCCCAAAGACCTTTCCGTGGTGGAAAAAATCCTCTCCGGAGAACGGGAATACCTCGCTGCACGTCTGGCTTGACCACCCTCAAAACCACAAGGCTCCATCAAAAAAGAGGCTGGAAATCCAGCCTCTTTTGCATGTTTTGTGTCTCTGTTGAGGGGTCAGGCTTTGACCGACACAGGAACCGTCCTGCGCACACTGAACGCCAGCACAGGGGCCAGGGCGTCCAGCATGCCCATCAGTTGCCCATCGGCAGAGTACTTGCGGATCAGCTGTCCACCTTTGCGGGCAGCGTAAATGTGCCCCTCGTGGTCCACATCAATCATCAGTTCACCGGAAGGCTCACCGTGCCAGGGATCGATCAGGACAGCAGAAACAGGTTTTCCAGCCGGGCTCATGACGCGAATGCGGCTGCTGCTGGCATCGCTGACCAGCACATTGCCCTTGAGGTCCACACCAACACCATCCAGGGTCTGGAGGGCCTGAGCGTCCTTGGACTGTTTGAAAGCCACCCTGGAAATGTAGGTCCCATCAGGACTGAACCGCTGGACCTCGCGAAGCTGGGTGTCCAGCACGAACACAAACTCATCGTTGGCAGCGATCATGCGTGGTTCACGGAAAGTGCCCTGCCCATCTCCACGGCCCCCGAACTTGCGGACCATCTCCCCTTCCAGGGTGTACTCCTGCACCATGCAGGTGTCCAGATCCAGAGCGTAAATGCGTTTGCTGGGCGTAACAGCCACGGAAACAAGGTTCAGCAGGTTCCCCTCTTTCAGGCCGTAAGGAGCAAATCCGCCCACGAGTTCCATTTCGCTGTTCAGAATGCGCAACATCGGAGCATTGGCGGTTTTGTAATCCACCACCCCAACCAGGAGGTTCCCATCTGGCAGGTAATGGCAGGCCACAGGAATGGTGGGCAACACACCAGACTCCATGTTTCCGAGCCCCTGCAGGAGGTTCCCCTGGGTGTCCAGAACACGAATGAAATTCTGGCCGCTGTTGGTGACCACCACCAGTGTGCTGGGCAGGCTGGGGATGGAGTTGTCCACCAGATCTCCCGAATCAATCAGACGCAGAACCTCATCCAGCGTGGGACGGTTGGCGGGGTCCTTTTCCAGCATGCGCATGATCAGGTCGTTCAGGGAGATGGGAATCCGCACATTGTACTGGCGGGGTGGGGTGGGCACATCAAACACCTGCTGGTGCACCACCACATCGTAGCTTCCAGCAAATGGGGTGCGTCCGGCAGCCATTTCGTACATGACCATTCCAAGGCTGTAGATGTCACTGCGGGCATCGACACTGCCCCCCTTGGCCTGCTCAGGGCTCATGTAGATCGGGGTCCCAACACGACCCGCTCCCACGCTCAGACGGGAAACCGCCTGACCCACAGCAATGCCGAAGTCCATCAGGCGCACCTGGTAGGACTCGATGTCCCCCTGGGTGATCTGGTCGCGCATCAACATGATGTTGGAGGGCTTCACATCCCGGTGCACCAGACCCTGTGAGTGGATGTAGCGCAGGGCATCACACACCGCCCGTGAGATGTTCAGCACAGAAGGCACACTGACCGGCTGGGAGAGCATGTACCCCTCAAGGGACTGGCCTTTGACGTACTCCATGATCATGTAAAAGGGCTGGGTGTCAGCATTGTAGTCAAAGACCCGCACGATGTTGGGATGCTCCAGTCGCTTGAGGGTGGCGGCCTCCTGCACAAAACGGCGCAGCACTTTGTTGTCCCCAAAGTGTTTTTCCAGAGGAACCTTGATGGCAACGAGTTTCTCATCTTCCAGGCGTCTGGCCAGATGAACCACAGCCATCCCCCCTTCTCCGATGCGTTCCAGGATCTGGTAACCCCGGATGTTCAGTTGCAGTTCCCCGCCCTGGCGGACCAGTCGCGCTCTGGGTTTCCGCCGCTGTTTTCGGTTCGGTCCTTTCACTGGCACAAACTTTGTCACGTAAAAGCTGGTGCCAATCAGGAAGCTGGCAATCAAAGCCGGAGTGAGCGCACGCTCAACCGTACTGAAACTGACCAGGTAGGTGACGAAGAGCAGAGTGATCACTGCCAGGGCCAGGGCCAGAACGCGTTCTGACGTCCGGTACCACAGCACACCACTCACAACAAAAATCAGGATCAACCAAACCATTTTGCTCCCTAAGAGTGCGGTTTATTCTCATAGGATAGCAAATTTTAGAGTTTGTTAAGAAGCCATTACGATTTTAACCACCGGGCTACGTCCAGCGCGTGATAAGTCAGGATGGCGTCCGCTCCGGCCCTTCTCATGCTGGTCAGGGTCTCCAGAACAATGCGCTGTTCATCGATGTATCCGGCCTGGGCAGCGGCCTTGACCATGGCATACTCACCGGACACGTTGTAAGCCACCACCGGAAGTTGCGTGTTGTCCCGCACAACGCGCAAAACGTCCAGGTAAGCCAGTGCGGGTTTGACCATCAGGAAGTCCGCACCCTCGGCTTCATCGAGGCTGGACTCCCTCAGGGCCTCACGGTATCCCGACGCAGGATTCATCTGGTAGGTCTTTTTGTCTCCCATCTTGGGTGCACTGTCCAGCGCTGTTCTGAAAGGCCCATAGTATGCAGAGGCATACTTGGTTGAGTAGGACATGATCATGACCCGCTCAAAGCCTGCCTCATCGAGTGCAGCCCTTAAAGCACCAATGCGCCCATCCATCATGTCTGAAGGGGCCACAATGTCTGCACCTGCTGCGGCCTGCGTCAGGGCCATCTTGATCAGCACCTCAACTGTTTCATCGTTGAGGATCTCCCCTGCTTCAGAGACAATTCCATCGTGACCGTCAGAAGAATAAGGGTCCAGAGCCACATCCGTGATCAACAGAAGCTCAGGAAGTTCTTTCTTAAACGCCCGGATGGTGCGGGCAAAGAGGCCTTCAGGATTGTGGCTTTCGGAGCCGTATTTGTCTTTCAGACCATTTGGAATTGCAGGAAACAGGGCCACCCCTTTGATGCCCAGATTCCAGGCCTCTCTGGCATGCTCAATTGCCAGATCGATCGAGTAACGGTGAATCCCGGGCATGGCAGCCACGGGAGTCTTCACTCCCTCCCCTTCTTCAATGAACATGGGGTAGAGCAAATGACGGGGTTCCAGCGTGGTCTCACGCACGATTTCACGGATGCTGTGGCTAGAACGCAGGCGGCGGGGACGGTAGGTCAAATCCATAAAGTACAGGATACCCAAAGTGGGCGGGACGAAAAACCCGGAATTGCACGATGGTGGGAAAAGCCGAGAACCCAGAGCCGAGGGCAAAAGACAAAAATTGTTGCATTGCAGGGTCAGAGTTTCTGAGATTCTTTTCTGGGGGAGCAATATGCTGCACCCTCCTGTGAAAAATCCAGAATTAAAACCTGTAGGGGCGAGGCGTGCAGAGAATCCAGCTTGCGGATTCTCGTTTTGCACAAGATGCGTGCCTCGCCCTATTGGCAGAAACCCCAGATTTTCAGGACCATCCAGGAATCAAATCTTCCATCTGAGCGATCCATCCCTGCAAACTGTACTCAGCACTCAGCCCTCGGCCCTCGGCATCTATCAACAAAAAAGGCGAGCACATGGCCCGCCCCAATATGATTTTTGCTCAATCACTCTGCGCTGGAAATGAAGGTCCCGACTTTTTCACCACTGAGGAGGCGCACGAGGTTGCCTTCAGCGAAGATGTCAAAGACCACCAGTGGCAGCCCTTTGTCCTGACAGAGGGTCAGGGCAGTGGCGTCCATCACCTGCAGGCCACGGGCGACCACTTCGCGGTGGGAGATGCTGTCGATTTTGTAGGCATCGGGGTTCTTGCGGGGGTCGTCAGAATAGACCCCATCGACTTTGTTTTTGGCCATCAGGACCACTTCTGCCCCGACTTCCAGCGCACGCAGGGTGGCGGTGGTGTCGGTGGTGAAGAAGGGGTTCCCGGTGCCAGCACCGAAAATCACCACGCGGCCCTTTTCCAGATGACGAATGGCACGGCGGCGGATGTAGGGCTCAGCGACCTGGCTCATGGTGATGGCGGTTTGCACACGGGTGGGCTGACCGGCCTGCTCCAGAGCGTCTTGCAGGGCGATGGCGTTCATCACTGTGGCGATCATGCCCATGTAGTCGGCAGTGGCAGGGTCCATGCCCTCACCATTGCGTGCCCCACGCCACAGGTTGCCTGCACCGACCACGATGGCCAGTTCCACACCTGTGGCGTCTCTGGCCGCCTTGATCTCGCGGGCCAGGGCCGTGGTGGCCTCGTGGGAAATCCCAAATCCATTTTCGGCAGACAGAAATTCGCCGGACAACTTAAGGAGTACCCTCTTGTACGCCATGTTTCCTCCCGAAAAAGGGTGGAGCCTGTTGCTGTTCGCCAAAGCACTGCAAGTGCTTTTGGCTGAGCAAAGCGAATGGAACGGTCAGGACATTCGGTCATCCCTACAGTTCTTTTGCCGGGCTCGACAGGCTCCACCACATGAAAAAAGCGGGGAAAACCCCGCTTGAGATTATTTTGCGCCGATTTCGAAGCGAACGTAGGCGGTAACGGTGTTGTCACCAGCGTACTTGGCCACGGTCAGGCTGTTGTCCTTGACGAATTTCTGCTCCAGCAGAACGTTTTCTTCGTAGAACTTGCCGAGCTGGCCCGCCACGATTTTTTCAACGATCTGGGCAGGTTTGCCTTCGTTGAGGGCTTTGTTGGTGAGGATTTCACGCTCGGCTTCGATGGCGCTGCCGTCCACTTCGTTGCGGGTCAGGTAGCGGGGACGCTCTGCAGCCACGTGCAGGGCGATGTCCTTGGCCACTGCAGCATCGCCGCCGGTCAGGGCCACCAGGGCACCGATTTTGCCGTTGGAGTGTACGTAAGCGCCAATCACGCCGTCGGACTCCAGGTAGGCCACGCGGCTCAGCACAATGTTCTCACCGATTTTGCCTGCAGCGCCTTTGACAGCGGTGTCGGCAGTTTCGCCATTGCCGATTTCCACGTTGCGGAAGGCTTCGAGGTCGCTGGTTTTGGCAGCCAGGGCAGCCTCGGCAAGTTGCTTCACCAGAGCCTGGAAGTCGGCGTTGCGGGCCACGAAGTCGGTTTCGCTGTTCACTTCAACCATGGCAGCGCTCTTGCCGTCGTCGGAAACCTTGAAAGCCACGAGGCCTTCTTTGGCTTCACGGTCGGCTTTCTTGGCAGCTTTGACAATGCCGCGCTCGCGCAGCAGGGCCACAGCTTTTTCTTCGTTGCCTTCGGCATCGTTCAGTGCCTTTTTCACGTCAACAATTCCAGCGCCGGTCAGTTCGCGTACTTTTTTGATGGACTCCATCATGGCTGAATCTCCTTTATTTTGAGATGATTTTCACTCGGGTTGGGTGGTGCTCAGGTGTTTTGATGGTGCCCCAGACGTTTCAGTCCAGGGTCAATCCATCTGGTCGTCTTGTGCAGACACACAATCGGGAGTGAGGGGCTGTGATCCCCCCACTCCCGTCAGGTTCACACTTATTCTTGGACGACTGCTTCTTCTTCAACTGCGGGAGCAGCTTCTTCCACAACTTCGTTGCTGGAAACAGCTTCGCCGCCACCACGGGCTTCGACAACGAGGTCGCCGATGCGGTTGGTGATCAGTTGAATGGAACGGATGGCATCATCGTTGCCAGGAACGATGTAGTCGATCACGTCGGGGTTGGAGTCGGTGTCAGCGAGGGCAATCACAGGAATGCCGAGTTTGTTGGCTTCCTGCACAGCAATCACTTCTTTGGTGGGGTCCACAACGAACAGGGCGTCAGGAAGACGGGTCATGTTGCGGATGCCGCCCACGTAGCGCTCCAGGCGGTCACGCTCGTTGCCCAGCTGGATGCGTTCAGCTTTGGGACGGGCGTTGATGGCTCCGGTTTCGATCATCTCGTTGAGTTCCTCAAGGCGATCGATGCGGCTGCGGATGGTGCGGAAGTTGGTGAGCATTCCACCGAGCCAGCGCTGGGTCACGAAGGGCATGCCGGTGCGGCGGGCTTCGAGTTCCACAATTTCCTGGGCCTGTTTCTTGGTGCCCACGAACAGGATCACGCCACCACGCTCGGCGGTTTCCTTGATGAAGTCAAAGCTGCGGTCAATCTGCTTGAGGGTTTTCTGCAGGTCAATGATGAAAATCCCGTTGCGCTCGGCGAAGATGAAACGCTTGAACTTGGGGTTCCAGCGCTTGGTTTCGTGGCCGAAGTGCACGCCTGCCTCGAGCAGTTGCTTCATGCTGATGTAAGACATCTAAACTCCTTGTGAGGGCGTTGAAAAGCAAGTGATTTTGGTCTTGCAAGCGTTGTTGTTCTGGGGACACCCTCTGCCCACAAAACGGCCTGACAGACCACTGGCAAAAAACAGCCAAAGAAGAGTCTAGCACAAAATGAAGGGAACAATATGGATTGGGTTACATGGGCACCAGGGGTGCCCGCAGAAGGCTGAAAGCAGAAGGCCCAGAAAAAACCTGGACTTCCCAACAACCTGACCAGAAGGTCATTTTAGCTTTAGCAAAAGCATCATTTGCCTTCTGCCTTTTGCCTTCTGCTCTTTAAACCAGCACCCTCCCCCGCAAATCCTCTGTGGACAGGTGTTCCACGCCCGTCAGGTGCTCCAGGGTGTAGATGACATCTTCAAAGAGGCGGTAAAGCTGACAGTAGCCCTGAGGATCTTCTGCAGAGGGAGCGTATCCTTCTCGCAGGGCGCGGTAATACCACAGGGAGCCCCACTTGCCAGTTTTGAAGCGCTTCCACACCTCTTCATCGAGGAAGGTGTAGTCTTCCAGAATCGAACGGGCATTGTGCACCTTGTCTGCAAGGCCCACCAGACGGGCAGCATAAGACTTGTGGTGCAAGTTCTGCACGTAAAAGGTCTTGCGGGCCAGCCAGTGTTCCAGAGGATGGCGTGCATTGCGTTTTTCCAGACTGGTGCCATCGGTGCAGGCCAGGACCACGGCAAGCACTTCTTCACCGAAGTGCTGCAGGATGTCTGGCTTCAGGTGATCGCCAATGTCTTCGATGCTGTCATGAAGCAGAGCGGCAATGGCCTCGTCTTCGGTTCCTCCATGTTCCAGAACCAGACTGGAGACGCTGAGGAGGTGCGCCAGGTAAGGTGTTCCACTCCCTTTTCGTTCCTGGTGTTGGTGGTGTGTAAAAGCAAACGCCAGAGCCTGCTGGTAGCGGACGGTCAGCTTCATAGGTAAATCAAGGCTAGCACACTTTCTGGCACAGGTTTCTGAAGCATATCCCGGGCTTTTTCAGTGGGCCTTGGAGAAGACGTTGAGCACCACCACACCTGCAATGATGAGGGCAATGCCCAGCACTTTGGGCAGATCAAGGCTCTCTTTCAGGAACAGGGTCCCGATGAGCACAATGCCTGCGGTTCCAAGGCCCGACCAGATGGCATAAGCTGTCCCGATGGAGATGTTTTTCAGGCTGAGGGACAGCAGATAGAAGGCCGTGGCATAACCCACAACCACCAGGGTGCTGGGGAGCCATTTTGTGAATCCATCAGAGGCTTTCAGGGCACTGGTTCCGATGATCTCGGCAAAAATGGCCAGGAACAGGTAGATGTAACTGCTATTCATTGTTGACTCCTGCCAGTCTGAGCATTTCTGCCCTGAGTTTTTCTCTGGCCTCTCCTGTGGGTGCACTGAGCCCAAAAATGTCTGCCATCCAGAGTCCATCTGCAGCCAGCCTGAGCAGCATGGCCCGTTCTGGCGAGAGCCCATCCTGATTCAGCTCGGCCTGCCAGATCTGGTAGCGGTCCTGGTAGATCCTCAGGTAACTGGCATCTGTGGCAATGGCAGCCATGATCGCAGAGGGAATTTCGGGAACGGCAGGTGAGTCAAACGTGGCCTCAACGTAAGCACGGGTTTTTGCTCCTGCGCCTTCCTGAGGGTATTTCTGCATTTCCTGTTCGAAATGGCTGAGAGATGCTTCAAGCATCCCCTCAATCAATTTTTGTTTGCTGGAGAAGTGATACAGCACCCCTCCCTTGCTGAGACCAGCTTCCTTTGCAACAGCTTCAATGGTGAGGCTTGCTGCACCTGAGCGCTGAATCAGCCGGTAAGCAGCATCCAGAATCTGGGATCGGGTGTCCATACGTTACCGTACCGTCCAGACGGTACAGTAACTGTGCTTTTTTTACGTTTCTCTCTTTTCCAGCACCACACTTTCCGCAGCAGCATCATGCAAGAACTGTCTGAAACGGTTCATCCACAGGGGAGGAATAAGAAATGCCCCAACACCCAGGACCAGATAAAACCTCAATTTCCAGCGCAAACTGGCCTGTGCAAAGGTCAACCGCAGACCTGTGATGTGCCTGACATGAATGTTCACACACCGCTTTCCGAGGGTCTGTCCTGAGGACGAGGATTCCAGCAAGGCAAAATAAAGCCATGCAAAACCAATGGGCAGAACCACAGTTGGGAAACCGACCATTCCTGACAGGTGATGAAGAAAAGCATATTCCAGCCACCACAGAACCACAGACAGTGCATGAGTCATCAAGACCATCACCACAGAGTCAATCACAAAGGCCAGAAGTCTTTTCCATATCGGCGCATAATACATTTGCTGATTGTAGTCAAAGCACCATCAGGGTTCTACAATTTTCAACATGAAGATCTACCGCACCATGCCCAGCACAGAATGGGAAGACATCAGAAACACAAAAACATATGCTCCTCCTGAGTTGCAGAAAGACGGGTTCATCCACCTGTCTTACCTGCATCAGGTGGTAGAAGTAGCAAATTTTCTTTATCCTGCCCACCAGGATTTGCTTTTGCTTCAAATCTCAGGCCAGAATCTCTCAGGACTCAGGGCAGAAGACCTGTATGGGTACAACGAAGATTTTCCACACCTTTACAGTCCACTGCCGTTGAATCAGGTGGAAAGCACCCACAGGCTTGAATGGCACCATGACACTTTCATGCTGCCCGACACCTTACCAGCGCCCTAACACCTTGTTTTTGATCAGGGCCAGAGGTTCCCGCAGGAAATACCGGGAAAGAAATGTCCAGCGGGTCCAGCACGGGCTGTCCTGCACAGGTGACACAGCGTGGTCCAATCCCAGCTCCTGGGCAATCAGGGAGGCCCTGGGCATGTGGTAATTTTCGGTGACGATGAGTAAAGATTTCAGGCCTCTGTCCTGCATGATCTTTCTGGTGAAAAGCAGGTTTTCATAGGTGGAGTGGGCTTCACGCTCCCGGACAAGGGCTGTTTCTGGAACCCCAGCCTGACGTGCCATCCTGAACATGGCATCTGCCTCATTGGCTCCATCTTCGATGTCGTTTCCCCCACTCATGATGATCAGAGGAGCATACCTGTGCTCCCACAATCTGACCCCATGGTTGACCCTGGCTCTCAGGCACGGATTGATGCCATTTTTATGATTCACCCGGGCGCCGAGCACCACAATGGCATCGGTCTGTCTGCGGGTGTCTTTCTTGACCTGTGTCCCGAGGTAAATGGCTGTTCCCAGGTAAACCAGGAGAGCCAGCAAGCCCAGGCGCAGTGTCCAGCGGACCACCTGTGCAGGCCATCTGGCTTTCACAGGCCATTCTCTCTCAGGTGCTGCAGTACACATTTCACAGAAGGCGAAATGACATCAGGAAGACTGTGGAGAGGGAAAAATCCTACAGCCTTGCTCTCCGAACTGCAGCTCAATTCGCCCTCAAATGCCTTTGCCTGATAGATTGCCGTCACATAAAAGATGCGCTGGCCTTCCGGTGTGTCGACATACACATCCTTCCCACTGGCCACCCCCAGCAAATGCGCTGCATGCACCTGCAGCCCTGTCTCTTCCAGGGTTTCCCGAAAGGCACATTCCTCCAGGGATTCTCCAGGTTCCAGATGCCCCCCTGGAAGGTCCCACAGGCCAGACGCTCGCTGTTGCAGCAAAATCTGCTGTTGTGCATTGATGACCACCATTCCTGCTGCATTCTGAATCAAGGGTTGCTCTAAAATCATACCGTTTGCCTTTTTCATGGAAAAACCGCCCCTGGGGGCGGTCTAGCGTGCAGTGATTTTACTTCAGGCGGTCCAGGGCTTCCTGAGCGTCCTTGTAACCCTTGTTCAGTTCCAGGGCTTTCTGGTACTGGGTGCGGGCATTGGCCTTGTCCCCGATGGCTTCGAGGGACTTGGCGAAGTAGAACCTGAATTCGGCATTGGTGCCGTTCAGGGTCACAGCCTTGGTGAAGTTGGCGTGGGCATCTTTGCTGTTGCCCCCGTCCAGCGCAATGCGACCCAGATAGAAGTAGAACTCGGGGTAGCGGGCTGGATCTTTCTGAACAGCCTGACTCAGGTTGGTCCTGGCATTGTTCATGTCCTTGGCCAGGTAGTTCACAATCCCGGCGTACCCAAGCACCGTGGCGGTCTGGGGCTTGAAGCGCAGGGCCTGAGCGATTTCCAGGTTGGCTGCCTTCAGATCGCCTTTTTCAGCCAGCAAACGGCCATACAGGGCACGGTTGATGGGGTCGGTGGGATCGGCAATCACGGCCTTTTGCAGGGTGTCCACAGCGCCATTCATGTTGCCAGCCTCATACTGCAGGCGGGCATAGTTGGCCAGGATGATGGCATCGTCGGCCGCCAGCTCAGAAGCCTTGCGGGCGTTTTCGAGGGCCTTGGAGTCGTCCCCTTTCAGGTTGTAGACCAGGGCACGCTCATTGAACACCGAAGCACTCTTGGGATTGGCGTTTTCAGCATCTTCCAGGATGTTGAGGGCCTGGTCGAGGTTGTTTTTCACCGTGCTGAGGTCTTTGGCGGTGATGTACTGGTAACGGTAGGTCTGGGCCAGACCGATGTAGGCACTGACGTTGCGGGCATCCAGAGCAACAAGTTGCTTGAAGCTGTCCTGGGCAGCAGTGTAGAGCTTCAGCTGGATCTGGGTGCGTCCCAGGTACAGCAGGGCATCTTTGTTCTTCTTGTCCAGTTCAATGGCAGTACGAAATGCAGCGTAAGCAGCATCGTAGCGTCCAGAGTTGTAGTAGTACTTGCCGAGCGCCAGGTAGTTCTGGGCAGTGGGTGTGGTACCTGTGGTCTTTTTGGCAGGGGTGCTTTGGGAGCTGTTCTGCGCAAACGCCACATCAAAAGTGATTGGCGCCAGCAGGCACAAACCAAGAGTAATTAAACGCTTCACTGAATGGAACCTCCAGGAGATCTGCCACGCTGACAGAACAAAGACACGAGTCAGCATCTCAAACAAAGGCATCATACGCGGTTTTTGCCGTACCAAAGTGAATCAAAGGTGAGAAATGAACTTTATGGGTCTCTCACTGTTCTGTCAAAAAAATCCTGTATAAGACAGTCTTTACAATTTTGTTCATAAGAGCTTCAAGCGCATCATGTTCTGTTTGTTGAATGGCTTCATCACATGCAGATGCCTTCCTCATCAGGGGGTACAATGGGCATCAACATGAAGCTGATGCAAGCACTTCTGGCCTGTCTGCTGGGATCTGGCCTGGCCCAGACCTCACCCCGCGCCGAAGACATTCAGACCACGGTGGTGGTGAAACAACTGCAGCAGAACAAACTGCAGGACGTCACTTTGGTGAAAAAAGGACAGGTGCTGGTCTACCTGATCAGCGTTTCCACCCGTGCTGAATTTCCAGCTGGTCGGCTGGGGCTGAAACTGCAGGCACCTCAGGGGGCCACTCTGCTCCCTGGACGCACCCAGGTGAAAGGGTACAGTTTCCGACTGGAATACAGCCAGGACGGAAAAACCTTCCAGAAAACCCTGAAAAGCTGGAAGTACCTGCGGGTGGTGGTTCTGAACCCGGTCAAGGCCGGGGTGAACCTGGAAGTGCGGGTCTTTTCCAAAGTGAATTAAGCAAATGCTTTTGGGGTGCTGCCTTCTCACCCGTATACTCCCTGCATGCAGACCTTGCGTATTGGCATGATCGGATGTGGCACCGTGGGCACTGGAGTGCTGGACATCCTCCACCGGCAACGGGCCCAGTTTGAAGCCCTGGGTTTTGACCTCCAGCTGAAAGGGGTGCTGGTCCGGGATGCCAGCAAGCCCAGAGAGACCTGCTTTCCCAATGCTCCCCTCGTCACCGAGAAAGATTTCCTGAACGAGGTCGATGTGGTGATTGAGGTGATGGGTGGCGTGCAGAGGCCACTGGATCTGGTGCTTCCTGCCCTGCAGGCAGGCAAGGTGGTCATCACAGCCAACAAGGCCATGCTGGCCGAACGCTGGACCGAACTGAAACCCTTTGCCAAAACAGGCCAGCTGTATTATGAGGCCGCTGTCATGGCAGGCACGCCTGTGATTGATCCACTGTCGGGCATCCTGCGTTCCAGCCAACCCATTGCCCTGCAAGCCATCCTGAACGGCACCTGCAATTACATCCTCACCCAGATGGAAAAGGGCAAGGATTACCAGCAGGCCCTCAAGGAAGCCCAGGACCTGGGTTACGCAGAGGCAGACCCCACGCTGGATGTGGGTGGTTTTGATGCTGCACATAAACTGACCGTGCTGGCCCGTCTTGCCTTTGACCCTGATTTTCCTTACGCAGATGTCTCTGTGCGTGGCATTGACACCATTCCGCAGGATGCAGTGCGCAAGGCGCTGGACAATGACCAGCGCATCCGCCTGATTGGCAGCATTTATGCAGAAGGTGGTCAGTGGAAGGCCAAAGTGGCTCCACGACTGCTCCCGATGGATCATCCCATTGCCCGTGCAGCTTCCGGACGCAACGCCATGGTGTTCTTTGGAGACGAGTGCGGAGAAATTTTTGTGGCCGGAGGCGGTGCGGGAGGTGCTGTCACCGCCAGTGGTGTGGTGGGAGACCTCATCAATTATCTGCAGGGCATTCTGGGCCCCAAACCCATTGCCCTGAAAGCAGGAACCCCCTCAGACCCCTTTGAAGATCTGCCTGAAGTCTGAGATTAAAAATCACAACAAAACATCCCCGAAAGTTTCGGGGATGTTTTGTTTTCAAAACCCTGTTTATTTTCTGGGAAGGGCACCGGGACGCAAAAAGGCCTCCACCGTCGCAGGGACTTCATTTTTGCTCCACTGGTAGCGCAGGTTTCCTGTTCCTGCCTGAATGTCCAGACGAACCGTTCCGCCATTCAGACAGGTGCCATGCTGGACCTGTTCGGTGAAACGGGCCACATTGCCTTCATTGCGTTGAAATTGCAGTCTGGAAGCGCAACCCTGATCGGGATAGAGGGCAGACACCACTGCGCCCTGGGCCGTCTGACTGACCACCAGTTGCAGGGCGTAGGACGCTGCGGGATTGCGCTGGACCGCCACTGCACTGTAAACGCCGGGTTTCAGGAGGCTGCTGCCTGCAGCTGCATTTGATGTGAGGGGAAGGTCTGTGTCCCCTGTTCCGAAATTCACAGACATCTGACCTGCAGTGCGGCGGATCACCACAAGCTGGTCCGAAACGCAGTTTCCACCTCCGTAAAGCCGATCCTGACGGGCAATCAACTGGTCGCTTTGCTGGGTGAGCACCTTCAGATTGGCGGCACACTGCAGGCCAGGACGGACCAGTGTTCCGATGACGTTGTCTTCTCCACGGGTGAGGTTGAGTTGCACCCCAGCAGCATTCCACTGGCCTTCAAACCAGGCTGCGGAGGCAGCTGTCGGTGCTGGAGTTGGGTTCTGTGTGACCGTGGGTGCACATGCGGTCATCGCCAGCATCAGTAAACCGAGAAATTTGTGCCTCATCATGCTGGTTTCAGCATAGCGGTTTTTCCTTTAAGAAAAACATCGACTTCCTGACTTTTGCCTCATCTTGTCTGATTTTTACCTTTGTGGGAGAGGGAAAAGTGGGATCTTTTACAGGTTCAGGGACAGGCCTGACAAAAGACGTTATACTACCCATGTGTTAGGTACCCCCACCCTGTCTCTGATCCAGCCCGCCCTGTCTGCCTTTGAAGAACGCATGCGCGAGGTGCTGGCATCCAAAGTGGAATTCATTCGTCTGATCAACGGAGATCTGGTGGGTGCCGGAGGGAAGCGGTTTCGTCCTGCGCTGGTGATGCTGTCGGCCCGTGCACTGGGCATTCATGACCTCAGGGAACTGGATCTGGCCATTGCAGTTGAGCTCCTGCACTCTGCCACCCTGCTGCACGACGACCTGATCGATGATGCCAGCACCCGTCGGGGCATGGAGGCGGCGTTCCGCAAGTATGGCAATGCCGTGTCTGTGCTGTCGGGTGATTTCATGCTTTCCCGGGTGCTGAAAATCCTGTCGGAGCATCCTTCCAGCCTGACCGCTGAGTTTGCTGAAACCAGCATGCGCATCTGTGAAGGTGAAGTGCTGCAGTTTCAGGTGGCTTCCTACCGGGATTACAGCATGGAGAATTATCTGGAGATCATCACCGCCAAAACAGCCGTGCTGATGGCCACCGCCGTGCGTGCTCCTGCCCTGATGATTGATGCGCCAGAACCCATCTTGCAGGCCCTGACCACTTATGGTCTGGAGTATGGCCGGGCCTTCCAGATTCAGGATGACCTGCTGGACCTCACTGCAGATGCCAGCAAACTGGGCAAGCCCATCGGAGGGGACCTGAGGGAAGGCAAAGCCACTTTGCCTGTGCTGTACCTGCTGGAAACGGAGCATGCAGAGGAAGTTCGGGAAATCCTGGCCCGCCGCGCCTCAGAAGAGGGGGATGTGGAGCGCGTGCTTGATCTGGCCCACAGCATGGGGGTCATTCAGAAATCCCGGCGGGAGATTGCTGCCCGGGTGAAGCGTGCCGTGGAGGCTTTGCAGGTGCTTCCGGTCAGCCCGGCGCGTCAGGCACTCGAACATCTGGCCCTTGCTGAGGCAGAGCGGGCCCTGTAATCCCTTTCAGCAGATGTGTGCTGTATCTGTTGTCAGGTACAGCATTTTTTGTTTTCTTTTCTGTTACTACGCCAGAAACAATGATGCTCCGTTATTTTTTCAGCCCTCTGGGAAAAACAGGCGTATTTTTATGCCTTTGCGGTCAGGTTTATGCTTTGTTCTACATCAAAACCATCGTCTTGCCCGAGAAAATTTGGTGTACTTTGGACAGGAATTCGGAATGTGAACTTCATCCAAAATTTCCAAAAATGGAAATATTTCACCACGGTTAAACACGTCCCGGACATCAAAATCCCAGAGGGCATTTTTTGCATGTCAATCTGGATTTTCAGGACAAAGCTCCCTGGGGTCTTGACAGCAGAACCAGACAGGTATAATCCAACCGACAAAGCGCCTTTGAACTGCTGCCCACAGGTCTGAAAAGACCTGTATGGCACTGCCAAAAGCGATCCAATCGGAGGTCTGGATGACCAACCCACTGAGTTGGCAGAACATCACACAACAAGTTGACCGCGCACTGCCCCATTCCGAAGCCACCAGTGCTTCGATGGCGTTCATGCGCTATCCCAAACGCTCGGTCAGTCTCTCCATGCCCGTGGTCATGGACGACGGAACCGTGCGGGTCTTCAAGGGTTACCGGTGCGTGCACTCGATTGCCCTGGGACCGGCCAAAGGAGGACTCCGGTACAAAGCTGGCGTCACCCAGGAAGAAATCGAAACCCTCTCTGCCCTGATGACCGTCAAATGTGCGGTCATGGGTCTTCCCCTCGGAGGGTCCAAGGGGGGCATTGACGTCAATCCCAAGGAACTCTCTTCCAAGGAACTCGAGCGCCTCACCCGCCGTTACACCAGCGAACTCGTGGACCTGATCGGGCCCATGCAGGACATTCCCGCGCCTGACCTCGGCACCGACGAGCAGATCATGGCCTGGATCATGGACACCTACAGCGAGAACCACGGCAGCACCATTCCTGGCGTGGTCACCGGGAAACCCGTGTCTCTGGGAGGCTCTGTTGGGCGCAAAGAAGGTGCAGGACGTGGTGCGGCCTACGCAGCAGCACGGGTGCTCCCTGCTTATGGCTACGACCTCAACCGCTCCACTGTCGCCATTCAGGGATTCGGCATGGTTGGACGTTACGCTGCTCTGGCCTTCAGCGAACTGGGGGCAAAAGTGATTGCCGTGAGCGATTCCTCGGGTGGCCTTTACCACCCCGGAGGCCTCAACATTCCTGCCCTGATCCGCCACAAAGAGGAAACGGGCAGTATCCAGGGCTTCCCTGAAGGACGCCACCTCCCCCATGATGACCTGTTCAAACTGGAGGTCACCCTCCTGCTGCCTGCCGTGGATGCTGGAGCCATCCACTCTGGGAACGTGCAGAACGTCTGTGCAAAATTCGTACTGGAAGGGGCCAATTTTGCTGTGACCCTTGCCGCCGATGAAGTGCTGCGCAAAAAAGGCACCATTGTGATTCCAGACATCGTTTCCAACGGTGGAGGCGTGACCGTCAGTTACTTCGAGTGGGTGCAGGACTCCAACCAGTTCTTCTGGACCGAGGGAGAAATCCGCGACGCCCTCGAACGGCACATGCGTGAAGCGGTCGGGCAGATCCTGCAGATTGCCTACAAGCAGGGCATCGACCTCAGAACCGCCGCCTACGTGATCGCCCTCAACCGCCTGCACAACGCCACTGCCCTCAGAGGAGTGTACCCATGAATTTCGAGATCCCCAGTTACCTGGACAAAAACAACATTGGCCCTTATGAGATCTACCTGGAACAGGTGGAACGCGTCACCCCCTACCTCGGGAAACTTGCCTACTGGGTGGAAACCCTCAAGCGTCCCAAGCGCATTCTGGTGGTGGATGTTCCCATTCACCTCGATGATGGCTCTGTGGCCCACTTCGAAGGGTACCGGGTGCAGCACAACACCTCCCGGGGTCCAGCCAAAGGTGGGGTCCGTTACCACCAGGACGTGACCCTCAGCGAAGTGATGGCCCTCAGCGCATGGATGACCATCAAGAACGCCGTGGTGGGTCTCCCCTACGGGGGGGGCAAAGGGGGCATCCGTGTGGACCCCCGCAAACTGTCGATGGGTGAACTGGAACGCCTGACCCGCCGCTACACCACCGAAATCGGCATCATCATCGGACCAGACAAGGACATCCCCGCTCCCGATGTGAACACCAACCCGCAGGTCATGGCCTGGATGATGGACACCTACTCCATGAACGAAGGCAAAACCGCAACCGGTGTGGTGACCGGAAAACCCATCGCACTGGGTGGATCGCTGGGCCGCAACGACGCCACTGGACGGGGGGTGTTCGTGGCCGGAGCACGGGCCATGCAGAAACTCGGAATCGCCCTCGAAGGGGCAAGGGTCACCGTGCAGGGCTTCGGGAATGTGGGGAATGCTGCCGCACGCATCTTCCATGACCACGGCGCAAAAGTGATTGCCATTCAGGACATCACCGGAACCATTTACAGCGAAGCAGGCATCAACCCCTATGAAGCTCTGGCTTTCCTGAAAGAACACAGCACCCTCAAAGGCATGCCCGGCACCGAAAGCATCGAGCCCTCAAGCTTCTGGGACATCGAGTGTGAAGTGCTGATCCCTGCCGCCCTGGAAAAACAGATCACCGAGGAAAACGCAGACCGCATCAAAACCCGAGTGATTGTGGAAGGCGCAAACGGCCCAACCATCCCCGTTGCAGACGACATCCTCTCAGCCAAAGGTGTGCTGGTGGTCCCGGATGTGCTGGCCAACGCCGGGGGCGTGACCGTCAGTTACTTCGAGTGGGTGCAGGACTTCTCCAGCTACTTCTGGACCGAAGATGAAATCAACGCCCGACTGGACCGCATCATGCGCGAAGCCTTCGACAGCCTCTGGGACGTCAAAGAGCGCCACAACGTCACCCTGAGAACCGCAGCCTACATCGTGGCCTGCGCACGGGTGCTGGAGGCCCGGGCACTGCGCGGACTGTATCCCTGAATTTTCTGGAACAGGGCGCAGCACGCTGCGCCCCTACATTGGACTTCCCCCAGGATTCTGGGGGTTTTTGCTGTCTAACCCAGCAACACCTCCGGCACATCCCCGATCACACCATCCACACCCCACACCTTGAACTTTTGCACCAGCGCAGGATCATTGACTGTCCAGGTGAAGATTTTCTTGTTCTTGCGGTGTGCATCTGCAATCAGTTCTTCCATCACTCTTGAATGGTGGGGATGCAGGCTGTAGAGGGGCAGGTGGAGGCCCACTTTTGCCAGCCATTCCAGGCCCAGTTCCCCGTCATACAGGAAACCCAGCCGGTAACTGCTGTCCAGGGCGTACAATCGCACCAGGCTGATGGGATTGAAGCTGCTGATCACGATCTGTTCGTGCATCCCGTATCGTTTCAGCACTTCGATCAGGTGCTTCTCGCGGCCATCGGAGACATTGGAGTCGTTTTTCAGTTCGATGTTGAGGAAAAAGTCCGGGTGTTCTTTTGCCCAGTCCAGCAGGTCTGAGAGCAGCGGAACATAGGGATAATCCTGCTGGATTTCTTCAAGCTTCAGGGCGGCAATCAGGCGACCATCGGGAAGGTGCTCGTCGTGAAAGAGGACCATGTCACCGTCTCTGGTGGGCTGGGTGTCGAGTTCAATGCCGTCCAGCCCTGAGACCAGAGCATTCTGGAAGCCTTCAAGGGTGTTTTCGGTGTGGGTTCTGGGGGTTCCCCGGTGGCCGAGCAGTTTCATGAGGCCGTTATAACACCCGGGCGTCTTAGACTTGTAAGGGTTTTTCTCTGGAAAACACACAGAAATGCACTATGCTGTTGTTCAGTATTGTGGAGGTCACATGAACTGGGACGAACGTCTGAGAGATGAGGGGATTGATGCAGGGCTGCGGGCAGAGAGTCCGCAAGCTGTGCTGGCCGCCTCTTCTGATGAACTTGTTTACATGGATGCTCGCAGGGCACAGCGCATTCCCCTGTCGAAAATCAGCAAAATCAATATTGATGCACAGGGGCTTCTGAAAATTCAGGCGGGCGGTCAGGATGCGCTTTCGGTCTCTGTGCAGGGTTTTCAGGCCACCGACCTGAAGACCTTCTTCGAAGGGCTCAAGCCTCTGGTGTCGGAAGCCAAACAAAGGGCCGTGCAACCCGCTCCCAAACCCGCACCCCAGCCGAAACAGCCCAAACCCAAACCTGCTCCAGCACCCCGGCCCCAGCCTGCTCCAAAACCTGCTCCGGCTCCTGTTGAAGCAGATGTGGACGACAGTTCTGCTCCTGTCAGCAGGTCTTCTTTGCAGGCAGAATCCCGCACCCTGATCAGCCGCTTCAAGCTGCTGTCTTTGCTGATTGTGCTGGTGGGTGCGGTCTTTGGGGGCCTGCAGTACACCGACAACCGTGAAATGCTCATCCAGGCCGCCTGGATGTTCGTGTCCAGCATCTTCCTGGCCCTGGTGGTGCTGGTGATGAGTGAAGTCCTCAGGGTGTTGATTGACCAGCAGGAGAAAAACCAGTGAGCATTGAACTTCTCAGGCACGCGGTGGCCATTCCCAGCGTGTCCTACCATGAGGCCGAGGTTGCAAAATACCTTGCAGAGTACATGTCCAAAAATGGGTTCCAGAATGCCCATGTGGACCCTTCGGGCAGTGCCGTGGGAGAGCGTGGACATGGGCCGCTGACTGTTGTGCTTCTGGGCCACATTGACACGGTGCCCGGAGACATCCAGGTTCGCATTGAGGACGGGAAACTGTACGGGCGCGGCTCGGTAGACGCCAAGGGCAGCTTCTGCACCTTTGTGAGCGCTGTCCAGCAGCTTCCCGATTCTGCCCTGGAAAAGGCCCGTTTTGTGTGCATCGGGGCCACCGAAGAGGAAGCCCCCACCTCCAGAGGGGCCAGACATGCGGTCACCCAGTACCAGCCCAATTACATCTTCATCGGGGAACCCAGTGCCTGGGACGCCATCACCCTGGGATACAAGGGACGCCTGATCTGCAAGGCCGAGATCACCAAGGACAATTTCCACACCGCAGGCGAGGGCACCAGTGCCTCGGATGACATTGTGGAATTCTGCAACCGGGTGAAGAAGTGGGCGAAAGACCGGGATGAGGCCCATGGAGCCACCGGAGCCTTCAACACCATCTCGGTGATGGTCCAGAGCATTCATGGGGACGCAGACGGCATGCAGCAGGTTGCGCGGGCCAGTGTGGGCCTGAGGCTGCCTCCTGGACTGCACCCCACTGCCGCCCAGCAGCAGATCTTTGAACAGCGCCTGCCGGGCATGCACCTGCAGTTCGTTGGGCATGAAGTGCCTTACCGTGGTGAGAAGGACACCCCCATCAGCAGGGCCCTCAGACTGGCCATCCGCGAACTGGGAGGAACCCCCAAATTCAAAGTCAAAACCGGCACCAGTGACATGAATGTGGTGGCCCCCCACTGGGATGCCCCGATGGTCGCTTATGGCCCTGGCGACTCTGGATTGGATCACACACCGTTCGAGCACCTGGAACTTGCAGAATACGAAAAGGCAATTGAGGTGTTGAAAAGGGCCCTGATCAAACTGGTCGGTGCCTGATCCCTCAGGAAGCTGTCTGAAGTCAGAACAGGCAGAACAACACATCCCTTGCTCTGTTCACTTCAGGCCGCTTTGCAGAAAGGACCGGAATGGGGACAGAGCAACTTTTGATGCTGGTGCTGCTGGTGGTGGCACTGGTGTTTTTTTCCACTGAACTTCTTGCTGTCGATGTCACCGCCCTGCTGATTCTGGCCCTGCTGGTGCTGTTCGGCCTGATCAAACCCGACGAGGCCTTCCAGAGTTTCGGTTCGGAAACGGTGGTGGTGATCGCAGGCCTTTTCGTGCTGACCCGTGCCCTGCTGAAAACCGGGGTGATTGAAAACATCGGGTCAGCTTTGCAACGGTACCTGGGAAAGAAAGTCAAATGGGTGCTGCGCATGATGCTTGCAGTCATTGCTGGGATCTCGGGCTTTGTGAGCAACACAGCAACAGCTGCAGTCTTTCTGCCTTTCATGCTCAGCCTGACCCGCAGGCTGAACCTGAATCCCTCCAAAACCCTGATGCCCCTGGCGTTTGCCAGCATCCTGGGCGGAACCATCACCGTCATTGGAACCAGCACCAACCTGGTGGTCTCGGGCATCCTGCCCAAATTCAAACAGGAATCCTTTGGCTTCTTCGAGCTTGCCTGGATCGGGGTTCCGATGACCCTGATCGGTCTGGCCTACCTGTGGTTCGTGGCTCCCCGCCTCCTCCCTGAGCGCAGCACCGACATCGGCACCAACTACCAGCTCAGGGATTACCTCGCGGACCTCACCCTCCCAGAAGGTCACGCCTACCACCACAAAACCCTCAGGGAAACCGGACTGGGCGAACAATACCAGCTCTGGGTGCTTGCGGTACGCAGAGGAGACAAGGTGATTCAGTCTCCAGGGGCCGATTTCATTGTGCTGACCGGGGACACCCTGCTTCTGGAGGGCAGCAGTGCCAACCTGATGCGTGTCAAATCTGCTCTTGGCCTCGTCACCAAAGCCGAAGAAAACATCGCTCCCAGCCAGCTGAAACTGGTGGAACTGCTGGTGATGCCCCGCTCTCCCCTGCTGGGCCGCACCCTCAAGGAATACGGCTTCCGGGAAAAATACGGCTGCACCGTGCTGGGCTTTCACCGCCTCGAAAAAACAGTGATTGCGCCGGTGGCCCGCACCCGCTTTCAGGTCGGAGATGTGCTGCTGGTGCAGGGCACCCCGGAACAAACAGACCGCCTGAAAAGCAACTTCGTGCTGATCGATGATGTCTCAGAAACCGTCAGGGAGCACCGCAAAGCCCCTCTGGCTGTTCTGGGGTTCCTTTTTCCCATCGTGATGGGAGCCAGTGGACTGATGCCCTTTTCCTCCGCCATCCTGATCAGTGTGGTGGTGATGCTGATCTTCAGGGTGGTCTCGCCAGAAGAAAGCTACAGCACCATTGAGTGGCCTGTGCTGGCCCTGATCGCTGCGATGCTGGCTTTTGGTGTGGCATTTCAGGACACCGGAACTGCCGAAGCCATCGCGGGATACCTGGCAGACTGGGTGAAGCCCATCGGACCCTACGGCATTCTGGCCGCCTTTTACATCCTGACGGTGGTCCTCACGCAGCCCATGTCCAATCAGGCGGCGGCACTGGTGGTGCTGCCCCTCGCCATCGGCGTGGCCAACGAACTCGGGTACAACCCACGCACCTTCGCTGTGGCCATCACCATTGCAGCCAGCAACAGTTTCATCACCCCACTGGAGCCCGCCAGTCTGCTGGTGTTTGGACCCGGAAGGTACAAGTTCATCGACTTCGTGAAAGTGGGCTTGCCCCTGACTTTGCTGGCGTTTGTGCTCGGGATGGTGATCATTCCGTGGAAGTGGCCGTTTTAAGAGAGCAGAAGGCAGAAAGCAGAAGGCTTTTAACCTGAGGCTTTGGCCATTGCTTTTGTTTTTTGCAGCTGACCAACCATGAAATTCGCAGAGTCTCCGCCTTCTGCCTTCTGCCTTTGGCCTTCTGCTCCTTCTCCATCTTTGCGTCCTTTCATCCTCACCTGATAAACTGAAGCCATGACAGAAAACAGTGAAACCCGTGCGACCCCTGCACAAAAACGCAATTACACGGGCTCTGTCGTGACCGCCGTGGTTCTCGGCGTGATTGCTGGAGTGATTGTTGCCCTGTTCTTCCTGAAGCGGAAGCACCCGGACGACGTTGATCTGGACGAAAACGACAACCCCTTATTTGTTTGAGTCAATTTCCATTCGCCCCCACCAGTGGGGGTTTTTTCTTGTGCTGTCTACTTCAGGGCATTGCGGTAGGCATACAGCAGCCACCCAATGAACAGCATCCCGATGGCACTGAGCACCACCACACCCAGGTGAGGCCCGAAAAGACCATCTTCAGCGATGGCGTACCCTTCCAGGGCAGCCCCGATGGGGGCGCTTCCGACCAGCACGGTGGTGTACAGGCTCATCACCCGGCCTCGCAGTTCGTGGGGGATGGTCAGTTGAATCAGGCTGTTGGCACTGACCAGACAGCTCATCATGGAAAAACCGCACAGCACCAGGGCGACTGTTCCCAGCATCAGGTTGGGGCTGAGGGCAAAAAGGATGTTGGTGACGGGCAGGGCCAGTGCAGCGTACCTGAGGTTGCGTTCGGGTTTCGGTTTGCTGGCCTGCCAGAGGGCTCCAATCATGCATCCCGCCCCGAAGGCAGCACTGAGCCCTCCAAAGGCGGCTTCTTTGAGGTGAAACACCTGCTTGGCAAAGTAGGGAATCAGGATGTTGAAGTTGATGACGGTGATGGAGACCACCCCGATCAGCAGCATGATGAACTTGACCTTGGGGCTGGATTTCACGTAGCGGAGGCCTTCAGCGATGCGCCCAAGCATGCCCTGCTGGATCTGGGGCTCCGGGTCCTTCCAGTGCAACTGGGCCTGGATGAACATCACCCCCAGAAAGGTGAGGGCGTTCAGGTAGAACGGGAAAGCCAGTCGGCTGATGGCGTGCTCGTCTCCACCTGCCAGCATGAACACCCCGAGGGGAACCACCAGACCAAACAGGGCCTGTCCGATGGTGCGGGAGGTGTTGAAGGCCAGACTGTTGAGGGCCACGGCGTTGGGAAGCGATTCTCTGGGCACAAACTCTGCGAGCAGGGACTGTCTGGCGGGCATGTTGAAGGCGTTGGCAAACCCAGTCAGGGCAGACATCACAAAAATCAGGGGCAGGGTGATCAGTCCGGTATGGATCAAAACACCAGAAGCAATGGCAATCAGCATGAATGCCACCTGTGTCCCTTGCAAGACAGCTTTCTTGGAAATGCGGTCCAGCAGTGCACCCGCAAAAAGGGAAAACAGCAGGGTGGGTGTGAACTGGACGACATTCACCCAGCCCAGCACCTGACTGGAGGGGGTGAGTTCCAGCACGAGGTAGGAGAGGGCGGTGGTCTGAATCCAGCTGGCCAGCAGGCTGAGGATCTGGGAGTACCAGTACACCCTGAAATCGGTGTGGATCAGGGCCTGGAAGGTGCGTTGCCGCCACTGATGCAAGCCGTTCATAGGGCCATCATAAGCCTGCATTGTGCACACCCTGACTAAGCAAGCTGGCTTAAACCGAAAAAGTCACACCATTGGGGTTTTCTTAAAAAAGAGATGCTTCACACCATGAGGAATCATGAAGGCCTCACATCTTCTGAACACACTTCTGTGCTTATGATGGGAAGGTCATGCGTTCCAATCTCAGTGTTTTGGGTGTTCTTTTGCTGCTTTCCACCGCCCAGGCGGGCAGTTATACCGTTCAGAAGAATGACACGCTTTACAGCCTCTCAAAACGCTTCGGCCTCAGTGTCGAAGAACTCATGAAGCTCAACCATTTAGAGGAGCCTAAACTCACCCTTGGACAGGTGATTCAGGTGCCAGATGCCAAAGCTGGTCCTGTTTCTGCTCCCATCACCACCCATCCAAAAGAGCACGTTGTTGCCAAACAGGAAACGCTGTTTGGAATTGCCAGAAAATACGGGCTCAGCATGGAGGACCTCAAACGGTGGAACGGGCTCACTGGCAACGATCTGGACATCGGTCAGGTCCTGAAACTGTCTGCACCTCCAGAAAAAGTGGCTGCTCCGGTCAAGCCAGAAGTCAAGGTCACCAACACCAAGCCTGTTCCTCCAGCCAAAACGGAAACCAAATCAGAGGTCAAACCCGAGCCCAAATCTCCGGTGACGCCTGCTGACGCAAAAACAACCAGAGCAGAACCTGCGAAAACTGAGGTGAAAACCACTCCTGTGGTCAAACCAGAGGTCAAGGCTGAAGTCAAGGTTGAGACCAAAACCGAGGTCAGAACGGAGACTGTGAAGTCCCCTGTCAAACCTGTGGAAACGGTGAAAACCGAGCCCGTGAAAACCACTCCCGAGGTGGCCCAGGCTCCAGTCAAAGCGGTCAAAGTCAAACCTGTCCTGAACAATCCCACCCTTTACACCGTTGAAAAAGGGGACAATCTGTACAATCTGGCACGCAGGTTTGGGGTCACAGTGGATGACCTGATGACCTGGAACGCCCTGGAGAAGAGTGCACTGGATGTGGGCCAGACCCTGCAATTGATCGCAAAAATTCAGCCTGCTCCTGAAAGCGCAGTTGCTGCAAAACAGCCCGAAGTGAAGCCTGAGGCCAAAACAGAAATCAAAGCAGAGGTCAAGGCTGAGCCTGTTCCTGTCAAAGTCATGTCCACAGTGAAGCCCTCTGCAGAGCAAGAGAAAGTCACCGTGAAACCTGTGCAGGTGGTGGAAAATGCAACCACCATCACTCCGGTCATCGATCCTGAGCACCACACTGTGCAAAGGGGTGACACCCTGAGTGCCCTGGCCCGCAAATACTCCACCACGGTGGGCGCACTTCAGGAAGCCAACGGCCTGACCGACACAGACCTGAAGGTGGGCCAGGTGTTGATTCTCCCGAGCACCCTCAAGAACATTCCCCAGCCTTCCAATCTGGTGAACATCGTCAGCACCAACCCCAATCCCTGGCGGGATTATGCCATGAGCCTGCTCAACCTGCCCTACATCTATGGAGGAAATGATCCCCTGAGAGGCCTGGATTGCAGCTCTTTCACCTTGCTGGTCATGCAGCAGGCTGGAGTGAGGCTGCCCAGAACCAGCATGGAACAGTCGCAGGTGGGTCAGCCCATTGACCGCCAGGAGATGCAAGAAGGGGACCTGATCTTCTTTGACACCCTCGGGCACGGGGTTTCACACGTGGGCATCTATCTGGGCGACAACCAGTTCATCCATGCCAACAGTTATCTGGAACGGGTTTCCATCGATGACGTCACCAACACCTATTACGCCAGGCGTGTTGTTGGTGTAAGACGGGTGCTCTCCCCTCTCACCGCTTCCAAGCGCTGAGTTTTTTCAGGCGACCTGCACGTCCACCTGCTCCTTGCTCGGGAGCAGGTAGGCTCCCACTTCAGCATCCCGCAGGTTGAGGATCAGGTAAGGCACGTCATATTCGGCATTGCGCACGTCGGTCATGCTGGGCACACTCGGGCCATTGGGGTGAGAGTGGTAGATTCCCAGCAGTTCCATCCCCTCAGATTGCATGACCTTCATGGCCCGCACCAGACGCTGAGGATCGGCAAAGTACTGCCGGGTGGGATCATGGGCCACATTGATCAGCGGATACACTGCCTGCACAAGGTTGCCGTTCCCGGCCAGCAATCCCACACATTCCCTGGGTGCATCACGGAATGCATGGCTCCACAGTTCTTTCCACAGCACCTCTGGAATTCGCAGGATCACAACACCACCTCCCGGTTAGGCCCATTGTGCACGAAAAAATCTGTCGTTTTCCTTAAACAATCACACGTTTGGGGTTTTCCCTACTTGAAGACACCGATCCACAGCAGCAACAGATAAATGGCCAGAGGGACAGCAGAGGCCATGAACAGGATTTTTGCGATGCGCCACAGGTCAGAAAACAGCTCTTTCACAGTTTCATTTTAATGGATTTCAGATGCAATGCCGAGAGCCGGCGGCCCAGTGCGACCCAGCCGCCTGGGGAGCACGGAGTCAGGGCCAAGACAGAGCCGAGAGCAAGGTAGATTTCAAGATTAATGCTGTCAAGAAGGAGATTCGAGGCTGCTGCGTTTGATAAAAGCACTGCATCTTTTGTTCATGCTTCCAGGGCTTTCCAGAGCAAAAGCACTGGCTTCAGGATACGCCCTCGGCCCTCGGCTCTCGACTCTGGGCATCATACTCACCAAAGTATTTTGCTCAAATACATGAAGATGTGCTGCATGGTATTCTTGAGTGGTGACCAAACGCATAAAATCCGCCAGCAAAAGCAAGAAAGTGCCTGTTCAACCGGGGAACCACGAGGTGTACGGACTGGTGCTTTTCGCCGTTGCGCTCTTCTGCATGCTGTGCATTTATGCCCCCAGTCAGTACACCGGAGGGCTGGGCACTTCCGTCCGGGATTACCTCAAGGACAATCTGGGCTGGGCGGCATATGCCATTCCCCTGTATCCCATTGTGTACGGGGTGCTTTCCTTTATGGAGAAGAGCCCAAAAACCATTTCCCGTCAGGTGATTGCCAGCCTGATCCTGCTGGTGTCTGGCCTGCTTGCCAGCAACATCATTGAGCCCCTCTCAGGAGGGCAGTGGCTGGGGTACATCACCGAACCCATTCGCCAGAGCATCAGCTGGGGAGGTTTGCTGCTGCCCCTGGTGGGTGTGACGCTGGGTGCAGAGGTGCTGCTCCTGCTTCCCCCTTTCAGCCTGCTGATTGCCTTTTTTCGCCTGATCAGTGAACGGGTGGTGGGCCTCGCGCAGACCACCGAACTGAATTCCCAGCAACGCAAGCTGTACGGAAAACTCCGGGTGCATGAGCAGGAACTCGAAGCCCTGATGAGCCTCTACCCCTCTGCTCAGGAACTGAAAGTCTGGCTGACCACCCTGCGCAAGGCCAAGGTGAACATTCCCGATTTCACCCCTGAAGAGAAACTGCAGCTTGAAGAGGAATTGAACAACACCCAGGAATTGTTGCAGGAATTCTCCACCAAAAAAGCCCGCGAGATCACCGAGCATTTGCAGGAAGAAGAATATCCCCTGCCAGAACTGCCGCATGAACTCGAAAGGCCTCTGAAGCTGGAACTGCAGAGTGCACAGCTGATGGAAGGGCACCGGGTCATGCTGACCCGCGAGTACAACGAGCTTCTCGGAACCATCCGCAAAATGAACCGCGAGCGGGACATGAACATCAAGACCCTCTCCGGAAATGTGCGGGCCGTGCAACTGAGGCAGGTGCTGTCCCAGCAGGAAAGCCGCACCCTGTCCTGGAAACAGACCAGCAAGGCAGTCACAGCATGGCAGCAGCAGGTGGACATTTTTGTTCCCTGGATGGAGTTTCTGGTGGAAGTCGCAGCCCACGCCCAGGGTCTGGTGCTGGACAGCGAACTCGCCAAGAAACTCACCCAGAACTTCAAGAAAACCCTGCGCGAAATTGGCTGGTGGGAGAAGAGCCTGGAAAACCTGCAAGGGTCTCCGGCTGTTCCTGCCTCAAAAAACGAAGTGGCAGAGAACGTGGAATTTGATCTGGATTTCAGCAGCCTGGAGTTCTCTTTCGAGGACCCTACCCCCATCTCTGCTGATCCTGTTCCTGCTCCCACCTACACTCCTCCTGCGCCTGCATCCAGAGAAGAGGAAGAAACCCCTCCCTGGATGGAAGCAGAAGAACCAGAAGATGATCCTGCTGAGGCCTCCAACCCTCTGGAGCCCCAGCAGCCAAAAGCCAACCTGAAAGACCCTCAACCCACTGTGGGGGCCATTCCTGCCACCAAACCCACCCCGGACCTGCTTGATCCCATTCCCAACACCACCCAGGACCGCCGCATTCTGGACCAGATGGCCCGTGAACGTGCCGACCTGATCAGCCAGACCCTCTCAGAATTCAAGGTGCAGGCCCGGGTGGTGGACCATGCGCGGGGTCCAACGGTCACCCGCTATGAGATTGAACCTGCTCCCGGCGAGAAGATTTCCCGCATCTCCGGTCTGAGCAATGACCTGGCCCGCGCCCTCGCTGTGGGTGGGGTGCGTGTGGAAGCGCCCGTTCCCGGCAAAAGCGTGATCGGTCTGGAAGTGCCCAACGCCGAGCGTGAACCCATCACTTTCCATGCGGCGATTGCCTCCAAGGCTTTTGGGGACTCCAAAGCCAAACTGCCCATCGTGCTTGGCAAAAGCATTGACGGAGAGATGTATGTGGGCGATCTGGCCCGCATGCCCCACCTGCTGATTGCAGGGTCCACGGGCTCTGGAAAATCGGTGTGCGTGAACACCCTGATCGTGAGCCTGCTTTACCGTTACCTGCCCCAGGAACTGCGTTTCGTGATGATCGACCCCAAGATGGTGGAACTCACCCCCTACGACGGCATCCCTCACCTGATTCGCCCTGTGGTCACCAATCCTGCAGATGCCGCAGGCGTGCTGCTTGGAACGGTGGCGCACATGGAACGGCGCTACAAGATGATGAGCCAGGTCGGGGCCAAGAATCTGGAGCAGTACAACGCCAAGATGCGCCAGATTGGTGAGCCTGAACTGCCCTTCATGGTGATCATCATTGACGAGCTTGCCGACCTGATGATCACCAGTCCCAAGGAAGTGGAAAGTGCGATCATGCGCCTGGCCCAGATGGCCCGCGCCACCGGAATGCACCTTGTGCTGGCCACCCAGCGTCCCAGTGTGGACATCCTGACCAGCCTGATCAAGGTGAACGTGCCTGCCCGCATTGCCTTTGCAGTGTCCAGCAGCCACGATTCCCGCACCATTCTGGACAACACCGGAGCCGAACGCCTCACCGGACAGGGGGACATGCTGTTCTACCAGCCCGGACTGGTGAAACCTGTGCGCCTGCAGGGACCGTACATCTCCGAGGGTGAAACCGTGCGCATCAACGATTACCTGCGCCGCCAGTTCTTCGAGGACTGGTTCGGCGAGGCTTACGGCACCGACTTTGATGGGGTCGATGAAGGCGGAGCAGGCCCCAAAGCCAATGGTCCGATGGATTTCTCCGATCCTTTGCTCCGTCAGGCTGCAGAGATCTGCATCGAGGAAGGGCAGGGCAGCGTGTCCCGTCTGCAGCGCCGCCTGAGTGTGGGCCACGCCCGTGCAGGAAAACTGATGGACATGCTCGAAGCGATGGGCATTGTCAGCAAACACCAGGGCTCCAAGCCCAGAGACATCCTGATCACCCGGGAGGACTTGCCCGAGTTCTTTGGCAAGTGAGAACCCCTCTCCCCCATCCGGGCACTGCCTGAAATCTGCGCATGAGCACACCATTCACCCTTCCAATCTGTCAGGTTGGAGGGGTGAAACCTTATGGCATGACTTTACTGGAACTGATTGTCGTGATGGGCATTGTGGGCATTTTGCTGCTGGTTCTTCTGTCCCGCAACAATCCAGATGGGATGCTGCTCAGGCGTGCAGGCAATGAATTGCAACTGGTGCTGCAGCAGGCCCGCATGGAGGCCATCAAACGGAATGCGGAAGTGCTCATGGATTTCCGTCCCGAGGACATCCTCAGCTGTCTGGATGAAAACCAGAGTGGCACCTGTGATGTGCAGGAAGCTCCCCTTCGCACCTGGAGAACTGCAGAGTACCAGGGGCTGAATTACCAGATGACCTTTCCAGGCAACATGCTGTGGAGTCCTGCAGGCTTTCCAAAACAGACAGGAACAGGCTTTGCTGCGGGAAGCATCCTGCTGAAGAAAAAAGAACGGGCACTGAAAGTCATCATGAGTTCCGGGGGACGCATCCGTCAGGAAGAGGTGAAAAATTGAAAATTCTTCTCACCTGCTTCACCTGACCCTGCACCTGAAAGGTTCTTTTGATGTTCTGGAGGAAGTTCGTCAACATGGCAGGAGCATTAATGTTTCCTTTACAAAGCAGCAAAGGGAACACTTTAAGATGGGTGCATATGCGACTCAAGAAACACCTGATCAGCAGCATGATTTTTTCTTCGATGGTGGCCTTTGCCCAGACGGGCGGCACCCTGCCCCTGGTGAACGTGGGAGACGGCTTCGGCTGGATCACCAAAGGGGAAACCTACACCTTCGTGATCACCGACGCCCAGAAGAACACCCCCATCAATCTGGAGGTGTATTCACCTGGGCTCAACCTCAACGATTATGTGAATGGAAGGGCCACCACCGGGTACTACGGAGATGAGATCTACGGCAAGGACCTGCCTTTTGCCTCGATCATCACCCTGACCGGGCCCAATGGAAAGGTCTTTGAACGGCGGTACGAGAACACCCTTGCACACACCTGGGAGCGCCTGATCAGCACACCGCTTCCTGCAGGCACCTACACCCTGAAGGTCAACAGCGAAGGGAAAGGCAAGAACGCCTACGCCCTGCGTCTGGCGGGGGGCTTCAATCTGCTTTCCGACCAGTTCACCATCAATGCCCGTGGCCGTCCGGACCAGTACATGCTGGCCGCACAGCTGAATGTGCCCGATTTCATGCTGGGCAGGGAAATCCAGATCATCAACTATGACGGGGATGGCAATGCAGATCTGGAACTCTATGCAGATGCACCGGATGGCAAGCGGTACCGCCTGACCACCTCTGACAATGGCAAGAGTGCCACGGACCGCTTTCAGGTCACGCAGGATCTGCTGGGCACCTGGAGCATCTATGCCCGCATTCCCGAAAAACCCAGCCAGTACTCCAATGCCTTCAACCTGAAACTGACCGTCAACAATGAGCCCTTCAACGGGATTGTGCCTCCTTTTGCCACACCCACCGGAGTGAAACTCACCCCCACTGTGACCGTGGAAGTGGTGGACCCCCAGGGCAGACCGATTCCAAATGCCGGGTACACCCTCACCAACAACCGCAACTGGTGTGCTGTTCCTGTGCTCCCAAAGAGTTACATTCCTGTGGGCTCCAGCGTGGTGGAAGGGAAAGGGAACGTTCAGAGCAACACCTCGGTCTGTGTGGAACAGGCTCCAGCCAAAATCCGCTTTGTGGCGAAACTCAATGAGGGCAAACTCAAAGTCAATGCGGTGGCTGTGATCGGGCAGAACCGGGTGCCCCTCAATGGGATTCCTTTCCAGCTCACGGCCAACCCTGGTGGAACCCCCATCAACACCACCCCTCCAGTGGATGGAACCCCTCCAGCAACAGAAAATCCACCGGCAGATCCCAATACCCCTGCAACCAGCACCAGCAGCATCACCGCAAGAACACCCATCAGCATCAGCCTGCCCCCTGGGGGCTACACTGTGATTCCGACCGAGATTCCCGGGTCCAGCACCTTCACCCAGACAGGGACCGTGGTGATTGAGCAGGAAAACACCGTGACCCTGGAATACCGGGTGAACACCGAAGTGATTGTGTCCACCAGCCCGGATGTGGTGGATTTCTGTGGGAACACCTCGATCAATGCCGTGGCAAAAACCCTTTTCCCCTACCCGATCAAGAGCACCCTGAGTGTCTCTCTTCCGCAGGGCATCACCGCCAATGTGCCTACCTCCACCACGGGCAACCTGTCGGATGGCAGCCCTCTCACGGTGTCCTTTGTGGCGAAAGCGTGCGCCAACGGCAATGTCACCGGAACCCTGGACCTGAGTGGACTGAGCACCACCAATGCTGTGCAGGTGCGCCCCCTGAGCCTGGTGATCAGTGGCATCAAGCAGGAGAACAGCCATGTTCGGGTGAAAAAAGCCCTGAGCTTCGATGGCAAGGCCTACAACATCACCCTGAACCTGAGTGTCGAAAAAGCGGTGAAGAACCTCAGCATCGTGGACGCCCTGCCGAAGAGTGACACCTTCACCACCCGCAGCAATGTGACCAGCAGAGGGGTCAATGCCGAACTCAGTGGCAACACCTTCCGTCTCGGGAATGTGGAACCCGGCGAATACACCATCCAGTATCAGATCTTCTCAGACCTGTCTCCTGAACAGCTTCTGACCATGCCTGAGATTGGATGGGAATGACCCCCTCTTCGCTGCGCTTTTCTCCCCCTACAGAGGGGGAGATTTAATCTCCCTCTTCGCTGCGCTTTTCTCCTCCTGACCAGGGGGAGGTTTAACAGATGGTTCCCCCGAGGGCGCGAATGTCCTCGGGGTTCTTTGTGCTTTCTTCGGCCAGAATCGCCAGGGCCCGGGTGATGTTTGAAAGGGACATGCTGGGTTCCCAGGTCCGGGCAGCCACCTGTTCGGGCAGGTACGGCACATGCACAAAACCACCGATGATGCCTGGAGAGCGGGTGGACAGGTCATGCATCAGGCCATAAAAAACGTCGTTGCAGACAAAAGTGCCAGCCGTGTAGCTGATTTCTGAAGGGATGCCCTCCTGGATCATCCGCTGCCTGAGGCGCTTGACCGGCAGGGTGGTGAAGTAAGCCGCTGGAGCACCTTCAAAGATGGGTTCATCCAGGGGCTGCTGTCCGGCGTTGTCCGGGATGCGGGCATCCATCAGGTTGATGGCCACCCGTTCCAGACTGATGCAGGGCCTGCCTCCGGCCTGTCCGGTGCAGATCACCACCCTGGGATTGTGGTCCTCAATGGCCACCCTCAGTTCTTCAAGGGCCGCTCCAAAAACTGTGGGAAGCTGGTGGCAGACGATGTCCAGATGGGGCACAAGGGCAGATACCCCCTGCACAGCAAGCCATGAAGGGTTGATCTGTTCTCCCCCGAAGGGTTCAAAACCGGTGAGCAAAACACGCATAGGGGAAGCATAACCTGCCTTCCCCTCTCCATTTGTGTTTTTTTGTCTTTAGCGATTGATGGCGCTCATGTCGGGGTAACGGTCCCCTGCAGCAATGCCCAGTGGTGCAATGCGGTCCAGTTGTGCAAGTTCTTCATGCGTGAGCTGCACATTCAGGCTGCCGAGGTTGTCCTGCAGGTATTTGACCCGTTTGGTGCCAGGGATGGGCACGATGTCCTGCCCCTGGGACAGCACCCAGGCCAGAGCCACCTGCGCGGGAGTCGCACCTTTTTCATGGGCGAAATCCTGAATGCGGCTGGCAAGGTCCAGGTTTTTGTAGAAATTCTCACCCTGGAAGCGGGGATGGTTGCGCCTGTTGTCTGTGGGTTCAAAATCGTCAGGGGTTTTGAAGGCTCCAGTGAGAAAGCCGCGCCCCAGAGGACTGTAGGCCACCAGACCCACCCCAAGCTCTCTCAGGGTGGAGAGCAGCCCATCTTCAGGATCACGGGTCCACAGGGAATATTCACTCTGCACGGCAGTGATGGGGTGCACGGCGTGGGCACGTCTCAGGGTGCCGGGAGAAACCTCAGAGAGGCCGATGTAGCGCACCAGTCCGGCCTGAACCAGTTCGGCAAGTGCTCCCACAGTGTCTTCAATGGGGGTATTGGGATCGACCCGGTGCAGGTAATACAGGTCGATAAAATCGGTCTGCAGGCGCTTCAGGCTCCCTTCAATGGCCTGCTTCACATATTCTGGCTTGCCATTGATGCCGAAGTACTCGGTGGGGGTGCGGTGGATGCCAAACTTGGTGGCCAGAACGACTTTGTCTCTTTTCCCCTGCAGGTACCTGCCCAGCAGTTCCTCGTTGGTGTGGGGACCATACACATCGGCAGTGTCCAGAAAGTTGATGCCGTGGTCCAGAGCGTAATCCAGCGTGCGAATCGACTCGGCGTCATCGGTGGTGCCATAAGACTGGGACATGCCCATGCATCCGAGGCCCAGTGGGCTGACTTCTAAAGGTCCCAATTTGCGTGTGGTCATGTGTGCTCCTTGAAGGGTGAATCTGTAACACAGGTTAGCAAAAGATTACAAATTAAATCAACAATAATCTAGGCTTACCAGATGGCAGGCTTCTGGACAACTTCTGGATTTTGACCTAGATGATGGTTTTTCGGCTGAATATCAGCAAAAACCACAGTTCGCCCATCTTGAACAATCAGGAGCTTCAGGACAATAGTTGACAATTTATGTAATCTATTCTAATCTTCACCTCAAGCAAGCGGTGCACCCACCGCCAATGACAGCAGATCCCCTTCCCTGCACCCACAGGTGCTGAAAGGAGTCTTATGACCCAGCAGATTTCCAAAAACGTGCCAGACATTTTCTGGTTCATTCCCACCAGTGGGGATGGTCGCCATCTGGGCAGCAGCAACCAGAAACGCACCAACGACTTTCACTACCTCAAAAGTGTCGCCCTCGCCGCAGACACCCTCGGCTTTGACGGCGCACTCCTCCCCACCGGATACGGCTGTGAAGAAGCCTGGATCACCGCCAGCGCACTCGCCCCCCTCACCCAGCGACTCAAATTCCTTGTTGCTGTCCGGCCCGGGCTCATCAGTCCTGCCCTCGCTGCACGCATGACCGCCGCACTCGACCGCATCTCGAACGGTCGCGTCTCTCTCAACCTTGTCAGTGGCTCGGGAGACAAAGCCCTCCTCGCCGAAGGCCTCCCCGAGCGCTACCTGGACAAGGATGAACGCTACGCCCTGACAAGAGAATGGGTGCACGTGTTCCGTGCCCTGCTGCAGGGAGAGAGTGTGTCTTTTCAGGGAGAGCACCTGTCGATCACGGAAGGCAAACTGCAGTTCGGTCCGGTGCAACAACCCCTTCCTCCGGTGTACTTCGGGGGCAGCAGTGAGCCCGCGATTCAGGTGGCGGCGGATTACACCGATGTGTACCTGACCTGGGGGGAGCCTCCCCACATTGCCAGAGAGAAGATCGAGCGGGTCGCTGAGCAGGCGGCACTGGCGGGCAGAAAAGTCCGTTTCGGGGTCCGGGCTCACATCATCGTCCGTGAAACCGAAGAAGAAGCCTGGTCTGTGGCGAACAAACTCATCGAGAAACTGGACGATGAAACCATCCGCAGGGCACAGCAGGCCCAGGCCACCCGCGACTCCGAAGGTCAGCGTCGCATGATCGCCTTACACGGTGGAGACCGCAGCAAACTGGTCATCCACAAGAACCTGTGGGCTGGCATTGGTCTGGTGCGTGGAGGGGCAGGCACCGCCTTCGTGGGCAACCCTGAGAACGTCGCTGGGCTCATCCACGAGTACCAGGACATCGGGGTGGACACCTTCATCCTGTCTGGCTACCCTCACCTTGAAGAAGCCTACTACACTGCAGAACTGCTGTTCCCGGCCATCGGCAAGACCCAGACGGGCGTCCTGCAGGTCAAAGAGTCTGAGAAACGACTCGCCGTGTCTTACTGAACCCAGAAATTCTTCGTTCGTTCCTCTCCTTTAATTGGTACGCGATTTTCCATCACTCCGGGGCCGAGAACTCCCATCCCGGGGTGGGGAGGTGCACACTGTCCCAGAGTTTAAAGAGCTGAACAAACTTCCTCATGTCCGCCTGCACGGTCAGGTGCAGGCTTTTTCATCAAACTTCTCCTTCACTGGAGTTCCAATTTCAAACACCAGAGGTTCACCATGAAAAAACAGTTGCTTGCCGCTTTTGCACTCCTCACGCTCGGTTCCATCGCCCACGCTGAAGACATTGTTTTCAAAATCGGTTACCAGAAAGGGGGTCTCCCCACAGCCCTGAAGTCCCTGGGATGGCTGGATGAGGCGGCCAAACTGGGCATCAAGTACGAGTGGTACCTGTTCCCTGCAGGCCCTCAACTGCTGGAAGCCCAGCGGGCAGGAGCCATTGATTTTGGTTCTACAGGTGACACCCCCAGCATCTTTGCTTTCGCTGCAGGAACCCCCATCAAGTATGTGGGCATCACCAAGACCCGAGATCCCAAGAGCAGTGCGATTCTGGTGACGAAAGATTCTCCCATCAAGACAGTGAAGGACCTGAAAGGCAAGAAAATTGCCCTGCAACGTGGTTCTGCCTCCCACTACCTGATCCAGCTGGCCTTGCAGGAAGTGGGGCTGGACCTCAATGATGTGGAGATCGTGAACCTGCCCCCTGCCGAGGCCCGTGGTGCCCTGGAAGGCAAAGCTGTGGATGCATGGGTGATCTGGGACCCCTTCTACGCCATCGCACAGGCCGGAAACAATGTGCGGGTGATCCGGGACAGCAAAGGCCTGACCGATGGGGTGGGCTACTGGATCACCGTGGACAGAGTGCTCAAAGACCCAGGCAAGAAGAAAGCCCTCTCCTACCTGCTGGCCGAACTCAAACGCACGGCAGACTGGGCCAACAAAAACCGCGACAAACTGGTGGACCTGTGGAATGAGGACCTCGGGATTCCCAGAGACATCCTGAAAACCGTGCTGCTGCGATCTGGCAACTACAGCATCACCCCCTTCCCGACCAGTCAATTGAATTACCTCCAGAAGGAAGCGGACACCTTCTACAAACTGGGCGTGCTTCCCAACAAGCTGAACTTCACCAGTGAGCTGATTGGCAAGGTGCCTTTTACCAAGAGCATTACGGCCAGCAGCAAGTAAACATCGGTTTTGCTTCTGATCTTTTGTACCTGATCTTGATGTTTTTCAAGGCCCATCCGATTAAAATCAGTCCTCCATGTGGAGGACTTTTTCTTGTCAGGTTCAAGACACCAGAGCCAAGCCATTTGAATAGTTGACAGATATTGTAATTAATCTTATGATGACGACGACTTCGGAAGATCTGTTCTCCCCGAAAGGACAACAACCATGAAAAAGACCCTGATGGCCCTCAGCCTCCTGCTGCTCAGCGCAGCCCACGCAGAACTTCTGGACACGGTCAAAGACCGTGGCACCCTCAAAATTGCCCTCGAAGGCACCTACCCTCCCTTCAACTACCGGGATGAAAAGAACCAGCTGGTCGGCTTCGATGTGGACATTGCAAAAGAACTTGCAGCCCGCCTCGGTGTCAAGCCTGAATTCATCACCACCGAGTGGAGTGGCATCATTGCCGGTCTGCAGGCTGGAAAATACGATGTGATCGTCAACCAGGTCTCCATCACCCCTGAGCGCAAGAAGATCCTGGACTTCTCCAAACCCTACATCGTGTCCAGCGCACAGCTGATCATCCGCAAAGGGGACCCCCGCAAGTTCAAGAGCCTCAACGACCTGAAAGGCAAAAAGCTCGGGGTGGGTCTAGGCAGCAACTACTACGACATGGCCAAAGCCATCAGTGGCATTGAGCTGAAAACCTATCAGGCCGCCCCGGACACCCTGCGCGACCTGAGCCTGGGACGCATTGATGCTGCCCTGAACGACAGCCTGCTGATTGCTTACCTGACCGTCAAAACCCGTCTGCTGGTCAAAGGCGCAGCGCAGATCGGTGAAACCACCGAGATGGGGATTCCCTTCCAGAAGAACAACCCCAAATTCGCTGCTGCGGTCAACAAGGCCCTGGACGACATGAAAAACGATGGGACCTACCTGAAAATCAGCAAAAAGTGGTTTGGCAAAGATGTCTCCAAAGCTCCCAAAGACCAGTAAACCTATTCTCACCCAGCCTCCCTTTCCGAAGGGAGGTTGTGGCGTTTCATGATGGAGTTGCTGAACACCCTCTTCAGTGACCTGAAGCTGATGTGGGAAAACGCTGCTGCAGCTTTTCCAGCCATGGTGCTTGCCACCCGCTACACCCTGGCCTACGCGGTGGGCAGCATGGTTCTCGGGGTCATCATCGCTTTCGTGGTGGCCATGCTGCGCGTGAGCCGCACCCCCATTCTTGATCCGCTGGCACGTCTTTATGTCAGTGTGATTCGTGGGACCCCGCTGCTGGTCCAGATCTACATGACCTACTATGGGGTGCCTTCCTTCTGGCAGACCATCGACGCCAGCTTTCCAAAGCTGGTGCCTGACATCCTCATTGATTTTCCTGTCTGGCTCGCAGGCACCCTCGCACTTGCCCTCAATGTGGGGGCCTACATGAGCGAAACCATCCGGGGCTCGATTGAGGGCATCAGCAAAGGGCAATGGGAAGCGGCAAGGTCGCTGGGCCTGAACCATTTGCAAACCCTCAGCCTGGTGGTCCTGCCCCAGGCCCTCCGAACAGCCCTTCCCAGCATGGGGAACAGTTTTGTGGGCCTCCTCAAAGACACCAGTCTGCTCAGCGTCATCACCATTCCCGAGCTGATGAAGGTCGCCTACGAGAATTACTCCCGCACCTTCGATGGCCGGGCTTATTTTCTCAGTGCAGCCCTGATCTACTGGGTCCTCTCCTCCATCTTCAGTGCCCTGCAACGCAGACTGGAAGCCCATCTGGCCCGCGCCCACACCGTCTAGTCTTCATCCCCAGGACCCCCCATGACTGAACCCCACAAGTTTGTCCCGCAGGCCTCCGAAAACGCCCTCAGTTACCCCGCCTTCCGTTACCTGATGGCCGCCACCGTTGGTGCTTCGCTGGCAAGCCGTGCGCTGGCCGTGGTGATTGGATTTCAGATCTACCAGATCACCAGGAGTCCGCTTGCACTGGGCTGGCTTGGCCTCTGGGAAGCCATTCCTGCAGTTGGACTGGCCCTCTTCGGAGGGTACTTTGCAGACCAGCATGACCGCAAACGCATCCTGCTGATCACCCGTGGAGCTTCCGTGGTCTGTGCGGTGCTGTTCGCGGTGCTCTCTGGAAGCATTGAAACCCTGGGATTGTCTGGACTTTATGCACTGGTTTTCATTGCGGGAATTGCCAGAGGATTCGGCGATCCTGCAGCCTCTGCTTTCGAAACCCAGGTGGTCCCGATGAAGGCCTACATCAACGCCTCCACCTGGCTGGGAAGCGCCTGGCAGGCCTGCTCCATCATCGGCCCTGCCCTGGGTGGTCTGGCTTATGACTGGCTGGGAGCAAAAGGCACCTACCTGATGATTGCCTTTCTCTTTCTGGTGTCCTGGGTGAGCATCTTCATGATTCGCCCCACCACAGCAAAAGTGGAACGGGTGCGTGAACCCATTGGACAGAGCATCAAGAATGGGGTCAAATTCGTCTGGAATGACAAGGTGCTGGTGGGTTCCATGGCCCTGGACCTCTTTGCCGTGCTGTTTGGTGGAGCAGTCGCATTGCTGCCTGTCTTTGCAAACGACATCCTGCATGTGGGTGCAAAAGGACTGGGCTTTCTGGTGGCTGCGCCATCGGTGGGTGCCTTGCTGGTGATGCTGTGGGCCACAAAACGTCCACCTGTGGAAAATGCAGGACGCACCCTGCTGCTTTGCATTGCAGGGTTCGGGGTCAGCATCATTGTGTTTGCCTTATCCAAAAACTTTTATCTCTCGCTGGTTGCCCTGGCTTTCAGTGGTGCCTTTGATGGGGTCAGCATGGTGATTCGCAGGGCCATCCTGCGCCTCAGGACCCCGGATCACCTGCGGGGTCGGGTCGCTTCGGTGAGCTTGCTGTTCATTGGGTCTTCCAACGAGATTGGCGCATTTGAGAGTGGCATTGCAGCACACTTGCTGGGTACCGTACCTGCAGTCTGGGTGGGGGGAATGGTCACCCTGCTGGTGGTGGCAGCAACAGCCGCAACTGTACCAGAACTCCGAAAGCTGCACCTGAGGCCCAGACCTGGCACCGAATAAATGCGTACCATGAGACATGCTCTATGTGCGCTGGGCAGGACTGGTCTTCATGGCGGCAGTGGTGCTTTTCTATTTTTTCCGCCCTGAGACGTACTCCCTTCTGGATTACGCCAACCTGATCTTTCATGAAGCCGGGCATGTGCTGTTCGGCTTTTCAGGTGAACTCCTCATGTACCTGGGAGGATCATTGAATCAGGTGCTGGTTCCTCTCCTGTGTTCAGGTTATTTTGCATACCGCAGGGACCTGTATGCCAGCGGCCTGACCCTGATGTGGGCTGCAGAGAGCATGATCAACGTCAGTGTGTACATCCGGGACGCACAGGAACGCACCCTGCCTCTGATCACCGATGACCCGGACACCCATGACTGGTGGAACATTCTGGTGATTTTGAACCGACTTCAGCAAGACGATGCCATCGCCCGGGTGGTGGTCTTCTGGGCTTTTCTGCTGTATCTGGTGGCCCTTTATCTGGGGTTCAAAGGACTTTTCGCTCAGGCACAGGAAAATTCAGGTTGAAGGATTTGACCTCAAAACCTGCAATGGGCCGCTGGTGGGTCAGGTCCGGGAACAGATCACTGCTCCCTTTGAAGGCCATCAGGCGGGCAGGGCGCACCCAGCCTGTCCCTGAAAGGGTGGTCAGCAGGTGTTGCCTCCCATACATCTGCAGGAGGGTCCTGAGATCTGGCTGCAGGGGCTTTGCATTCAGGGGAACAAAAGGACCCTCAGAACGCAGAAAAAAGTCTGCAATGGCGTCCTCACCCAGGTGGGCCGTCACCCTGTCCTTTTGAAAGCGGAAATCTGCACGCTCTTTGGGGATGCCCCAGTTGTGCCAGCCACTGACCACACTCTCCAGCGTGGAGACATAAATCTTGGTGATGGAGAAATGGTTGCGGTTGTCCTGCCCGGAAAACATGCCAGGAACAAAAAGCAACTCCTGGTAAGGCCCCACTGGAGACGTCGCATAATCCACCAGCATCACCGCACCCAGACCGCCAGAAAACCTGGATTGTAAAGGGGCAGGAACCCAGCCACTGGACTGAATGAAATCATCGGAAAAACGGTACACAAATACAAAACCCCGCCCCATCAGGGTCCAGGGTGGGGGCACAGGCTTGAGCGAGTGCAATGTCATATGCCTTTGATCATATCAGCCTTCTCTTTTGGAGAACCGCCATCAGGTCCGGGAAATCTGCACCTCTCCAAAAGTCATGAAGACCAGTGGACCTCCAGCATTGCCTCTGTAAGCTCCACTGGCCCCTCCGAGCCTGGCAGCCACAGCCGTGAATTCCCAGGCCTGCAGTTCAGTGCAGGTGATTGTGCGTTCGGTGAACGTGGGGATCTGGTGTTCCTCTCCGTAAACCCTGACCTTCTCAGCGTGGTCCCTGAGGGCAGGAGGAACCGAAGGGTGGTCCCATCCCCACAGGAAGGTGCTGTCCTGTGGGTTGAAGGTGCCCACCACCTGAATGTTTGCCACAGCCACCGTTCCATCTGCAAAAGTCCAGCGGATCTGGCCCTGCTGCAGGTCCACATTCCACTGCTCTTCTTCCCCCAGATGCCAGAGGTTCTGGTGGGCTTCGGTCTGAAGGCGCAAGCCCTCCATGCTGCCCTCAATGAAATCCTGAATGTCCTGTGCATGCTCCATGCTCATTGCTCCACCGTTTGAGCGGCCTCGATCTGCCTGGCTGGCAGCACCTGTCCTGAGCAGTTTCCAAACCCAATTCGGGCAAAGCCTTCTTTCTCACACCAGCCCTGCAAGACCACCTGATCGCCATCTTCCAGAAAACACCGGGTCTCACCAGAAGCGAGGGGAAGAGGGTCTTTGCCTCCCATGGTGATCTCCAGCAGGCATCCGGCATTTTGTTGTGCCGCCCCAGAGATCGTGCCACTGCCGAGAAGGTCTCCAGGGCGCAGATTGCAGCCTCCGCAGGTGTGGTGGGCCAGCAGTTGCGCCGGAGTCCAGTACAGGTCTGTGGCACTGCTCTGTGAGATCTGTTGCGGTTCGGTCATGCTCTGGGTCTGCAGGGAAACCGTCAGGTGGATGTCCAACCCTCCCAGCATCCGGTCCCGCTCATCTTGCAGGTAAAGCAGAGGGGATGGGTCGCCTGGAGGTCTGACGAAGGCAGCTGTGCGAAATGGGGCCAGCGCTTCAAAAGTCACCACCCAGGGACTGATGCTGGTGGCAAAGTTCTTGGACAGGAAAGGGCCGAGTGGCTGGTACTCCCAGGCCTGAATGTCTCTGGCGCTCCAGTCGTTCAGCAGCACCACCCCAAAAAGGTGCTCCCGGGCCTGCTCAATGGAGATGGGTTCTCCCAGATCGTTCCCTCCCGAGACCACAAACCCGAGTTCCAATTCGTAGTCCAGACGCCGGCTGGGTGCGAAAATCGGAGGTTGCGCTGGATCAGGCAGGATCTGCCCGGCAGGCCGGGTGATGGGAGTCCCACTGACCACAATGCTTGATGAGCGCCCATGGTACCCGATGGGCACATGCTTGTAGTTGGGCATCAGGGGGTTGTCTGGCCGGAACAGGCTTCCCACCCGTGTGGCGTGGTGAATTCCTGCGTAGAAGTCAGTGTAATCTCCCACCTGAAAGGGCAGGTGCATCTGCACATCCGACTGGTGGTGCAGGTGCGGGCTGGACTCAAAAGGGCTGGGAAAATCATCCCGCAGGAGTTCGCTCAGGCGCAGGCGGGTGTCCTGCCAGCAGGCCCGCCCCAGGCCCATGAACCTGTTCAGGGTGGGTTGCATGAAAGCATCCTGCACCTCGGGGGCAAAAACCCCATCGAGTGCAGAAACATCCAGTACGTAATCTCCGATGGCCACCCCGACCCGTCTAGCTTCGCGGCCCACAGAGAAAATCCCATAAGGCAGGTTCTGGATGGGAAAATCGGGATGTCCGTTTGCAGATTCGACCCAGGACTTCAGGTCTGGATCATGGGTTTCGTTCAAGGGCAGTGGATAAAAGTTCGTCATGGGGCTCCGTAAATGAACACGAACCAAAAGCATGCAGCATGGCCCGCGTCCGTTCCAGCTGGGGATTTTGAATCTTCACTCCAGCATACTCCAGGCCATCTGAAAGCCAGTGAAATGCACCCTGGTCCTCTTCCAGCAGGGCTTTTTTTGCCAGCTCTGGGAGGCCTTGCAGGGTGAATGCTGTGGCAAGCAGGACATTCAGAAAGCCATACATCAGGCCTTTTTCGCTGTCTGGAGCGTAGGTCAGGCGGTAGCATCCCCTCACCGGATGGTGCAGGCCAGCAGTGAGTTTGAAGGGCAGTTCCAGCTTCACACAGTCTTGCAGGAAGTGCAGCAGCAATTCAGGATCAGGAAACGCCTTTTGAACCACCCCGCCAGTCCGGGCTTTCGCATAGCACTCCTGGGCACGAATGGCAGACAGCAGTTCAGGCTGATCCAATGGCACTTCAATGTAGATGTCCCGCAGACCCAGCTTGCGACCCATGCCCGCCACCTGTGCGACCTGCAAAGCAGTCTCTGCCCGGGTTTCAATGGCTTTCACAGGAAGTCCCTGCTGCATGCACACCGTCAGGGTCTCCCAGTCCTCCGGGGTCAGGGCCAGCACACTGAGGGGCCAGCGTCCAGGGGGAAGGCTGGGCCGCAAGTTCTGAAAAGCAGGAAGCTGGGCACTGCCCATCACCAGACGGCCCAGCATCCAGGAGGCCTCTGAATGCTGGTAAAGGGCATAATTCCTGAGCACCTCAGGCAGGGGAAGGGCTGCAGGGGGATAGAGTCCTGCGTAATCCACAATGTGCCTGAGGAGGGTTTTGATGGGGTTCACTCCCCATCCCCCTCCATCCAGGAGCTCTGGTATCCGGTCTTTTCAAAGTCAATGGCGTCTTTTGCGATGTCCAGGGGCCGGAAGGTGTCCACCATGACGGCAAGTTCCAGGGTTTCTTTCGCACCGATGGACGCCTCGGTGGCTCCAGGCTGAGGGCCGTGGGGAATGCCACTGGGGTGAAGCGTCAGGTCATAGCGGTCAATCCCCTTGCGGCTCATGAAGTTGCCGTCGCAGTAATAGATCACTTCATCGCTGTTGACGTTGCTGTGGTTGTAAGGGGCCGGGATGCCCTGAGGGTGGTAATCGAAGAGCCTTGGCACAAAGGAGCACACCACAAACGCATCCGCCTGAAAGGTCTGGTGAACCGGTGGTGGCTGATGGATGCGGCCAGTGATGGGTTCAAAGTCATGGATCGAGAAGGCGTAAGGGAAAAGGTATCCATCCCAGCCAATCACGTCCAGAGGGTGGTGGTCCAGAATGTGGCGGCTCAGGCCATCCCTGACTTTGACACGCACCTCGAATTCCCCTTTGTCGGTGTGGGTGACGAGCTCTTCGGGTGCCCTGAAGTCCCGTTCACAGTAAGGGGCGTGTTCCAGAAGCTGCCCGTACTCGTTGCGGTAACGTCTGGGGGGCACGATCTGCGAGGGAGATTCGATCACGAAGAAACGGGCCTCGCTGGAATTCAGCTTCATTCTCCAGGTGGTCCCGAAAGGAATCACCAGATAATCGCCCCCGGAGAAACTCAGGTTCCCGAACTGGGTTTCCAGGACCCCTTCCCCTTCGTGGGTGTACCAGACCTCGAAAGCCTGGGCATTGCGGTAAAAGTAGCCCATCGATTCGGTGGGTCGGGCCACGCTGAGGGTCACATCGCTGTTGCCCATCAGGACTTTGCGGGAGGCCAGAGCGTCACCCCCGGCCTCAAAGGTCTTGGTCTGAAAGGCACGGTGCCGGATGGCCCCGTAAGGCAGGTACTCAACTTTTGTGTCTCCGAGGTACTCGGTTTCAACAATTCTGGGAGGGAGGAAGTGGTGGTACAGGATGCTCTGGATGCCACTGAAGCCTTCGAGTCCCATCACCTCTTCCCGGTAGAGTTTGCCGTCCGGTTTCCTGAACTGGGTGTGCCGCTTGTGGGGGATCTCCCCCATCTTGTGGTAGTAGGGCATGTTCTGACCTCAGAGGTTCCCGCGACGTTCCTGCTCGATTTCGAGGGCCTCAAACAGGGCCTGGAAGTTCCCCTTGCCGAACCCTCTGGACCCATGACGCTGGATGATCTCGAAGAACACGGTGGGGCGGTCCTGCACAGGCTTCGAGAAGATCTGCAGCAGGTAGCCTTCATCGTCCCGGTCCACCAGAATCCCGAGTTCGCGGATGGTGTCCATGTCTTCCTTGATCTGGCCCACACGCTCAGGAAGGGCGTCGTAGTAAGCGTCTGGAACCCGCAGGAATTCGATCCCGTTTTCGCGCAGTTTGCGCACGGTGGAGAGGATGTCCCTGGTGATCAGGGCGAGGTGCTGCACCCCGGGGGTCATGTAGTAGTCGAGGTATTCCTCAATCTGGCTCTTGCGTTTTCCATCTGCAGGTTCATTGATGGGGAACTTGATGCGGCCATCGCTCATGACCTTGCTCATCAGGGCGCTGTATTCCGTGGAGATGTCCTCATCGTCGAAGTGCATGAGTTGACGGAAGCCCATCACGTGGTGGTAGTACTTGACCCAGTGTTCCATCTTGCCGAGTTGCACGTTGCCCACAATGTGGTCCACAGCAGCAAGGCCAGTGGATTCCACAGGCATCTCCGGGAGGGGTCTGTATCCAGGCGCAAATGCACCGTGGTAGTCTTTGCGGTCCACGAAGACGTGCAAAGTCTCACCGTAGGTGTAGATGGCGGCAGTGCGGTATTCCCCGTGCTCGTCTTTTTCAGTGCGGGGAGCCCATGCGGATTTGGCTCCGCGTTCGGTGGTCACCTTGTAGGCCTGATCGACATCGTCCACACCCAGAGCGATGGTTTTGACCCCATCTCCGTGCAGGTGCTGGTGGGCGGCAATTTCACTGGTGGGGCCGTAGGGCGCACTGACCACCAGACGGATCTTGCCGCTTTCCAGCACGTAGCTGGCAAATTCACGGTTTCCGGTTTCCAGGCCGCTGTAGGCAATGGGTTTGAAGCCAAACCCCTTCCAGTAGTAGAACATGGCCTGCTTGGCGTTGCCGACCCAGAAGTGCACGTGGTCGACGTTTTTCAGTTTGAGGAAATCGGCTTCCTCGGTCATGGGACGGCTCACAAGTTGTGTCATGGGGTTCCTCCTTGATGCTGCAGGGCAGCAGTGCGCTTGAGGTCAGTTCTCGGGATTCAGAGGCAGGGCGGTGGTGGCTTTGACTTCGTTCAGGACCAGACTGGTGCGGATGCGGTCCACTCCGGGAGCGGGAGTCAGCACCTCGACCAGAAAATGCTCCAGGTCCTTGCGGTTTTTTGCCACCACTTTCAGGAGGTAATCGGTGTCTCCGGTCAGGTGGTAACATTCGAGCACCTGTGGCATGTGCTGCACGGCCTCTCTGAACTGGTGCACCCTGGAAAGCTCATGGTGACTGAGGTGCACCTGCACAAAACACAGCAGGTCATAGCCCAGAATGTCGCGGCTGAGCAGGGTGTGGTGGCCCAGAATCAGGCCAGAGTTCTCCAGCTTGGTCAGGCGTTTCTGCAGGCCAGGGGCACTGAGGCCCACCTGACGGGCAATGTCCTGCAAGGTGCTCCTTGCGTCGTGTTGTAAAAGATCCAGGATCTTGCGATCCAGTTCATCGAGTTGCATAAGTGTATACAGATTTTTAACCACA